>CAITZZ010000054.1 GCA_903897005.1 uncultured beta proteobacterium | reverse complement strand
CAACATCCCAGACTTCGGCGTTTTCGCCGCGGGCGATGAAGACTTCGTGGCTTTGGCCTACGCCACGGGGGATGGCAGCCTGGCGGCGCGCCATCAGGGCAGCATTTTTGAGTTCGGGTTCGCGGTGCATATCACTCCAATGTGTTGTCGGGAAGGTTGCGCAATACGTTTGAATGTCGGGACAGGCCGGGTTCGTGCTTTAAAGCCGGTACAGCCGCTTTTGACGAATGCGGTCAAACACAACGGCCACAATCAAAAGCATGCCGAGCACAACAATCTGCAAGTACGAGCCGATTTGCGCAAGGTTCATTCCGTTTTGTACCAGGCCGATAAAGATAGCGCCCAGCACCACATTCCCCAGGCGCCCGATGCCGCCGCGCAGCGATACGCCGCCAATGACACAGGCAGCAATCGATTCAAGTGCCATCGACCCGCCCAGATTGGCATCCCCGGAAGCCGTTCTTGCCTTCAACAGCAAACCCGATATGCCGGCAATCAAGGCACATAAAACATAGGCGCTGATCAGGATGGGTTTGACCTCAATACCTGACAACAAAGCCGCTTTCGGGTTGCTGCTAACCGCATACAAATGCCGGCCCCAGGCAGAGTAATTCAACAAGACAAACATAACAGCCAATATCGAAAGCATCATCAAAATGGGGACGGGAACACCCAGCAGCACGCCAAAACCAAAGGTGTCACCCAGTGCATCGGGCAGGTTTGAAACCGGAACGCCCGCCGTCAGGAACAAGGCAATGCCAAAACCAACAGATTGCATGCCAAGCGTCATGATGAACGGCGACCCTCGTCGGTTTCCAGTAATAAGGTTCCGTGTGTCATTGGCACGACCACGTAGTCGTGACCGTGGGTATGCCAACCAGTCTCGGCACCAGGTGCGAAACGCCATTCAGTGACGATCACGCGTTCGTTTTCAATCTGTACGGTGGGAATGGCTTGAGCTCGCACATCAACTCCTTTAGATTGAGGCTACTGCAGATTTGGTGCGTGTCGTACCGGTGAAAAACTGTTCGGTGTTGTGTGCCAAACTGTCGAGGTGGTAACCGCCCTCCTGCACAAATAGGGTAGGCAGATTAAGGCTCGCAACTGCCTGTCCCAAGCGTTGAAAGCCGGCGCTGGTGACGCCAACCAGGGATTGGGGATCGTCCTTGTAGATGTCAAAGCCCAACGCAAAGACGATCGCTTCGGGCTGGAAGTTGCGTATAGCGCCCAGGGCCTGTTCCACCTTTTCGAAGAACAGCGATTCCGGTGCACCATGGGGCATCGGCAGGTTGAGATTGAAACCCAGACCCGCACCCGATCCCGTTTCTTCGCTGAAGCCGGCAACTGCCGGATAAAAGTTGGTCGGGTCACCGTGGATGGAGACGTAAAAGACATCGGCCCGGTCGTAAAAGATTTCCTGTACGCCCTGGCCGTGGTGCATATCCGCATCGAACACAGCGACCCGCGAATACTTTTTCCGCAGTTCCTGGGCTGCGATGGCCGCGTTGTTGAGATAACAGAAGCCACCGGCTGCGGCGGCGCGTGCGTGGTGGCCGGGCGGGCGGCACAGGGCATAGGCCTGAGGGCTACCCTGAATGAGTTCCTGCGCACCCGACAGCGCGCACTGCGCCGCCCAATAGGCCGAGTGCCAGGTGGACGCCCCCACCGGGCAACTGCCGTCGGCCAGATAGGCCGATGCTTGCGCGAGGATGCCACGCAACGCATTGGGTTCGCGAACGAAGATGTTGGATATCACTTCGTCTCCCCAGTCTGCGGGCATCTGCTTCCACTGGGCATGTGCGGTCTCCAGAAAGTGCAGGTAGGTCTGACTGTGAACCGCCCGTAGTCCTGACATGCCATGGTCTTCAGGCGTGCATACCTTAAAGCCCATGTTTTCGACGCCGCGCAGGATTTGGACCGCGCGCTCGGGAACCTCTTGAGGCGTGCGCATCTGGCCACGTGACAGGTAGGTCCGTGGATGGTGCAGAAGTTGATCGATATGGAAAAAGGTCTTCATGTGATCTCCTGAATAGTAGGTTCTGCCTGAGTCGCCGGTGGCGTGGTTGATGGCATGCTAAAAGGGCTGGCTTTGCATGGTGCATCGGATGATTTCGATCACCATGGCAGCGGATTGCGGGTTCATGGACTGCTTCATGGCAGGACCTTTCCGGGGTTTAGCAATCCATTGGGATCAAGAGCCTGCTTGATCGTGCGCATCAGTGCAATCTCCTGCTGGGAACGCGAATACCCGAGGTAGGCCTTCTTATGCAGACCGATACCATGCTCGGCCGAGATCGAGCCGCCGTAGCCGCGCAGCAAGGTGTAAACGCAGTCATCGATCGCATCTTCAGGAAAACTCCCGCAGCTTCTGTCCAGGTGCACGCCGATATGCAGATTGCTGTCGCCGATGTGTCCGAAGTGCACATGCTCACATTGAGGAAAATGCAAGCACAGCGCAGCCTTAAGTTCGGAAACAAACTCACCAATACGACCAATCGGCAAACTGACGTCGTAACCACAGTAAGGTGACCACATCAGCGGGAACTCGGAAACAGCGTCGCGCAATCGCCAGAAGCCTTCTCGCTCCTTGAGCGATTGCGCAATCGTTGCATCGATTAAGAAACCCCTTTCCAGCGCATGTTCAAGCATGGCCGAAAAAATGTTCGAATCGCGCTGCTGATTACTACCCTCAACTTCAAGCAGGACCTGCAGACTTTCGCCCACGGGCAGGGGCGATCTGATGCCTTGAACACGGCTGGTGACCAGTTCGTGGAAATCAGGCCACATGACCTCAAATGCCGACAATGTGCCACCCAGCGATGCCTGAGCATGGCGCAGAAACGCGATGACGGCTGAATAATCGGACAGCGCACACCATGCGGTGCAGCAGCTCGCAGGTAACGGTTGCAGGCGCAGCACAGCACGCGTCACCACACCAAGGCAGCCCTCGGAGCCGATAAAAAGATGCTTGAGATCGAAGCCTGCATTGTTTTTCAGCATCTTGTTCAGGCTGGTGATCAGGGTGCCGTCGGCCAACACCACTTCCAGGCCCAGAACCTGCTCGCGCATCATTCCATAACGTATGACGCGGTTGCCACCCGCATTGGTGGCAATGTTGCCGCCAATTTGGCAGGAGCCTCGCGCCCCCAAGTCCACGGCCAAGAGCAATCCGGCTGCGCGTGCCGCTTCCTGCACGGTTTGCAGGGGCGTGCCGGCCAACACAGTGATCGTGCTGGCTGCGGTGTCGATTTCTTCGATGCCGTTCAACCGCGCCAGAGAGAGTGCAATGTCGCCTTCGGCCGGTGCGGCACCTGCCACCAGGCCGGTGAGTCCACCCTGGGGGGTAACCGGTTGGTTGTGTCGGCAACAGATCGCCATTACCTTGGCCACTTCATCTGGCGTTCCCGGGCGTACCAGTGCCAATGGCGTGCTGGTGTGAGCATGGAACCAGTCGGTGCAGTGCTGGGGTGGAATGTCTGTGTCGGTCAGTACGTGCGCGGCACCCACAGTCCGGGCGAGTTCATCGATTAGGCTGGACATAGTGAGTCTGGATTCATCGCCGCGTCTGGCGCGATTCCAGGATGGCGGCGAGTTGGGTTCGAAAGACTGGCAGCGTGAGCACAAGACCGGCGCAGGCGATGACGGCAATGCCCAGCAGCGCAAGCGCATCAGGCCGTTGCCCAAACACCAGCACACTGAACACCACCGCTAGCAACAAGTGAAAGTAGTTGAAGGGTGCAAGCGACGAGGCCGATACCCTCTGGAAGGCTTTGATCAAGAGATATTGACCGAGCCCGCTGAGCATGCCGACCAGGACCATTCGCGCCAAGTCGCCTGGACCAGGCCAGGCCAAGGGGTCGGCGGAGGGAAGGGACAACAAGGTCATCACGGTGCAGATCACTGCGGTCCAGGCGAACTGTTGCTCCATGCTGACCTTGCCGGCCAGATGCCGCGTGAGGATCTGCAGCATGGCGTACGCACCGGCAGCCATCAACATCAGCACCGTACCAGCCAGAGGCAGGGCGCCGCCGGGGCGTACGATCAAAAGCATACCCGCAAAACCGACCACCACGGCGACCACTTGCCGCCTGTGCACCTGTTCACCCAGCATCCATGGCGAGAGGGAAACGATGATAAGTGGCGACAGGAAGTAGATGGCCGTGGCCTCGGCCAGCGGCATAGTGTGCAGGGCCTGCATAAAGGTCAATCCCACGGTGCCCAGCATGATGCCGCGCCATATCATCATGCTTCGGTGTTTGGCGATCAGGCGCCAGGCGGTTCCACGCACATGCATTAAGACCACTGCCATCATCAGCACTACGCCATAGCGCACAAGGTTGATTACCGGAGCCGGGTGGCGTGCAACCAGGTCCTTGGCCAGCATGTCCAAAGTAGCCAATGCCACCATTGCACAAAGGAAAATGCCGCAGGCTTGCAGCCACAGGACATGGGCCGGACGGGCGATGGTGATCGGGGATGTCATGGCACTTTGGTTGCTGAAGGCCGGGTGATCCAGGTGATCTTGAGGTCGCTGCATAGGTCTGGCGCATCCAGCGACTTGTCACGGCCGAAGCCGGACTGCTTGACGCCTCTGAAGGGAACCGAGATATCACCGTTGAAATTGCAGTTAACCGAAACCCGCACGACCCGCAGGCGGCGCGACAGGCGCAGCGACCCTCGTTTACGCGCGCGCGCGGGGTGTCCTGACCTCACGCCTGCTTCATAGGCACGGCGCGCAGCCACGACGGCAGCATCGAATTCGATCGCCCGGCAGGCCGTTGCGTCGGCGAGCTTCCGGCCCGTTGTCTGGTTGATCGTGGCGAATGTCTGGCCTCCTTCGTCGTCCACAAGACGGCCAACGATGAAGGCGTCGTTCCTGAGCTTCAAGGCGCGGGCGCGCCAGGTGGCTATTTCAACGGTGGTCATGTGGTAACTTTTCGCTGCGGGTCTAGGCCGGCGGCCTGCAACATGGCGTTGAGCAACACGTTGGCACCGGCCTCGAGGTGGGCGGGCTTCGCATCTTCAATCTCGTTGTGGCTGATGCCGTTCTTGCAAGGCACAAAGATCATGGCCGTGGGCGCGACTTCGGAAATGTAGACCGCATCGTGCCCCGCACCCGTAACCATATCCATGTGCGAGTAACCCGCGCGCTGCGCCTGGTCTCGGATGTGCTGGACCAGTGGCTCAGCGAACGGGGTGGGCGGGAAGTGCTGCACGTCCGTCAGTTCGACCTTGACGCCGAATCGCGCACCGGCTTCGGCGCAGGCCTTGCGCCAGCGCTGGTCCATCTCGGCCAGCGTTGTGGCATCCTGATGACGCAGGTCGGCCGTAAAATATACACAGCCAGGGATCACATTTCGTGAGCCTGGATGGACTTGGACCACACCTACCGTGCCACGGCCGTGGGGTTGATGGTCGCGGGCGATTTGGACGACCTCCTGCATCAGGTTGGTGGCGGCGAACAGGGCATCTTGGCGCACCGCCATGGGCGTGGGGCCGGCGTGCATTTCCATGCCTCTGACTGTTACGTCGTACCAGCGCAAGCCCAGCGAGCCGGTGACGACACCAATGACCTTGTCCTGCGCTTCCAGGATGGGGCCCTGCTCGATGTGGGCCTCGAAGTACGCGCCCACCGGGCGACCGCCCACTGGCAGAGCGCCTGCGTAGCCGATAGCTTGCAGCTCATCGCCCACCCGTCTACCCTGCATGTCGGTCGCGTCCAACGCAGTCTGCAGCGGGAACTTGCCGGCAAACACGCCGGAGCCCATCATCACCGGCACAAAGCGCGAGCCCTCCTCATTGGTCCAGATCGCCAGTTCCAGAGGCGCCTCGGTTTGCAAACCGTGATCCTTGAGCGTGCGCATGATCTCCAGACCCGCCATCACGCCATAGCAGCCGTCAAACTTGCCGCCGGTGGGTTGCGTGTCGATGTGGCTGCCTGTCATCACCGGTGGCAGTTGCGGGTTGCGGCCGTCGCGGCGCCCAAAGATGTTACCGACTTGGTCTACTGTTACGCTCAGCCCGGCCTGCTTCATCCAGCTGACCACGAGGTCCCGGCCTTGACCGTCAAGTTCGGTAAGCGCCAGACGGCAGTTGCCGCCGAGTTCGGTGGCGCCGATGCGGGCCAGGTCCATCAGCGACTGCCAAAGGCGCTGACCGTTGATGTGGATGGTGTTGTCAGACATGGATCTTCACCTTGTCAAATTGACGAGGCCTGCTCGCGTTGCCGCTGCTGGGCGCGGGCGCGGATGGCGCTGAGGGTTTCGCCCGGCGCAATGCCCTCGGCGTCGTAACGAATTTCAATCAGGGCGGGCAGTTTTTCGCGTTCGACGAAAGCAAGCGCACGGGCGAAGGCGGCTTCGAACTGCGCATTGTCGGTCACCACCTCGCCGTGGCCACGGTACGCGCCCACGAGATGAGCAAAGTCCGGGTTGTCGAACGTGAGTGCGATGGTGCGCCCGGGGAATTCGCGTTCTTGGTGGGCGCGTATGGTGCCCCACATGCCGTTGTTGAACACCAGCACGACGATGCCTAGCCGATACTGCATGGCCACGCCCAGCTCCTGCAGGTTCATCTGGAAGCAACCGTCACCGGCGTAACAAACGACCGTGCGCTCAGGGTATTCCAGCTTAGCCGAGATGGCTGCCGGCAGGCCATAACCCATGCTACCCACGGTAGGTGCGAGTGAACTGCCGATGCCGTTGAACTGACGGTAACGGTGTGGATACAGAGCGTAGTTACCAGCCCCTACCGTGATGCAGGCATCGGCCGGCAGCACAGCATCGACATGGCAAGCGGCCTGATCCAGGCTCATGGCGTTGGGCGAACTCAGCGGCTGCAGGCTGCGCAGGTAGTTGTCGTGCGCCACGCGGGTTGATTGGCGCCAGGTCGGCGTACGCTGGGGACGCAGTTCGGCAACCGCTTCAGCGAAACCGACGGTGCTGGCGCAGATGCCTTGTGTGGCCTGGAAGACCCGGCCCAGTTCGTTCGGATCGGGATGCACATGGATCAATTGCTGACGCGGCTGGGGACATTCGACAAGCGTGTAGCCTTCGGTGGTGGGCTCGTTCAGGCGTGCACCGACAGCCAGAAGCAGGTCGGCGTCGCGCACGAATTGGCGTAACTCCGGCGTCATGCCCCAGCCGACATGACCGGTGAAGTTCGGGTGGCGTTGGTCAAAACACTCAAGCCGGCGCCAGGAGACGCCCACCGGCAGATCGAAATGCTCAGCAAAGCCGCGCAGTTGGGCCAGCGCCTGTGGTGTCCAGCCACTCCCCCCCAGCAGCAGAAAAGGGTTGCGGGCAGCCTCCAGACGCTCACGCAACTGTTCGATTTCCTGCGCAGCAGGCCGCGAAATCACACGCTGATAACGGGGAAGGTCAGCGACCTGAGCCGTGCCCCACAGAGTGTCTTCCGGCAGCGCCAGCACCACCGGGCCGGGGCGGCCGCTGGTGGCAACGGTAAAGGCACGCGCGATGAACTCTGGAATGCGCTCGGTGCGGTCGATCTGCGCCACCCACTTGGCCATCTGGCCAAACATGCGGCGATAGTCGATCTCCTGAAAAGCCTCACGCTCACAGAAACCGTTGCCAACCTGTCCGATGAACAGGATCAGTGGCGTGGAATCCTGGAATGCCGTGTGCACGCCAATACTGGCATTGGTGGCGCCAGGGCCGCGGGTGACGAAACATATGCCGGGTTCGCCGGTCAGCTTGCCATGCGCCTCGGCCATATAGGCAGCGCCGCTTTCCTGGCGGCAGACGATGGCTTGGAGTTCTTTCTGGTGGTCATAAAGTGCATCAATACAAGGCAGATAACTTTCCCCGGGGACCAGGAACACCCGGCGTACGCCGTGATTGCACAACTGCTGCACCAGAATCTGGCCACCGTTTCGCGCGGGTGGCAGTGCTTGATTGACTGTCATGGACTGAACTTTCTCAAGAATGGGCTGGTGCTGCGGAGCTGGCGATCGGGCTCCAGTGCTGCCCGGGAATGGCTGCAATCAGGTTTTTCGTATAGCTGTCACGCGGCTGGTCAAAGACCTCGGCCGGCGTGCCATGCTCGACGATACGGCCCTTGTGCATGACGACGATCTGGTGGCAGACCTGCGCCGCCACGCGCAGGTCGTGGGTGATG
Source organism: uncultured beta proteobacterium (assembly GCA_903897005.1). Lineage (GTDB taxonomy): Bacteria > Pseudomonadota > Gammaproteobacteria > Burkholderiales > Burkholderiaceae_C > Rhodoferax. Next base: position 7,328 of record CAITZZ010000054.1, on the reverse strand, counting down.
AAGATCACGGCTAGGTTCAGGCGCTTCTGGATGTCCTGCAAAAGGGTCAGCACCTGGGCCTGAACCGAGACGTCGAGCGCCGAGACCGACTCGTCTGCCACCAGCAGTTGCGGCTCCAGCGCCAGGGCGCGGGCGATGCCGATGCGCTGGCGCTGGCCACCCGAAAACGCATTCGGATAGCGGTCGAAGGCCGATTCATCGAGTTCAACCAGCCGCAGCAGTTCGCGTGCCTTGCGCTCGGCATCCGCATGCGACACACCATTGGCCAGGGGGCCATCGATGATGCTGCGGCCCACTGTGTGGCGCGGGTTCAGGGAGGCGAACGGGTCCTGGAAAATCATTTGCAGATGCTGTCGCATCGGACGGAACTGCGCCGGCGTCAGTTGTGCGATGTCCTGACCCTGAAAGATGAGCTGGCCACCGTCGATCTCGATCAGGCGCAGCAGGCATTTGCCGATGGTCGACTTGCCGGAGCCCGATTCACCGACGATGCCCAGGGTTTCGCCACGGCGCACGCTGAAGCTGACGTCGTCCACCGCATTGACAACCCGCTTCTTGACGAAGAAGCCGCGCGCCGTCACATAGGTCTTGCGCAGGTTTCTGACCTCAAGAATGGCCGGCTCGGTATCGGTCGCCGTCAAGCCCTCCTTGCGGTGCGGCACGGCAGCAATCAGGCGCTGGGTGTAGGGATGCTGGGGTCGGTTCAGCACCTGCTCAACCGGACCCTGCTCGACCAGAATGCCTTTTTCCATGACGGCGACGCGGTCCGCGATGTCGGCGACGACGCCGAAGTCATGCGTGATGAACATCACGCCCATGCCAATGTCTGCCTGGATGCGCTTGATCAGTGCCAGGATCTGGGCCTGCGTTGTTACATCGAGCGCGGTGGTGGGTTCATCAGCGATCAGGATGGAAGGCTCGAGTGCCAAGGCCATGGCGATCATGACGCGCTGGCGCTGACCACCGGAGAGACGGAAGGGGTAGGCGTCCTTGATCGTGAGCGGGTCGGGCAGACCGACGAACTCGAGCAGTTCGAGCACCCGGGCGGCGCGCGCCGCGCCGGGGTAAGTCCCATGCACTGAGAGAACTTCGCTAATCTGTTCGCCCACGCGCATCAGCGGGTTCAAAGCTGACATCGGCTCCTGAAACACCATACTGATGTCCTTGCCACGTATCTTCAGGAGTTCATCCTCGCTCAGCTGCAACAGATCACGGCCCTTGAACACGATGCGACCGGTCTCGGGTTTCAGGTAGTCCGGCAGTAGGCCCATGATGGCGTTGGCGCTGATCGATTTGCCAGAACCGGACTCCCCCACGATGCAGAGAATTTCACCGCTTCCGAGCTCCAGCGACAGGTTCTTGATGGCATGCGCGCGGTCGCTGCCCGGTGGCAGGGCGACACTGAGCTGCTCGATGCTAAGCAGGTGGGCGACAGGATCCTTGTGGTGAATGTGCATGGCCTATTCCGCCCGTTTTCGCAGTTGAGGATTCATCGCGTCGTTCAGGCCCTCGCCGATCAGGTTGATCGCCAGCACCGTGAGCAGAATGGCAATGCCGGGCAGTACGCTCATCAGCGGCGCCTCGCGCAGCATGGTGCGCGAGGCACCGATCATGAAACCCCAACTCATCATGTTGCGGTCGCCCAGACCGAGGAAGGACAGTGAGGACTCGGTCAGGATTGCCGTGGCGATCATGAGCGAGGCGGTGACGATGATCGGTGATATCGCGTTGGGCAGGATCTGCGTCAGGATGATGCGCGACGGTTTCTGGCCGATCACCACCGCCGCCTGCACAAACTCGCGCTGGCGCAGGGTCAGGAATTCGCTTCGAACCAGGCGTGCCACCGGTGGCCAGGAGACGATGGCGATGGCACCAACGATGGAGTAGAGCGAGGGTGTGAAAATGGCCACCAGCACAACCGCCATGGCGAGTTGCGGGATGGTCTGGAAGAACTCGGTAAAGCGCATCAGCAGGTCATCGGTGCGGCCGCCGTAGTAGCCTGCCAGTGCACCCACCAGGATACCAAACAGCACCGCCACCAGCGTCGACACCACACCGACCAGCAGCGAGACCCGCGCGCCATAGGCGATCCCGGCGCCCAGATCACGCCCGAGCATGTCGGTGCCAAACGGGTAGTCAGGATTTTCCAGTGGCTTGAGCAGCGGTTGGGCGACCATGGCCCAGGGCGACTCGGCGTACAAGGCGGAGCAGAACAAGGCCAGCAACACCACCAGCACGAGAATGAGCAAACCGGTCAGTGCGCCTTTGTTGGCCGCGAATCGAAGCATGAACTTCTTCATATCAGTTTCCCAATTCAATGCGGGGATCGACCACCCGATAAATCAGATCGGTGATGATGTTGAACAGCACCACCATGCTGGACGTGACCAGGAAGACGCCCAGCAACAACTGGTAGTCGCGCTGCATCAGCGCGTCGAACATCAGGCGGCCAATGCCGGGCCAGCCAAACACGGTTTCGGTCAGCACCGCGCCCCCGGCCATCTGACCGAGTTGGATGCCGGCAAAGGTGACAACCGGCAGCATGGCGTTGCGAATGACGTGCTTGCGAATGACCTGCCCGGCCGGCACACCCTTGGCGCGTGCCGTCTTGATGAAGTCCATGCCCATGACTTCGAGCATTGACGCGCGCGCCAATCGGGCATAGACCGCCATGAAGAAGCAGCCCAATGAAATCACCGGCAGCACCAGATGCGCCGAGATATCGAGCACCCGGTCGAGACCGGTCAGGCCGGCGCCGACACTTTCCATGCCGAAGGCCGGCAACCAGCCCAGCGTGACCGAAAACAGGATGATCAAGAGCAGCGAGAGCCAGAAAAGCGGCGTCGCATAAAACAGCAGGGCAACCGCCATGATGCTGCTGTCGACCCATTTTTTCTTGTTGGTGTAACGGCTGCGGGCCGCCAGCACACCGAGCAATCCGCCAACCAGAAAGGAGAATGCGAAGGCCAGCAGCATCAACAACAGGGTGGCAGGCAGGCGATCGAGAATCAGGTCGAGTACCGGCAGGCGATTGCGGTAGGAGTAGCCCAAATCAAACTGCAGAATGCCCTTGATGTAGAGCCACAACTGCTGCAACAGGGGCTGATCGAAACCGAACTGCTGACGCAGCTGTTCGACATAGGCCGGGTCTGAGGAGGCAGCCTCGCCCGCCATGATGCTGGCCGGGTCGCCCGGCGCAAGTCGGATCAACAGGAAGTTCAGAACCACCACGCCAAGGATGACGAAGAAGGCCTTACCCAACCTTGCGAAGAGGAAGGAGATCAGTTTCATGGTGAACCGTATCAGTTGGTGCGCTGCAGGGGGACACGGTCCCACGCGATGCGTACGACCGTGTCCGGATTGGATCGGGAACCCGCCGGATGACGGGTGGTCCTTCAGCTATTTCTTGTCAAAGTAAACGTCGTCAAACGTTTCGTTCAGGCCAATGCCGGTCTTGACCAGATTCTTGATGTGCTTTTGGTAGAAGGTCGCGTTCTCGATCTCGAACAAGGAACCGTTCGCGACTTCTGCCGTCAGGATAGTCTGGACTTCTGAATAGAGCTTCTGGCGCAGTTCCGGAAGCCGGACTGCTGCGGCTGAGGCGAACAGATCGTCGACGCGCGGGTTGTTATAGCCCTGGTTGTTGACGAAGGGTGAGCCCTTGACCGCATTGGTCGACAGGAAATGCCGGGCCACGCCGAGCGCCGGGTCGCCATACTGGTAGGTGAAGTTGAAGGTCAGATCGAAGTCAAAGTCGCCCGAGCGCTTGGCCCAGCCACCGGCGTCGACCGGGTCGATCTGCACCTTGAAGCCGATCTGCTCGAGATTCTGTTTGGTGTACTCGGCCAGACGATCCCAGGCGGCACCATAGGGGAAGGAGAGGATCTTGATCGGCGTTGCGCCAACGTTCACACCGGACTCCTGAATCAGGGTGCGCGCCTTGGCCAGGCTGTATTCGTATTGCGTAACGTTCTTGTCGTAGTACAGCGTGGTCGATGCGATCGGCCCTGTCGCCACTTTGCCCATACCAAAGAAAATGTTGTCGACGATGAACTTGCGGTTCAGTGCGTGCATGACGGCTTGGCGCACCTTCAGGTTGTTGAATGGTGGCTTGCGCTGATTCATACTTGCAAAGGCCAGCGGTGCATACATCTCCCAACCCTTGGTTGTCATTTCGACGTTGGGCAGGGCCTTTATGCGCTTGACGTCGACATTGTCAACATCGCCACCGCGAAGCACTTGAACATCACCTTTCTCGAAGGCCACGGCGCGCGAGGCTGCGTCCGGGATCACGCGAAACACAATCTCGTCCAGAAAGGGCTGGCCCTTCTTCCAGTAATCGTTGTTGCGCGTCAGCACAATATGCGAGCCCTTCTTCCATTCCTTGAACTTGAAGGGGCCGGTGCCGATCGGCGTCTGATTGGCCGGGTTGTTCCGGTAGTCTGTGCCTTCGTAGATGTGTTTGGGCACCATCGGCATGTTGTCCACCACAAACATGCTCATGAAGGGAGAGAACGGCTCCTTGAGCTTGAACTCGACCGTGTAGTCGTTGAGCGCCTTGATCGACTCGATGTACTTGTTGATCAGCAAACGGCCGCGTGGATGCACTTCGCGCAGGAACTTGTCAACGCTGAACACCACGTCGGCGGCACCGAAAGCCACCCCATCGTGCCACTTGACGCCTGGCTGCAACTCGAAGGTGTAGATCAGGGAATCAGACGAAACCTTCCAGGACTTTGCCAATGACGGCAGCGGCTTGAGCTGAAAGTCATAGGCCAGCAGCCCCTGGTAAATCTTGCCGGCCACGTACTGCGTTGGGCCCTGCTGGTTCAGGCCCAGCATCAGTATCGGAGGTTCGGGTTGAACGATGGCGGTGAGCGTACCGCCCTTGTTCTGCGCTTGCGCCGCAGCAGCGCCCAACAGCAGACCAACTGCGACCAGCGCGGCGCCGGCTTTGAGAATTTTCGTTCCAGTACACATGCGTTTCATCACATTCTCCAAGGGTTGAAATATCGGTGGGCCTCTAAAAAAACAGTCTCGCGGGACAGTCCTGTCAAGCGATTGAAGGAAGTTGGCCATCAGCTTTCCTTGTCGTCGTTGGCGTCCAGACCCAGGCGCTGGCTGATTCCTATCAGATGCGCGTGCATGGCGCCCCGGGCAGCCTTGGGCCGGCGCTTTTGCAGAGCCGTCAACAATTCCAGATGCTCGACGTGCGCCTTTTCCCAGACCTCGTCATAAACATAGTGCTGATTGAGTTTCATGAAAATGGCGCTGGCTTCACTGAGCTTCCACAGGTGTTGCACGATGGAAGCCAGCGCGGCGTTGCCGCTGGCCTCGGCCATCAGCAGGTGCAGCGTGTCGTTGTGCGTTGTCGGGCTGCCTGAATGCGGCAGGGCCATGATCGACTGGCGCATCTGCTCGAGTTGCTCCGGCGTGGCATTTCGCGCGGCCAATTCGGCGCAGACCGGTTCGATCAAAAGGCGCGCCTGCAGCAGATCGGCGGCGCCAATCTCCGACGTCAGGCTGCTGGCCTCGTCCCGCGCGCCTGCATTCATTCGAAGCTCAGGACCGGTGACGAAAACCCCGGTACCGACACGGACGTCGACCCAGCCCTCAATCTCCAGCGCAATCAAGGCCTCCCTGACCGAGGGCCGGCTGACCGTCAGCTTTTCCGCCAGCTCTCGCTCTGACGGCAAACGCTCGCCCGCACGGTAGCTGCCATCCTGGATCTTTTCCTTGATTTGAGCTGCAATCATTCGGTACAGCCGGGAAACACTGATAGGGCTAAATGCGGACATGGAACCTGTTTTGTTTGATGGTCGGGTGGCTTGGTGGTAAGGCCACTATAGCGAATAAGTAAAAAGATACATCAGGGGAAACGCTATGTGGAATCCAAAGCAAATACCGCGCCAGCTGTTTACAAGTGGCCTCGTCGGCTTTATCCCGCGATATTCAAATTGTTCAGTGTCGATTCACCGAAATGGTGTGCTGATGCCTCACCTTGGTGTGCTGCGTGCACCGTTCTCCAATGAGAGTCAGAACCCCTGTCTGAACTATCGATTCAGCAGTGACCATGCCCGACGACTGTGTGGTCACGATTTCGTAACGCCACACAGGTGCTCAACCGTGCACCACCCGGCCAGGTCAAGAAATGCGAACTCGCAATCTGAACGACGACTTCGCCTTCCAACACATGGCTATGAATGTCCGCGTTACACGGTTGCCGATAACTGCAATGGGCACTTTGCCGCATCTGAGTGCATCGAATTCAACGCCCGATAGTTGACAGCCAAACCATCTATTCAATTCGCGAAAGCGATGTCGCCGCGTGCCCGAGTCCACCGGGGCGAGACTCTCGCCAACCCTGCCTCAGTCGTGAGCACCCATATCCACCGCCTTGCAGGCCAGTCTCACTACTTTAGGAATGGGCCGGGTGGCGGTGCGGTAATTGATGATATTGCGCCGCGACATGCCCAGCGTGTCGGCTGCTTTGCTGGCCGAAAACCCGTGCTGCATCATCCATGCATCAAAGCTGCGCGCGCTGTCGTCAGACTGCTCGGCGGCGAGTCGGTAAATCGTGGTGGCGGCGATCGACAGCGGGCCCTCGTCATCCCATGTCAGGCCGCTACCCCATTCCTCTACAGCAACCCGGGGAAACAGATCAGCATCGCGCAGGGGTTTGAGGCTCTTGAACCCAGACACGAACTCCGACAGGTCAACGTCAGCGCTCCAACCGTCCTCAAACCGCACATTCAAGCGCATGTTGTCAAGCGCCGTGGCGCTGGTGATTCGTGGAAGTTTTTCACGCATTGTCATGCTCCATTGAGTTTGTCCCATTCGGCCTGAATCAGTGGTTTGTTGGCCAGCGCCCAAGCTATCGCCTTGGCAAGCAGTTTTCGATTTGCGCAACCCGCAAGTTCGGCCATTGTTACCAGATCAACCGCTGAATCACCGTCCGGGGTGCGCACATGAAAATGAACCGGCGCATGGTCAGCATAGACCGATATCTTCATTTTGCCGTCACGATAAATCGTATTCACAAGTTTATTATAGTGCAATAATTGCACCATGCAACGTGATTAGAGGGCTACTGCTATGAAAAGCTAAGCCTGCCTTCGGAAGGTCTGCTTTGGCTTTCCGGGGCGCCACCGCGAACGGCCGGTCCTGAAGATTGTGGTTGTCAGCAATGGGCACTTTGCGGGTCACCATGAATTGCTTCTTCACGGCGTTGAACTGGAGCACCGGAAAGCCGACAGTCGTGTGCGCCCGGTAGCGTATCTGCCTGTCGATTTGAAAGTTGGTGCTGCAACCGACACCGCTGCGTTGAT
>CAITZZ010000053.1 GCA_903897005.1 uncultured beta proteobacterium | reverse complement strand
CCAGCTGCCACGCTCCAGAAAGCGCGCAAATCCGTCTTTCACAAACTGCGCGCGATTGGCCTCGATCTGGCGCTGTGGCAGGCCATCGATGACGATCAGAACCACGAGCTTTGGTCGTTCCGGCTGTGCGGGCGCAGCGCCGGTAAGTGAACTGCCGAGGAACAATCCGGCTAGCAACAGCGCGGAGGCGATTTTGTGAATTAGATTGTTCATACCTCTATCATGCCAAATCCCATTAGACATGGGAGTGGATCAGGCCGCCGGGGCACTCAGCTCCGCGGCTGTCCCCCGTCCTTCGGACTCCTCCTTTATGCCGCTGCGCTGAGCGCCCCAACAGCCTGATCTTGCATGCGAGGTTGGTATTCGAATCGCGCAAACCGCCAATGCTCGCGGCCGAGGACGATGCAGTGGGTGGCGCAGCGAAATAAAGGCGGAGGCCGCAGGCCGGGGGACATTCGCGGAGCCATCCACTGCGGCGTCCTTGGCATCAGGCAATCTTGGGGAGAACAGTATCGTGAGTTTCGGCCCTCTCAATGCTCACTAAGAGTCCGATAATCCGACCACAACGCACCGGAGAACACAGATGAAACTTACTGCCGCCGTGATTCAGACTTCGTCAGTCTTGCTCGACACACCTGCCACCGTGGAGCGCGCACTCGGTTTGATGAAGGAGGCCGCTGCCCAGGGCGCGCAGGTTCTGGTGTTTCCGGAGGCTTTTCTGGGTGGCTACCCCAAGGGGGCGGACTTTCATATCTACCTGGGCGGGCGCACCTTGCAGGGGCGCACCGAGTTCAAGCTCTACTTTGATGCCGCGGTTTGCGTCGACGGCCCTGAGATTGCCCAGTTGGCCAAGGCCGCGAAGGAGTACCGGCTCTACGTCTGCATTGGCATCATCGAGCGCGATGGCGGCACGCTTTACTGCACTGCTGTGTACCTGGGTCCCGACGGGCGACTGCTGGGCAAGCACCGCAAACTGATGCCCACCGCGCTGGAGCGCCTGATCTGGGGCTTTGGTGATGGCTCGACGCTGCAGGCGGTCGATACGCCTTTTGGCAAGATGGGTGCGGTGATCTGCTGGGAGAACTACATGCCGGCCCTGCGCATGGCAATGTACCAGCAGCGCGTCACGCTGTACTGCGCGCCCACCGCCGATGATCGCGATACCTGGATCGGCACCATGCAGCACATCGCGATGGAAGGGCGCTGTTTCGTGCTTTCGGCCTGCCAGCATCTGCGCCGCTCGGACTTTCCGTCGGATCGCATGAGCAATCGCCTGCCGCAGGCCAGCGACACCGTGCTGATGCGCGGCGGCAGCGTCATCATCGACCCGCTCGGCAAGATCCTGGCCGGGCCGCTGCATGATCAGGACTGCTTGCTGACCGCAGAACTTGATCTCGATCTGATCCCCATGTCGCAGCTCGACTTTGACGTGGTCGGGCACTATGCGCGGCCGGATGTGTTCTCGCTGCAGGTCAACACGGCTGCGCAGTCGGCGGTTTCTTTTGTCGGAGGACCGGTTTGACAAGCGCTTCTCGCCGCCGCTGGCTCGCGCTGCTTCTATGCGTGATTGGCTGGCAGGCTGACGCCAGTGAACTGCCCACGGCTCGTGCCACCCCAGGCGGCATTGCCCACGTTGAATTAGGCGCCTCAGCGCAGGCGCCGCAGGTCAGCTTCAATGGTGTGCCGGTGTGGGTGATGCAGCAGAGCGGGCAGTGGACGGCTCTGGTCGGCATTCCCCTGTCGGCGGCGCCTGGTGCTTTGAGCCTGAAGGTCAAGCGCCAGGGTTCAAGCGAAACCGTGCTGAGCTTTCAGATCAAGCCCTTTCGCTACGCCGAGCAACGCCTGAAGGTGGCGCCCGGTCATGTCGATCTGTCGGCCGATGACACGGCGCGCTACGAGCGTGAACGCCTGCACCT
>CAITZZ010000052.1 GCA_903897005.1 uncultured beta proteobacterium | reverse complement strand
GTGCTGCATGGCGCCCTGAAAGACTGGTTCGAAGCCCGCAAGCTCAGCGCCCATGTCAGTGTGACGGATGAGACCGACTACGCCGCCAGTTTTTGCGTGGTCGAGTCATCGCATACGTCTGATGGAAAATAGGCTTCTAGCCCCCGTATTCATTGCGTAGGAAGCTACGATTTTTGTAGCGTTTCACGATGCGGATTGGCGGCCGAGCCGAAAGAGGTCTGAGGCGGCTTTTTCATTGATCTGAATCATCCGGTCCTCGAATTTTCAGACTGCACCGTCGTTTTGCGACCATACCGTCATACCATGCGTTCGGCTTGAACGCCAACAAGTTGCAGGCACGGTCAGTGAACCGCATTCAACATTCTTGCCACGCCTTTCTTTCCAAGCGGAAGCTCTAAAACTTGTTGGCCCCCGATGGGTATATATGCAACTGCGCAATTTGAGTATTGGTACGCGCCTGGGCTTCGGCTTTGGGTTGATTCTGCTAATGATTGCAGCCATGGCTGCAATCAGTGTCTACAGCATGTCCAAGATCAAGGAGAACTTCGACGTCAACGTCAAAGTCACTGACGTCAAGGTCGATGCCTTGCACGAGATGCGGCAAATCATCATGGTGGCGATTGTCACCGGCCGCAACATCGCTTTGTTGACCGAGCCAGCCGATATTGAACTCGAAAGCAAGAAGCTGGTGGCAGCGCGAGCGGAATATGGGCGCCTGTTCGAGAAGCTCGGTCAGATGGCCACGCCAGCCGAAAAACTGTTGCTCGACAAAGTGACTGCAACGCGTCAGGTGGCCGTCGAGGCACAAAAGAAGGTTGCCGCACTGGCGCAGACATCCGACAAGGAAACGGTCATGCGCATGACCATCATGGAAGTGCAGCCCCTGCAAAACAAGACGCTGGACGCGATCGGTGATGTGGTGGAATTCATTGGCAAGAATGCCGAAGAAGAAAATGTCAAAGCCGGCAGTACGCTGGCCACAGCACGGCTTGCCACGGTGCTGATGTCGTCTCTGGCCGCTTTGCTGGGTTGCACGATTGCCTGGTGGGTGACGCGCAGCATTGTGGTGCCACTGTCCGCTGCGGTGCGCGCCTCGCAACGGGTGGCCAGTGGCAATCTGAGCGGCCATATTGCGATCCGGTCCACCGATGAAACCGGCAAATTGATGCAGTCCCTCAAGGACATGACAGCCCATCTGGCCAGTACGATCGGGCAGGTTCGCATTGGCACCGAAACCATCGTCACGGCCTCAGGACAGATCGCCGCCGGCAACCAGGACCTCTCGATGCGCACCGAAAAGCAAGCCAGTTCGCTGGAAGAAACTGCGTCAGCCATGGAAGAATTGACCGGCACCGTGAAGCAGAACGCTGACAATGCCCGCCAGGCCAACCAGTTGGCCCAATCGGCCTCTGAGGTAGCCGTCAGGGGCGGCGATGTGGTGGCCCAAGTGGTCGAGACCATGGGCTCCATCAATACCTCGTCGAAGAAGATCGTGGACATCATTGGCGTCATTGATGGCATTGCGTTCCAGACCAACATTCTGGCGCTCAATGCCGCAGTGGAAGCCGCCCGTGCCGGAGAGCAGGGACGCGGCTTTGCGGTGGTCGCCAGCGAAGTGCGCAGCCTGGCGCAGCGCAGTGCCGATGCGGCCAAGGAAATCAAGGGCCTGATCGGGGACTCGGTGAGCAAGGTCGAGGCCGGGAGTGTGTTGGTCGGGCAGGCCGGCAGCACCATGCAGCAGATCGTCACCAGTATCCGGCGCGTCACCGACATCATGGGCGAGATCACCTCGGCCAGCAGTGAACAGAGCGAACGCATTGAGCAGGTCAATCAGGCGATCACGGAGATGGATTCGGTCACCCAGCAAAACGCGGCGCTGGTCGAGCAGCAGGCCGCAGCTACGGCGTCGCTGAAGAACCTGGCCGACAACCTGGCGCTGGTCGTCAGTGAGTTCAAACTCGATGAAGGACACGCCACGCAAAAGGTGTCACTCAGCAGGCAGCCACTGCTTGCCCTGAGTTGAAGTGCATCCGTTAGAGCCACTGCGCAGCGCAGGTTGAGCCCGACGGAGGGTCGAGGTGTGTGGTCGCCCTGATGCTGGCGTGGCGACCACCAACTTTCTATACTTGACCCCCTGGGGTACGAGTTGCCGGTTGTGCAGCCGTGGCCCCGCCTGAAATTTGGAGTTTCCATGCCGACCCTGACCGCCTTTTTCGAGTCTGCCAAGCTGCCTGTGATGTCCGAGGTGGCCCATGCACTGATTCGGACCCTGAATGACCCGAATGCCTCGGCGAAGCTGGTGGAAAGCATCATTGCCAAAGACCCGGCGCTCACGGCCAACCTGTTGCGCCTGGCCAATAGCGCCCAGTTCGGACTCAGCCGTCAGGTGCTCTCTCTGGAGCACGCCATTCAGTTGATGGGCCTTTCGCGTGTGCGTGCCCTGGCGCTCTCCACCAGCATCAGCACGGCCTTTCCACAAGTTCCAGGGCTGGATCGCTCCGCCTTCTGGAAATTCAGCATGGCCTGTGGCGGATACGCCCAGTGGCTCGCAGGTGGGGCCGGACTGGACCCGCAACAAGCCTGGCTGGCGGGAATGATGCTGCGACTCGGTGAACTCATCATCGGCCAAAAATCTCCCGAGGCTCTGGTCGCTATTGAGGCGCTGCCCAACCCGGCCGGGCTGCGCTGGGAGCGCGAGCAGCGCCTGCTGGGATTTGATGAAGGCCAGGTCACCGCCGTGCTGGCGCGCCACTGGAACTTCCCCGACGCCATCATCACCGGACTGCAAAGTGCGGGTGACCCCATGGCCGCGCAACCCTTTGACAGTCTGGCCGCCGTGGTCCATCTGTCAGCCCTTTTGGCAGACATGCCAGTGCAGGGGCCCGATACAGTGGCCGAATTGCCGATGCCGGTTCTGATGGCGCTGGACATTGACCGGCACTGGATGGTGGCGCGTTTCCCGCGCACGGATGTTTTTGTGGATGTAACCGGGCTGTAGCCCAGTCGCCTGCCATACGGCCTAGAACAGCTGGGTCACGTGCACGGAGTCGGAATTTTTTTCCACCTGCAC
>CAITZZ010000051.1 GCA_903897005.1 uncultured beta proteobacterium | reverse complement strand
GCAGCCGGCGCGGGCGACTTCAGCCAGCGCCTGAGCACTGAGGGCAAGAGCGGTTTTCTGGAAATCATCAGCGTTGGCATGAACGAACTCATCGCCACCAGTGAGCAGGGACTGGGCGACGTAGCGGACGTGATGGCCGCTTTTGCCGAGGGCGACCTGACCCAACGCATCGAGCGCGATTACCAGGGCTTGTTTGGCAAGGTGAAGGACAGCGTTAACGCCACCGCCGAAAACCTGACCCGCGTGATTGGCGAAGTGCATGGCGCGTCCAATGCCCTGCTGGGTGCGGCCAACCAAGTGTCATCCACCGCACAGTCGCTGTCGCAAGCCGCCAGCGAGCAGGCCGCCAGTGTGGAAGAAACCTCCTCGCAAATTGAATCCATGTCAGCCAGCATCAACCAAAACAGCGACAACGCCCGGGTGACCAATGGCATGGCCACCAACGCCAGCAAAGAGGCCATTGAGGGTGGAAGCGCCGTCAGCCATACGGTGACAGCTATGAAACAGATAGCCGCCAAGATCGGCATCATTGACGACATTGCCTACCAGACCAACCTGCTGGCCCTGAACGCCGCCATTGAAGCGGCACGCGCCGGTGAGCACGGCAAAGGCTTTGCCGTGGTGGCCGCCGAGGTGCGCAAACTTGCCGAGCGCAGCCAGGCCGCAGCCAAAGAGATTGGCGAACTGGCCACCAACAGCGTGGCCACATCCGAGCGCGCGGGCAACCTGCTCGACGCCATCGTTCCCAGCATCCAGAAAACCAGCGAGCTGGTGCAAGAAATCGCCGCCGCCAGTAACGAGCAAAGTGAGTCCGTGACACAAATTGGCAGCGCCATGGGCCAGCTCAGCAAGGCCACGCAGCAAAACGCATCGGCCTCGGAAGAGCTGGCTGCCACCAGCGAAGAGCTCTCGGGCCAGGCCAAGCAGTTGCAGGACAGCATTGCCTTCTTCAACGTGGGCATGCAAACCTCCAGAGTAGCCGCGCGGCAGGAAGTCGTCACCAACCGCCGTGCCGCGCCGCCACGCCTGGTGTCTGCAGTGAGTCCGGTCGCGGTGCGGTCAGCGCGAGACAACGGCAACTTCCGACCCTACTGACCGGCCACATATCTATCGGGATCAAAAGCTATGGAAACTCCGCAACAAAAGCAGCTACGCGTGGACCTGGAACACAAACTGGTGCAATACCTGGAGGCCATGCGCGACACCCTCACACATCTGTCGCTCACGTTGCATGACCTGAGGCTTGAAGTGGAGGTCTCGGAGTCTACGGCAGCAGCACAGCAGGCATCCGACTGCATCGCGCGCAGCCAGGCCCGCGAACATTAAGACGCCATGTTCACCCCACCCCCAATCCCTGCGACGCCACCAATCAATATGGAGAGCGCTCTTGCGGCGATAGGAGGCTGCACGCAGCTACTCACCACCGTGGTGCAAATGGTGCTTGATCAGTCAGGCGCTGACATGGCAGCCATCCGCAGCGATGTCGCTGCCAAAAACAGCACGGCGCTGGCCGCCTCGTCTCATCGGCTCAAGGGCAGTCTGGGTGCCATTGCAGCCCAACCGGCACATCAAGCCTGTTCGGCACTGAACACACTGGCCCGCACCGGCGAAACTGCTGCGTATGCAGTT
>CAITZZ010000050.1 GCA_903897005.1 uncultured beta proteobacterium | reverse complement strand
TGCAGCGGGTCCAGGTAGGACACGGGCTCGGCATTGATCACCAGCAGGTCGCAAGCGACGCCGGCCCAGGACCACAGGCTCAGTGCCTGCGCCAGCGAGCGCAGAAAGCCCAGCGCTTGCATCGTGTCGGCCGACACCACGATCAGCGGGCGATCGCCCGAAATGCCAAAGCGCCACAGCAGTCTTCGGTCGCAGACGCGGTTGCCCGGCGGACTCGAGCCATCGGGTCCCGCTGGCGGACGCGACAGGCTGAGCAGCAGGGCGCTGCTCAGGGTCTGGATGGCGGCGAAAGTCTCTGGGCTGATGCGCAGGCTGAGCAGCCGAACACTGGTCAGTGTGGCCGACATCAGGGACGCGCGCTGTACGTGGCTGCTCTGGCGGTATTTGTCGATCACCGCATGGAGTGTGGAGGCGCTGTCGGAGGCAAGGGTGGCGAAGGTCAGCACGGCCTTGGCGTGTGCCGGGATGTGCAGTTCGGCGGCCAGTGCGCAGACCGGATCGAGGCCGGCATTGAGATCAACGGCCGCACCCGACGCGGCCTGCGGCAACTCGTCGAACGAGGCCAGCGGCTGACTCGCTGCACGGTTGCGGCCAAGCCAGCGCTGGCGGTCGGTCTGCACGCGCAGCGTACGCAGGTGCGCATCGGTGTCGGTCAGAAAATGAGCGGCCAGCAGTCCGGCTTCGGTGTCGAGTCGGGGTACACGCTGGAACACCAGCGCCTGGTGTGTCTGCTGCCACTGGGCGCGCACAAACAGGTTGGAGAAGGCCGGGTGCGCTTCGTCGGCGCGATTGTCGGCGAGCGTCACTTCAAAGACCGACATCAGTTCGATGGCGATGGCTGCGGCGCTCAGATTGCGCAGTTCGATGCGACGGAACTCGATATCGTCTTCGGGGCTGACCCAGACGGTGCTCTGCGCCTGCAAATCGATCCAGGACGCCTCGAAGCAGACGCGGTCAGCATGGTAGGTGCAATGGTAGCGAGCCAGCGGATCAGGCGCCGGGTGCTGCGTGAGCGAGACGACGGCCGCTGCTGGCTCATTGCTCGCGGGCTGCAGCCGGCGCAGGTAGAAGAAGCTGCCATGGGCGTCGCGCAGCGCGTCGTCACGCGAACGCGTGATGCCGATCTGGCGCCAGCGGCTCCAACCGGCGCCGTTGGCTCGCAGCGCAACGCTGTAGCGCCCATTTGAAAGCACATGCGTCGGTTCGATCGCCGACGCTCCCGGCACGAGTTCGCGCAGCAGGCCCGACGCGCGTCTTTGCTTGGGTGTGCGCCGCAGCGGACCCATCGGTGGCAGGTAGGGCATCGAAACCTCGCGCGGCGCTCGCTCGTGCAGCAGCGAGGCCACCGCCTGGATCGGGGCGCTGGCCATGGCCCAGCGCTGAGCCGGGTGGTCCAGCAGCAGATTGCCCAGTGCCACGATGGTCATGCCCTGGTGGTGCGTCATCAAGGTGCCGACGACCGTGAAGGCTTCGCCATGCATTTGTCGCGCTGCGCTGAAGTCGAGCGCCTCGACGAAGCCATAGCGCGTTCGTGCCTGAAGATCCTGCAGCGCGACAAAGTTGATGCAGGCGCGGTGTGGCGCGATCTGTGCTGCTAGCGCCGTTGCGTACGGGGCGATTACCAGTTCATCGGCCGGTGTGCGGCGCAGCGCCAGGGCAGGAACCCCCTGCGGCGCGTATTGGAAAGCCAGCGTGTGGTCGGCGCCCGCGTAGGCCGATTCTGAAATACCCCAGGGTACGCCGTGCGACCGCGCAAAAGCGATCTGTGCCTGCAGCGCGGCGTGACAAGCCTGACGCAATACGCTGCCCGGCGGTTCGTCGAGCACCAGACCGGGCATCAGGTACTCAAACATCGAGCCGGCCCAGGAGCGCAGTCCGGCGTCCGCACCGCTGGCGAAAAACGGGCGCCCCAGGCAGGCCCAGTGACGCATCGGCAGATCGCCCTTGGCAATCGCCAGCAGGCTGGTCAAACGCGACTCCGACGCGAGCAGGTCGTAGAAGCCGGCGTCAAGCTGCTGCTCGGCAACGCGGTAGCCGATGTGCAGCAAATGGCGTTTCGGGTGGTACAGGAATGCGAAGTCGGCCTGCCAGGCCAGCTCTTGGCAGGTCGTCGCCAGCGCCTGCAGACGCCGCGTCGCCTCGGCCGTGCCGGAAACCCCGCCGGTGCTGATGGCGGTGCCGGACTGAACATCGAGCCAGGCCGAGCGCAAGGTGGCGAGTTGATCGAGCAGGCACCAAGCCAGTTCATCACCGGGCGCGGGCGCTGCGGCAACGGCCGGTTCAGTCCGGCTGGCCAGCAGCTTTGACAATTCATCGCCCGCCTGGGTCAACAGCGCGGCGGTCTGAGCGCCGTTGCGCAAACACTCACCCAGCGGGTCGGTCAGCCCGACCAGTCGTAACAGCGCGCAGTCTGCCGGCAGCTCGGGCGCCAGCGCAGGCCAGGCTGGCAGCAGCGCCATCAGCCGTTGCTGTCCGGCTTGCAAGGCACGGCGCGACGCGATCAGGTCATGCGGCGCGCGCGTCAGCTCCAGGCAGGCATGCGCGAGCGCCAGCAGATGGCCGCACAGGTTGCCGCTGTCCACGGTCGAGACATACATTGGCAGCAGCGGCTCGCAGCTCTGCGTGTCGTACCAGTTCATGAAATGCCCGCGCTGGCGCCGCAGCCCAGCCACACTGGCCAGCGTGCGCTCCAGTCGCAGCAGCAAATCCTGGGTTCCGATCCAGCCAAATTGCCGGGCACAGGCGACGCTCAGGAGGTACAGGCCAATATTGGTCGGTGAAGTCCGGTGCGCCACCATCTCGTGCGGTGTGAGCTGCAGGTTGTCGGGTGGCAGATGGTTCTCCTGAGCGACCACGCAGCGCTCAAAAAAGCGCCAGGTGTCACGTGCCACGCCCTCAAGGTAGGCTCGTTCCTGCGGCGCTGCTGCCTCGTCCTGGTAGCGTACATGCGAGCGACTGGCCCACCAGATCCAAAGGGGTGCAGCGCCCCAGAGCAGGCACAGCAGCAGCGCCAGTGGCAGCTGCGGTGCAGCGCTGGCCGCATAAAGCGCAAGCAGGGACAAAGCTGCGGCCGGCTCCTTCCAGTGCCGGCGCGCCAGGCCGCCAAGATCGTTTCTGGCCTGGGCCTGGGCGACGGCTGCTGTGGTCCACTGCAGCAGGTGACGCTGGCTGATGAGCAGGCGGTACAGGGTACGCCCGATGGCGTCCACAGCGAGCAGCGCCTGTTGCACCAGCATCGCCAGATGCCACAGTCCGGTGCACAGTGCGCGCAGCGAATCGTCCGTCGCCTGCCGGTAAGAATGGCGCCATGCCACGTGGCTGCGGCGCGGCACGAAGGAGGCTACGGCGCCCATCAGCGGACCGAGCGAGAACGCCGCCAGCACCAGGGTCAGCGCGGCGCCCGGGGACAGCACGGCGCCGGTCAGCGTGAGCGACAGCAAGGCCAAGGACATCGGCGCCACCAGCGAGCGGCGCAGATTGTCAAACATCTTCCAACGATTGATGGTCCGCATCGGGTAGCGCCTGGGCGAAAGCAGGAAGGGCAGCAACTGCCAGTCGCCGCGCGTCCAGCGGTGAATGCGCGAGGCCGCCACGTCGGCGTGAAACGGTGCGTCCTCGATCAACGCGATATCGGTCACGGTGGCGCAGCGCGTCAGCGAACCTTCGAGCAGATCGTGACTGAGCACGCTGTCCTGCGGCAGGCGGCGCGTGAGCAGCGCGTGCAAGGCGTCGACATGGAGCAGACCCTTGCCGGTGAAAGTTCCCTCGCCGAACAGATCCTGATAGACCTCGGAGCTGGCCGCGCTGTAGGGGTCCATGCCACAGTGGCCGGCAAACAGCCAGTGATAGAGAGTGAATTCGCGCGGGCTCGGCAGCGGCGTTGCGACGTGGGGTTGCAGGATGGCGTAGCCGCTCAGCACTGAACGCCCATCGGGCCCGAGCCGGGGCTGGTTCTGCGGGTGCGCGGCGACGCCGACCAGTTCGCGCAGGCGTCCTGGTGGCAACTGCGTGTCGCTGTCGAGCGTGACGATGTAGCGGGTTTGTTGGCAAAGGCGCGAGACCTCCCCCAGGTCCAGGAAGGCGCTGGTGGATCCGGTGGCAAGCCCGGTAAGCAGTTGTTCGAGCTTGCCGCGCTTGCGCTCCCAGCCGATCCAGCGCTGCTCGGTCGCACAAAAAGTGCGCTCGCGGTGCAGCAGTAGAAAACGCGGCGCGGTGACATTTTCCGCGGACGTTCGGGGATGGAGCGTGTTGATTTCCTGTATCAAGCGGGTCGCGTGCGACAGCAGCGCCTGGTCCGTGACGGCGCGCGGGCCATCGGCGTCGCCCCAGTCGCTCAGCAGGGCAAACTGGGCCTGTGGCTCCGGATTGGCGAGGTAGTGCAGGCGCAGGCGATTGACCAACCCGCTTACCGATTCCAGTTCAGTCAGCATCGCCGGAACGACCACCAGCACCCGGTGCTCAGGCGGGATGCCCGCCAGCAGGGCCAGGCGAGCCATGTGTTCGGGTGGTGTCGACTCGCTGATCAGACGATTGACCAGGGCCACCACGGTCTCGGAGGCGGGGAACAGCATCAGCAGGGCACCGAGCAGGGTCAGCCAGGGCAGGGCAGGGATGGCGCCGTGCTGGCGCAACAGCCAGGTCGTCAGCCAGAGGGTGCCGATCAGGATCGAGCCAAGATAGACGGCAGGCGCAGCGCGGCGCACCAGCGTCGGCAGGCAGTAGCCCGGACCGCGGCGCAGTCCGAGCGAGCGCCACAGCGTCGGCCGCCCGGCGCCTCGCAACCAGTAGCCAGGCACGGTGCGGTCGTCGCTGGCGTCGGCGCCGTCACGCATCAGGTCGAGCAGCACCCGCGCAACCGCGACTTCGCTGTGCGCGCCGCGCCGGGCCAGACGCTCGATGCTGTGCAAGGTCTGGTCGCGCGAGGCGACATCCTCGGCTTCGAACACCGGTGAGCCGAGCATGACACGCATCAGGGTGCTGGCGCGGGCCACGATGTCAGGCCAGTCGGAGTCGCTGATGGCACGCAGTGAGCTTACCGCATTGCTCACGCTCAGATTGTCTGCCGCCTGGTCAGCTGCCTGCTGCGTTCGCAGCGCGCCCAGGTCGGGCAACACCGCTTGTACCCAGTCCCGGTACAGCGGTGAATAGTGCGTGTCGCCCATGCTGCGCCGGTCCAGCAGGCGTTGCGCCATCTGCGATAGAAACATGCGACCGACGCCGCGCTGATTCAGTAAGGCGAGCAGGGTGTCAAGTTTTTCGGTGCTGTAGTCGCTGAGGTGCTCGCAGCACAGATTGGCGAGCTCGCGCGCCGCCTTGTGCGCGGCCACCCGTTCGGCCAGGCGGCGCAGGTTCTCGACCAGGACCACGCGCAATGTTGTCGGCAGGGCCCAGGTTTCGCCAAGGGTCAGCTCACGCGTTTCCTGATAAGCACTCAGAAATTGAATCAGCAGGTCTTCATCAAAGGCACCGTCGGTGTGCGCCACAAAGGCCCATGCCACGCCGTAGATGCGTGGCAGGCCGATCAGCGGCTCATCCACCAGAATCGGCAGGCCACGAAAGTAGCTGCGCGGCAGGCCCTCGTGGATTTCGCCGAGCTGTGCCTCAATCAGGTGGAAGTTATCGAGCAACCATTCGGCAGCCGGACTGATGTCGTAGCCGGTCCGGGCGTGCACCCCAATGTACTGGTGTGCCTGGCGCAGCACGGCGATGCTCTCGCGCAGGCGTGGAAAAAAAGTCGCCCAGCGGGACGTCGCAGCGCTGGCTCGGTGCGTCTCGCCAAGACTGCGGCCATGTTGCGCGAGACGTTGCTGACCGAAAATCTCGGATCGTATCGGCGCTTGCAGCGGACCCCGCGCGCTGTCCAGAATGTCACAGACTGCCGCCGACGCTTCGGGCAGCAGTTGCAGCAGTCGGGAGGCTTGCATGCGGGGCCGCTTCAGACCGAATCGGTCCAGCTCCTAGAACCAACGGCTGCAAACGTCGAGCAACATGGCGATCAGCCCCAGCGTGGTCACCAAATGCGTGCTCACCAGACCGCGCAGCGGGCCGAACATCGGCTGCAGCGCCAACACGCTGCCATGTTTCTTCTGGCAGCTTTGTAAGTGCAGCGCCAGCGTGGCAAATTCCATGGGTGACGCAGCTTGCGCAGCGTCAATCGAGGCGGTGCTCCAACGCGGACTGGCAAGGACCTGGGTCTTCATCGCATTCTCCATCTGCTTGGCTTAAACGCACCTCGGTCGGTCAGTCGCGGACCGGACTTCCAAGGCTCGATTTACCAGCCTAGCTCAGGTGAACCTTGGCCATTTGATAAATCGCAAGACAGGCACCCGAAACTGCTCACATCCACTGTGCCGGGCCGTGCTACGGCAAGGGACGACCCAAGCCCTGGCCACCTTCGGCGCGCGCCGACAGATAGGCATAGAGATCGACAATATGGGCGTTCACGCTGGGCTCACCCTGCCACGCGGGCATCGTGAGACCGGGCCCTCGGCGCTGCATGACATCTTCGATCAAAGTGTCCAGTGTCTTGCCTTCGCCTCGCGCCTGATTCGGCGCAAAATTCCATTCATAGCGCGTGAGTACATGGCCAACGAAGCTGCGTGGCCCCATCTGTCGAACCAGAGGCAACAGATCCGGAGCCAGTCCCGTTCCGAGGGCATCAGGCCCATGACAGCTCGCGCACCTGTCCTGGAACACGCGCCAGCCGGTGTAGATCGAGCCTGGCGGTCGTGCCAATCGCGCGAGTTCGTGCGCCGCCCGAGTGTTCTCCAGTTCGACGCCCAACTCGCCGGCGCATCCTGCCAGCAGCAGGGTACAGGCGAGGACAGCACGGTACAGCACGTCCGGACGCACCGTCACCCTCCGAGCGGAGCGCGAGGCCCGTTGCACGCCATCGTCTATGGGCTCAGGAATGCACGGGTACATAGAGAAGCTCCCTTCGTGGTGATGAGTTCAGACCAGCCCAGTGTCCGAGCGTGGAGATCGCGTGTATTGATGAATCGCAAGGCTGGGGATGACAGGGGCCGGTGCCGCTCAAAAGAGAACCGCCGACCTTTCTTAGGGGCCGGCGGCGTGGCGAGGAACCCAGGTCAGCGGGTTGGGCTGTCGCGTCTGGAGGCGTCCTCGTCCGTCTTGTTGTTGGACAACAAGACTCGGTTCAATTTCTTGAACCCCCCAGCTTTGTGCATGGTGGAAACATTTTTTCAGAATTCCTGCAACGCACGAGTGCACTGTAGACCTCTGTGTACCGGATGATTTGCGAATTATCAACAAGCATGACGCTGTTTGGCGACGGCCGCAGCAGCGCCGAAGACGGGTCCCGCCGGATCGAGCCGGCCTTGCTGGCTCAGCGCACCGGTGCTGATGTAATCGCGCGTCAGCGGGTGCTGGGCCAGTGCGGTGTTTTCAGCCTTGGAGCAAAGAATCTGGTACAGGTTCATCCAGCCGTTAGCAAAGCCGTGGGCGCAGCCGGCCAGGTAGATTTGCCAGATGCGGTGACGGCGTTCGCCCACGATGCGGATGGCGTGCGCCGTGTGCGCCTCCAGGTTGTTGGACCAAAGTTGGCAGGTGCGCGCATAGTGGCGCCGCAAGGATTCGACGTCCAGCACCTCGAGCCCGGCGCTGCACATTTCTTTCAGGGTCAGCGAGACATGCGGCAACTCGCCTTCCGGAAAGACGTAGCGGTCGATGAATTCACCTGCACCCATGCCGATCCAGCGGCTCTGCACATCGCTGCTGGTGATGCCGTGATTGAGCACCAGTCCGTCTCGGGCAAGCAAACGCTGGATGATCCGGAAATAGTCCTGCAGATGACCCAGACCCACGTGCTCGAACATGCCAACGCTGGCGATCTTGTCGTAGGCCTCTACTTCGTCCAGATCGCGGTAGTCGCACAGAAGGACCTGACAGCGATCCTGCAGGCCGCTGCGCTGGATCTGTTCGCAGGCATACTCGAACTGCATGCGCGACAGGGTGATGCCGGTGGCGTGCGCGCCATAGTGCTGCGCCGCGCGCCGGATCAGCGCGCCCCAGCCGCAGCCAATATCCAGAAAGCGCTGACCCGGCGCCAGCCGCAGCTTGCGCAGAATGTGATCGAGTTTCTGCGCCTGCGCGACTTCCAGCGTATCGTTCGGGTCTCGAAAATAGGCACAGGAGTACACCATCTCGGGGTCCAGGAACAGGGCGTAGAACTCGTTCGAAACATCGTAGTGGTACTCGACTGCGGCGCGATCACGATCGCGGCTGTGACTGGCCAGCCAGCCCAACGCCCCCGGCAGCCGGCTCGACATGCTGCGCGCCAGACCCTCGGCCACCTCGAACACGTCTTTGGGTGAGCCCTTCACCCCGATGTGGCCCTCGACAAAGGCTTCACCCAGGGTGTTCAGGCTGGGTGTGAGGAAGTAGCGCAGCGCCGCCGCGCTCGGGATCGACACGGTCACACTGGGATCGCTACAGAAATCAAAACTGCGCCCGTTCCACAGTTCGATCCGCAGTGGCACGCTCACTTGGGAACGCATCTGGTTCATCGACCTCAGAAAGCGTTTCTCGAAAAACATGGCGACTCCTGCGGCAAAGGTTCGACGCCTGCGAAGCGCAAACGTGGCTGATGATCACCGTGCCGGGCATCGGCCTTGTTGCGATTTGTCAAATCGGCGCCAGCAGCCAGCGCTTGCGAATAATCAAGCTGCAGCGCACGCCGCAGCCGCATAGTCGAAGCGTCAGAATAGCCCGAGGGGCAAGGTTTCACCATGCAGTCCAAACAACTCCTATTTGACGTCGAGGCGCGCGACAAGATGCGGCGCGGCATTGACACTCTTGCCGACGCAGTCGCGGTGACGCTCGGTCCGCGCGGGCGTACCGTGATACTGGAGCGCGAAGTCGGTGCGCCGCAAATCGTCAATTCCGGCGTGCTGGTGGCCAAGTCGATTGAGTTGGCAGACCACTTTGAAAACATGGGCGCCCAACTCCTGCGCGAGGTCGCCTCACGCACCAGCGAGATGGCTGGCGACGGTACCACCACCGCCACGGTGCTGGCGCACGCCATGATTCACGAAGGCCTGCGTTACCTGGCCGGCGGCATGAACCCGATGGGCCTGAAACGCGGCATCGGGTTGGCCATCGACCAGGTGGTGGCCGAAGTCAGGTGCCTGGCCAGACCCTGCGTGAGCGCTCAGGAGATTGCTCACGTGGCTGCGATCTCGGCTAACAACGACCGCTCGATCGGCGACCTGCTGGCCGGCGCGATCGACAAGGTAGGGCGCGAAGGTGCAATCTCCATTGAGGACGGTTCTGGCCTGGCCAGCGTGCTCGAAATAGTGGAGGGCATGCAGTTTGATCACGGCTATCTGTCTCCCTATTTCGTCAACAACGCGGAGCGCCAGAGCGCTGTGCTGGAGGACGTTGCGGTCCTGTTGTGTCTTGGCCGGCTCGGGCCGTTCAATGAACTGCTGCCACTGCTGGAAGAAATCGTCAAGGCTGGGCGTGCACTCCTGGTCATCGCCGAGGAACTCGACAGCGACTCACTGGCGGCGCTGGTCATCAACGCCATGGGCGGGACCTTGAAGACCTGTGCCGTCAAGGCCCCCGGCTTTGGTGAGCAGCGCAAGCACATGCTGCAGGACATGGCGGTGCTAACCGGCGGGGCACTGGTCAGTGATGAGATCGGCATGACGCTGGCCAAGCTCAAATTGTCGGATCTGGGGCGCGCCCGACGGGTCGAGGTTGGCAAGGAGACAACGACGCTGATTGGCGGGGCCGGTAAACCGGCCGCCATCGAGGAACGCATCGCCAGCCTGCGCAAGGAGCGTGCCTTGGCCGGCAGCGACTACGACCGTGACAGGCTCGACGAGCGCGCGGCCAGGCTGTCGGGCGGCGTGGCGCTGATCAAGGTCGGCGCCGCCACCGAGACCGAGTTGAAGGAGCGCAAGCTGCGCGTCGAGGACGCCTTGCATGCGACCCGGGCCGCCGTGCAGGAAGGCGTGGTGCCGGGCGGTGGCGTCGCCTTGCTGCGTGCCCGGCGCGCGCTTGAAGGCCTGAAAGGCAGTACGCTTGATGAGAGCTCGGGGATTCAAGTGGTGGCGCGTGCCCTGGAAGAACCCTTGCGGCGCATCGTAAGCAACGCCGGCGACGAGCCCTCGGTGGTCCTGCACCAGGTCGAACAGTCCAGCGATGGGGCCTATGGCTACAACGCTGCCACGCGCAGCTATGGGGATCTGCTCCAGATGGGCGTCATCGACCCAGTCAAGGTGACGCGACTGGCTCTGCAAAACGCTGCTTCCATCGCCAGTCTGATTCTCAGCACCGATTGCTTGATCGCAAGCGCGCCCAAAGCGTCGGCTAGCGCTCCTGACTCCTGAGTTTGCCCTTGTGTCCGTCATTCTTGTGTGCTAGCGTCAGACCGTTACGAGGAGAAAGTCGTGTCTACAGTCGTTTCGAAATATGAAGGTGAGTCCAGGTTCTACTGCCCCTATGATTTAGGCAAGGTCAATGAATGGTGGGTCGAGTGGGATGTCTTGTATGTCAAACTTGCAAAAGACTCTGAACCAGAGCAATTCCTGCCCTATTGGGGAGTCGACTCCGATCTGTTGAAGCATCCAGCCTCGTCAGCGGTGGTGGCATCACGCCATACCGTCTATGCCTATGCAGACGCAGCCGAGGAAAAGCGACTTGGAAAGTTCCAGATCGGCGACCCCTATCCGAATGAAGAGGAGGCCACGGCAAAAGCCACAAGCGCCTTTGGTGATCAATGGGTACTGCTGAATATTGTTCCCGAATCAGCAGTCGACTTCGTGGATGAGGACGCCGTGGACAGTTTTCACCTCGTCATGAAAGGTGGAATCAAGTTAAGCGCTTACGCCCAGGTCACGCGCGTTGATGGATCACTTGCCGATCTTGTTGAATTTGATCCGCGAATCGTGACGCCTTATCAGCTCTGCGACATTGTGGAAGATGCTGAGGGCGACAACTGGGATCAAATAGCCGTCCATCGAACGCACAAGGCCCCGGCCTGCTGTGTCATCACAAGCGACAGGATGTACACGATTCTGCCAAGAAGCGGGAAGTGACAGACTTCATTTCAGGATCAGCTGGCAGGTTCTAGCGCCTGCTGAACATCCGGCCAAAGGACTCAAGCTGCCAGTCCAACAGTCCTTGCTGTGCCTGCAGCATGGTCTGGGCAGACTCCGCGAGGGCTTTCACAGTGCGCTCGGATTGACTTTGGTAGAACCTGGGTCTTGCGTTGAGCAGTTCATCACGACCCCCCGGCGAGAACAGCACTACCAGGTCGGCCAGCCAGTCCTTGAACATCGCCGATCCTGCCGCAGTGTGAATCCGGCACAGCTCGCCTGTCAGGCTTGACAAGGTCTTGATCGGCGTGCGTGCGCCAGCAGGTGTCGATAATTGCTTTTGTGGAACTGCCTGTTTGCTTGCAGCTTCGTTATGCCTGTTCATGGTGCCCGCCTTTCTGCCTGATCGGCCCAAGGCGGGACATCGGGTGCCTGCTGCAAGTGCCCATCAATCACGCCTCCACTCTAGATGAGCACGCGCCCCTTCGTCTTGACAATTCGCAACCGGGCTTCTTTGCAGCGACAAATGTTCCCGGCGCTCGCCGCGGTTGCGCCGAGCAGGCTACTGAGCTGCTTCGCCGAGAGCTTCGAGCTTTTCGGTCCACTCCTGGAGCTTCGTTTCATCCATATCCTCCACCATGCCAATGAGCGTTTCCCTTACTGGCGCCAGACCCAGGAAGCGCAATATGTTGCGCTCCAGTGACTTCACGCTGTGGGCGCGGAAAAACCATCGATAGAGGGTGGCATGCATACCCATCGTGACCACCACGCGGGCTGAGCGGCCGGCGAGTTTCTTCACTTCAAAAGGGTTGGCACTGTGCTTGTTGAAGGCGAAATCGGGACGCGCTACCTGTTCCAGAAAGCCTTTCAGCAGGGCCGGCATGTCACCTAGCCAAAGCGGATAGAAAATCACAATGTGCTCAGCCCACGCAATGTCGTGCTGGGCCTGTTCAAGTGAATCCGGCAGCTTGCCAAATTGCCATTCTTTCTTGCTGCGCAATAGCCGAAAACCGAGCTTTGCCACCACGATGCGACGCACTTCATGACCTGCGGAGGCTGCACCGCGCGCGTAAGCCTCTTCCAGCAGATGTCCGAGATGCGTGATTTCAGTATCAGGGTGGCCCTGAATCAGAAGAATCCTTTGTTTTGTCATCATGCGCTCGCGCCCGCGGACAGGCAATTGATCGTTGCCGGTGGCGCCACACCCCCGGCGCCACCGCCCCCAGCAGTCTCAAGCCCGCCCACGGGACCGATCATCGATCAGTTGACCGCCAGACGCTTGGCAGCTGAGGTGGCCTTCTTGGGCAGTTCAAGCGTCAGCACGCCGTCTTCATACTTTGCGACAGCCTTGCCTTCGTCGACGTCCTGCGGCAGCGTAAAGGCGCGCGACACCGAGCCGTAATAGCGCTCGCTGCGCAGCACCTTGTCTCCCTCTCCCTTGAACTCCCTTTCGCCCTTGGTCTCGGCATCCACCTGGACCAGATTGCCGTCGATGCGTACGTTGATGTCCTCTTTCTTGACGCCCGGCAGATCGGCTCGAACCTTGAAGGTTCCGTTCTTCTCCACCACATCGACACGCACATCGAGCTCGTCGAGCGTTCTGTCGATCCGTGCCGGCGACAGAAAGCGCCTGAACATCGATTCAAAGGGATCATTGAGAGCGGGTTCAAACAAGCGTAAGCTGGCCATGATGTTTCCTTTCGATTTGAGGTTTCACAACAAACATTGACCGCGCAATCCTGCGGTGATGACGGGGCCGCGCAGCAGTCCGAGGATAAGTCGGCGCTGGGTTTTGAAATTGACAACTCGCAAAACCTGCTCAGTCTGTAACACGCGCTGATGTCACTGCCTATTTACGCTGGGTCGGCTCTCCGTTAAAGTGCCGTCATGGATTTGCTCACTCAAGGTCTGTTCGCCGGGATCGATGCCAGCTATCAGGAGGTTTTCAGCAGCAGCCCCTCGCCGATGTGGGTTTACGACGTGCAAACGCTGCGCATGCTGGGCGTCAATCAGGCTGCACTGACGTTTTATGGCTACGATCGAGAGGCTTTCTTGCGCCTGGGTTTGCGCGAGCTGCATCCCGAAGACGAGCACGAGCGGCTGCGCGAATCGCTGGACTTGCCGCTGATCGAGCGCGTCGCACAGCGCGCCTGGCGGCACCGCAATCGTGCTGGCGAGGCGATCCAGGTCGACATCGTGACACAGGACTTGCAGCAGGGTGGTGCGCGGGCGCGCCTGGTGATGGTGACAGACCTGTCCCGGCGGCGCCAGCAGGAACGCGTGCGCCAGCAATTGTCGCGGCGTGTCACCGACGTGATCGAGAACATGACCGACGCCTTCTTCGCGCTTGATCGGAACTGGTGTTTTACTTATGTCAACGCACACGCCGAGAAGGTGCTGCAGCGCAGCCGCGAAGAACTGCTCGGCTGCAACGTTTGGGAAAAATACCCGGCCGCGGTCGGTAGCATCTACCAGATCGAGTATGAGCGAGCGCTGGCCGAGTCGCGCACGACGCGCTTTGAGGCCCCGGATGCGGATGGCCTGAACACCTGGCTTTCGGTCACCGCCTACCCCTCCAGGGAAGGACTGGCCGTTTATTTCCGGGATATCAGCGAGAAGCACAGGGTCGAGCGTGCGTTGCGGCAGGAGCGCCAGGTGCTCGCCAGCGTGATCAACGCGACCGACGATGCCATCGTCGCCACCGATGTCAACGGGCGCATCCGAATGTTCAATCCGGGGGCCGAGCGCGTTTTTGGCCACTCCTGCGAGGCCGTGCTGGGTCAAAGTATGGCGTTGCTGCTGCCCGAGGCCGCGCGCTCGGCACACCCGCTGTACCTGCGCGAATTTGCCGCTTCGGCCACGGCCAGTCGAAGCCTGGGCTCGGGCCGGCGCGTCCAGGGCGTACGGTCCGACGGGCAGCTGATCGAGTTGGAAGCGACCATATCCAAGGTCTCGCAAGGCGACGAATTGCTGCTGATTGCATGCCTGCGCGACGTCACCGAGCGTATCCAGCGGGACGCCGAGTTGCAGCGCTCGCGCGAGCAGCTTTCCGAGTTGACGCAAAGGCTCATGGCGCAGGAGAGAACCCTGATCAGG
>CAITZZ010000049.1 GCA_903897005.1 uncultured beta proteobacterium | reverse complement strand
TTGATCATTGCAGAAAACGCTGCCTGGTTGCCGCAGCCCAATTACAGCGTCGGCGTAACGCAGTGGTTGAACTACTCTGTGTTGTTCTGCATGACCGCGGGTATGGTCTATTACGGCAACCGGACAATCCGAAGCGCCCTGCAGCTTGGCGAAAAGGAAATCGAGCAGCGCAAGCAGACCGAAATGGAACTGCGCAAGCTCACCCGTGCGGTCGAGCAAAGTCCGGCTTCGATAGTCATTACTGACCTGGATGGAAAGATCGAATACGTCAACCCGCGCTTTAGCAGCGTCACAGGATACTCGTTTGACGAAGCGGTTGGAAGGAATCCCCGCATCCTTAAAACCGACGACACGCCGGCCGCCACGCACCGGCAGATGTGGGAGGCAGTCACCGCCGGTCAGGAGTGGCGGGGCGAATTCGTGAACCGCAAAAAGGACGGCTCTCAGTATTGCGAGCTAGCCATCATTTCACCCATCACAGATATCAATGGCGTTGTGACGCACTATCTGGCCGTGAAGGAAGACATCACGCAGCGCAAGCAGATGGAGGAACAGATTCGCCAGCTCGCTTTTCACGACAGCCTGACCGATCTGCCGAATCGACGTCTGCTGATGGATCGATTGGCTCAAGCCATGGCGGCTGGCAAGCGCAGCCAGGGCTTTGGCGCACTGATGTTCCTGGATCTGGACAACTTCAAGCCGCTCAACGACCAGCACGGGCACGCGGTCGGCGATCTGCTGTTGGTGAAAGTGGCGCATCGGCTCAAGGCGTGTGTGCGTGCCGTGGACACGGTGTCGCGCATCGGTGGTGATGAATTTGTTGTGCTGCTGCGCGACCTGACAGCGGATCCGGTAACCGCGGCTGAACAGGCGAACAGGCTGGCAGAAAAGATCCTCCTTGCCCTGTCACAACCCTACCTGCTGTCCGCGGGGAAGGAGGCCAGGAACATTGAGCACCACTGCACTGCCAGCATCGGGGTTGTGTTGTTCTCCCAGGAGCATCAAAATCTCGAGGACCTGTTGAAATGGGCCGACGCCGCGATGTACCAATCCAAAGCCGAGGGTCGAAACCGCATCACCCTCATGCGCGAGCGGCGCGCCGAGCAGCGTGTCTGATCGCGCTCTTGCCGGCCGGTCGAGACACGGTTTCCAAGGATTGCGTTAGTTGTAGCGCCAGTTTCATCACGCGCTCCGGATCGGCCCCCAGGGTGTCGATCAGGAACTCGACAATTTCGGAACGCGGATTGGCCAGCGTGGGCTCGATCATCATCACCGCGGCAGACACTGCTAACGCGCCTTCACACGCGGCCAGGGTTGGCAGCATGTACTCAAGTGCGTTGAGCGCCTCCACCGGCGCCACCGCAGTGATACGCGCCTGCTCCTTGAGCAAGGCAATCCAGTCGGTGTCCGGCGAAGCAGAGCCCCGCGCGTTCACCGGCAACTGTGCCAGCAGGCGTGCCAGGCGGAAGCTGCGCCGCTCGAAGGCGCCGATCGACGCCATGCCGGCCAGCAGGATGCGACACACGGCCTCGGCAAAGCCGCCTTCGTTGATGTGCTCCAGCACCTGAGAACGCACTTTGTCCAGTTCGACCTGCGCCCGGGCGTGGGCGACATCGGCGTCGCAGGCGTCGGGCTTGAACCAGGCGCCCAGTCCCTTGGGGCCGAACAGCAGGCGCGCGCTTGCCACGGTCTGCTCATTGCTGTGGTCGCGGTACTGGTTCAGGCTGTCCGTGATTCTCTGAGCGAACTGTTTCTCCATGACCCGTAACGGGTGGTCATCTGCGATCTTCGTCCGCTTCTCACGGGCTTTCTTTGCCTGGTTGCGAATCAGTGGAGCCAGCACGGACTTGTCGGACAGAAGCTGGCGTTGCATGCGCATGAGATTATTCTTGCCCAGCGCATCTGCCACAGAGCGAGTGGCGAGCAGCTTGACCCAGGGTCGGACCCAGGTTTTGTACAGGTTAGCGTTGAACTCGGAGACCTTGGCAATGGTGGAGAACAGCGCCTCTTCATCGCGCCCTTCCGGATTCAAGGCGAGAATGTCGGCCATCGTGCGGTGCTCGTAGTGCACGGTGTAGTCGCCGGGCTCGAGTTGATCCCAGCGCTGCGTTTCCATGCCGGCTTTGGCCTGCAACTTCATTTCGTAGAGACCCGGCGGCAGACTCTCGATCATGTCGAGCGAAGTCACGAGTTGGTCGTGCTCTTTGCGCGCCACGTCGGCGCCGACAAAGATGCCCAAATGACCCACGCTGTCGTGCAACACGTAGATGATGGTTCGCCCCGCAGCTGCAATAGCACGATCGTCGCCCCAGGTGTCGATGATCCAGTCCAGCGCCTGCGGCGGCGGCGTGATGTTGTCACCCCAGGAAGCGAAGACCACGACCGGCGCGGTGATGTTGCGCAGGTCGATGGCATGGTCGCCGACCATCACCGTGCCGCGAGCGAGACGGTTGCCGACAAACAGGTTTTCCACAATGGCTTCGATCTCGCTGCCTGTCATGCGGAAGAAACCACCCCACCAGCGCTCGAACTCGAGAAAGCGCTCGGCCTCGGTGTCCACGCTGGACCACAGGTTGTAGTACTTGTTCCACCAGGTGTTGGCCGGATTGAGTTTCTCGAAATTCTCCACCAGGTGCACACCGTCAAATCGGTCCACACCCAGATCTCCTGTCAGCGATGCCAGCCATGAGCCACCGAGCGAGGCGCCGGCATAGCGCATGGGATTGAGCTTGGAGCTGCCCGCCCAGTAGGACAGGGGCGCGCCCATGATCATGAGTGGACCGAACAACTCGGGGCGTACCGCGTTGAGCGCCATCATGGCCCAGCCTGCCTGACAGTTGCCGATCACCACCGGCTTGGCAGGAGATTCAGGATGGCGCGCGATCACGTGCTCGAGGAAACGGGCTTCAGCCTGCGCCACGGTGAACAGTGTTTGCCCCTCCTCGGGCTCGGGTCGAAAGGTGACAAAGTACACCGGATGGCCGGCGCGCATGGCCATTCCCACCTCGGAATCAAATTTGAAACCGCCGATGCCCGGTCCATGTCCGGCGCGGGGATCAACCACCACCACCGGTCGTGCAAGCCGGTTCACCGGCATGCTCGTAGGTGGCAGCAAACGCAGCAAGGCGTAGTTGCAGGGCGGGCACAGGTCGCGACCGTCGAGCACCAGTTCATGCTCGAATTTCAGCAGCGGCGGCGTTCCCTTTTCCAGGTGCGCTATGTAGTTGTTGCCGCGATCGAGCATGGTGTCCAGGAACAGCGCGGTACGCTGTGCGGCGTCCGCCAGATAGGCGCTGGTGCCGTCCAGGGAAGGAAACACGGCCGTCGATGTGGCAGGCTCGAAGGCGGTGATGGTTTCAGCTTTGGCAGCCGATTTGTTTTGCTTTGACAAGAACATCCTCCCACGGAAAAGTTTTCCGTTTTCACTATACTGCAGCGCAGATAATTTCATTCTTGCAAAAGCGGTTTTGGCATCAGTTCGTTGACCTTAATCAAGCAACGTTCTGATCGGCGTGCACGCGTTGATGCGCTGCAGTAGAGCGATGAAGCCATGGCCGCGTTAGAGGAACTGACCAAGGGTTTG
The DNA here is from genome assembly GCA_903897005.1 of uncultured beta proteobacterium. Taxonomy (GTDB): domain Bacteria; phylum Pseudomonadota; class Gammaproteobacteria; order Burkholderiales; family Burkholderiaceae_C; genus Rhodoferax. The sequence goes on along the minus strand of CAITZZ010000049.1, from coordinate 2,885 downwards.
GAGGCTGCGCTCAGTTAGCGAGATGTGGAGCGGGTGAAGGGAATCGAACCCTCGTATGAAGCTTGGGAAGCTGCCGTTCTGCCATTGAACTACACCCGCGTTTTGTAACTAGTTGAATTCATTCAACTTTTATCAATAAGTGCTTGATTTTGCTGAACTTTTCTCGTAAATCCTACCCTTTCCAGTAGTATTGACACTTATCTAAACTCCTCTAAACTTACCCTGTCAGGGTAGGTTTCAGGGTAGGTTTTTTTCCTACCCTGAAACCTACCCAACACAGGAGGATTCTAACAATGCATTTCGATCCCAGGAAGGCCAAACTGCTTAAGGCCGGCGAGCACATGCTTGTGGAAGGTTGCCCCGGTCTTCGCCTTGAAGTTTCAACCTCTCGCCAGACTTGGACCTATCGCTTTAATGATCCTGACACTGGCCGTAAGAAGCAGGTTGCCATTGGGCAATGGCCCCGCATGTCTGTACTTGACGCGGCGATCCAGTGGAAGAGCTTGCGCGTCCAGCGCGATGACGGAACAGCACCTGTTACCGAGCAAAAGGCCAAGCGTGCCGCCCGGGTTGCGCGAGTGGCGGAAATCTACACGGTCAACGACTTGGTGCAGGACTACATCAACGGGCATCTATTGGTCAATCGAAGCGAAGCTAGCGCCAAGGCTGCACAGAGAGCATTGGACGGGTTACTTGAGGAGTTTCCTGACTTTGCCCTACAACCGGCCGCCCTGGTCACACGCACTACAGCATTTGATGTGCTCGACTCACGCAAGGCCATGCCGACCGCGGCCGCCAAGTTGCGTTCGCTTTTGGCCGCAGGGTGGGACTATGCATTAGACGCCGGCAAGTTGCCAGAGGATGCACACAACCGTTGGCGTGACGTAATGAAAGGTCGCCTAAAAAGTAAGGGCAAGATGATCGGCGGCGAACACGTTGGGCAGCAGCGTCGGGTGCTCAGCGCCGACGAAATTGCGACTTTGCTGGCGTGGCTGCCAAACATGCACCCCTTGGGCAGGGACGCCACACAAATGTACTTGTGGACCTGTGCCCGCGGAGTTGAAATATTGGCGATGAAACCAGAGTACATAACGCACGAGCGTGATGGGTGGTGGTGGACGGTTCCGAAGATTTACACCAAGAATGCACGATCGCCCTTTGCTGTGGATCTGCGGGTTCCGCTTGTGGGTCGGGCGCTGGAGATTGTGCAGCGGCGTCGAAAGCATGTAGGCAAATCTGGTTACCTGTTTGAGGATGTTCGGCAGGAGCAGTACATGCAAAAGGACTTTTCAACTTACATCTATGCGTTGCAACCCTACTCGTCGAAGACAAAACAAAGGGGGGGTGAGGGTTTGGTCGTTCCTGTGTCCAATTGGACTCCACACAACCTGAGAAGGACAAGTCGAACGATGCTGACGTCTCTCGGTTGTGTTGACGAAATTGCCGAGGCAATTCTGGGTCACTTGCCAAAGGGAATTGTTGCGAGCTACAACTCGCATTCATATGACAAGGAGCGCAGGGAGTGGCTTATAAAACTTGCCGGGCAATTCGAAAAACTGGCTTCTCAGGATGGCTTGCCGGCCCTGCCATAGCCGCTGTTCACGGGAGGCAAAAGGTCGGCGACCGGGCGGGATTCCGCCCAGTCCTCAACTTCTCGCATCAGCCAAGCAACTCGCCGACCCGATAGCAACCTCGGTTTTGGGAAGAGTTCCTCGCGCACCATTTTTTGCAGTGTTGATTCGCTGAGCGTTAGGAAGCCGCACAAACTGGGTAAGTCAAGGTAGGCTGGTTTCATGGTCATTTTTTTCTCGTTCACTTCACTTGCCAAGCGTCAATCGTTATCACGCCACATTCCGAATCATCTGCAGCACCGCCGGGTTCCACAGAATCTGGTAACCCGAATGCCCATTGCGTGAGAACGGGAGCGCCTCGGCCCACTTCTGACCGGAAGGCGTTAATTCCCACTCGTCGCGCTCGTTCTTGAACTGCATACCCAAAGACTGCAGTCGCAAGTTGACGTCACGCCCCGGCATGCCAAGGCGCTGGCCAAGCTGAGTTGGGTTCAAACTGCAGATAGGCATATTGGCTGCGGGCAGCGACTTGCGCATGGCGTCAACAGCCAGACCTGTGTTCTCGAAGATCGCAGTGAGGGTCGCCGCCATGGCGATGCCGTGTTTCACGCCAGGCACGCGGGAGATTGCCTCTCCGATTGCCAGAAGGGCATTGACCTTGTCCTGCGTCGGCGCCGGCAAAGCAGCGGCCGAGCCTGGAGCCGCATACGCGCCGGTCTTTCGGATCGAGGGCAAGACGTCGTGGGTGACCCAGCGCTTGAAGCGTTTGGCTTCGGGTTTGCGGCTACCAAGGACCAGATTGAAGAGACCGGATTCGTTGACGACCGACATGTCTTGATACCCGCCAGGGGTGTGAATTGAATTCACACCCTTTTCGTCGTCATCAAGGCGCTCAAGCGCCTTGCGATCAAGACACAGCGTAGACAACACATCGGCCGCCACAAACCACGGTTGCATTTGCGCGTCCATCACGGCACGCACATTGTTCGTCTCGAAGTCAAAAGCGATAAGTTGGTTCATTTTGGTTTCCTCTTCATTGCATCCAACAAGATGTCCTGCACTTCGCGTTTGCTCTGCACGCGCTCAATCACGAGTTCGTCAACCGTGTCTCTGGCAATAATGTTGTGCACGAACACCGCCCGATCATGACCAGCCTGCATCTGCCGGGTCGGTCCGATGCGCTCCAGAATCTGCATGCGTTCCTCAAGATTCCACCAGTGACCGAAATAGACCAGGATGTTTCCGCCATCCTGCAGGTTCAGACCATGACCGGCAGAGGCAGGGTGCGCGAACAGAATTGAGATATGTCCGGCG
>CAITZZ010000048.1 GCA_903897005.1 uncultured beta proteobacterium | reverse complement strand
GCCAGGCAGGCTGGTGTCCTCATCCCGGGACTGTGAAGCGTAGCCATACAGGCGGTAGAAACGCTTGAGCACTGCGGCATTCAGGTCCAGACAGCGTTTGAAGCGCGCTGGCGATTGCGCCAGCCGGCCGGCGCAGGCAGACAAATCCTTGAGTTGTCGCTCCAACTTGCTGGCGTCCTGATCCCAGGCCGCTTGACTTGCGTACAAGTCCTTGAGGTTCCAGCGGTCGGCCTCCGATTCGGCTCCGATAGCTAACAAGGGCAGTGCCAGCGCCAGGCCGAGCAGGGCGATTCGAAAAATGTGGGTCATGGTGGCTCCTACAATAAATGCTCAGGCGCCGATTGTGGAAGATGATTGGCTGTTATCCATCCGGCCCAGGGCCACGAAAGAAATTATTCATGTCAAACATCGCTTTTCTTGGCACCGGTCTGCTCGGGTCTGCCTTGGCCCAGGCGGCTGCCCAGCGCGGTGACAGCGTCACAGCCTGGAACCGTTCTGCCGCCAAGGTGGCTGCGCTGGCACCCTTTGGCGTGCAGGCTGCGGCCAGCCCGGCTGATGCAGTTCGTGGCGCTTCACGCATTCATCTGATCCTGAAAGATGACGCGGTGGTTGACGAGGTGCTGGCAGCAGCCAGCAGCGGCTTGTCGGCGCAGGCCGTCATCATCGATCACACCACGACGCTGCCCGCTTTGACCGCAGCGCGCGCACAGCGGCTGGCGGCCCAGGGGCTGAAGTACCTGCACTGCCCGGTCTTCATGGGGCCGGCAGCGGCGCTCAATGCGCAGGGTTCAATGATGGTGGCAGGGTCCAAAGATATTTTTGAGAGCGTCAAGGCCGAACTCTCGAAAATGACAAGCCGCATCGAGTACCTTGGCGAGCGCTCTGATCTGGCGGCGGTCAACAAGCTGTTTGGCAACGCCATGATCATTGGTGTGGCCGCTGTGCTGGCCGACGTGCTGACCATGGCGCAAGCCAGCGAGGTTTCACCCGAGGATGCGATCAAGCTGTTCCGTCTGATTGACCTCAATACCAGCGTCACCGTGCGCGGTGCCAACATGGCCAAAGGCAATTTCGTGCCAACCTTCGAGCTGGCGATGGCGCGCAAGGACGTGCGGCTGATGCTGGAGACCGCGGGCGATCGACCCTTGGCCGTGTTGCCCGGGATTGCCGTGCGCATGGACCAGCTGATTGCCGCTGGCCATGCGGCGCAGGACTGCTGCGTGCTGGGCATAGACGCTGTGCAGCGTTCCTAGCTTCATCCAGCCGCAGCAATCGCTGCCTACTTGTCGTACTGATTCAGCAGGGCCTTGGCGGCGTCCAGCAGCTGCTTGCCGTCAGCACCTTTGGCCGCAACGTCCTTCAGCCAATCCTGTGCTACGCCCTCGGTGGCCTTCTCCCAGCGCTGGTATTCATCCGCTGAGAGTACGTTGACGGTGTTGCCGCGATCGGTTGCTGACTTGCGCCCCGGTGCAATCGTGCTGTCCCAGACCTTGCCGGCCCAGGTGGACGCTTCTGCGCCGCTGTTCGCATCAATTACCTTCTTCAGGTCTGCCGGCAGGCTGTTGTACTTCGCCTCGTTCATGGCAACCACAAAAATCGTGTTGGACATCTTGCGCTGACCCGCTCCGGTTTCGGTGTGGAACTTCGTGACTTCATGTACCTTGATGCCTGGCACCACTTCCCAGGGCAGGGAAGCACCGTCGACCACGCCCTTGGAAATCGCTTCCTGAACCTGCGGCGCCGGCATCTGGATCGGCGTGGCGCCGAGCGCCGCCAGCATGCGGGTGCCGATGCGCGTGGGTGCCCGAACCTTCAGGCCCTTGACGTCTTCCATCGTCTTTACCGACTTGTTGGCAAAGTGCAGTTCGGCACCGTCATGCACATGGGCCATCAGGATCTTCGTACCCTTGAACTCATCGAGCGAATACTTCTGCACATACTCCCAGAATGCGCGACTGCCGCCTTCTGCGCTCTTGATCATGAAGGGCAGCTCGAACACCTCCGACTTGGCAAAGCGCCCGGCCTGGTAAGTCGGCACGGTCCAGACGATGTCGGCCACACCGTCCTTGGCCTGGTCGAACAACTGCGGTGGCGTGCCACCGAGTTGCATGGCCGGATAGATCTGGCACTTGATGCGGTTGTTGGATTCCTTGCCGATCTTTTCGCACCAGGGACCGAGCAGCAATTTTTGCGAGGTCGCATTCGGCGCCAGAAAATGATGGATCTTGAGTGTGACGTCCTGTGCCCAGGCGCCGCCGGCGCCCAGAGCCAGCACAGAGGCTGCCAGCAGGGGGCTGAGTGTCTTGCGAATCTGCATGTCGAATCTCCTCTTTGTAGTTAATGGAACAGCGAAAACTTGCTCAGGCGCCAAAAGTGCGCACCAGGTAGAGCGATATGACCGGAAAGAATACCAGCAGCGCGATGCGCATGAAGTCCGAAATCAGGAACGGAATGACACCCTTGAAAGTCTCCATCAGGGGCACGTCCACCGCCAGCCGGTTGATAACGTAAACATTCATGCCGACGGGCGGGTGCACCAGGCCGATTTCCACCACCATCAGCGCCAGGATGCCAAACCAGATGGACTTGTCGACCTGCGCCAGTCCAAAAAAATCGAGCCCCATGATCATCGGGTAAAAAATCGGGATCGTCAGCAAAATCATGGCCAGTGAATCCATGACGCAGCCCAGCAGAATGTAGATCAGCAGAATCATGCCCATCACCAGCAGCGGCGACATGCCGCTTTGCTTTACCCAATCCGCCAGTTCCACCGGCATCTGCGAGATGGCGAGCGCCGAGTTCATCATGTCGGCGCCCAGCAGCACCAGAAAAATCATGGCAGTGGCAATCGCGGTGCCGAGCAGGCTCTTGCGAACTTCTTCGAGCCTCATGTTGCCCGACAGCAGTGCCAGAATGCCGCAGGACGCAGCGCCAATGGAGGCCGCTTCGGTCGGGTTCGCCCAGCCGCCGTAGATGCCGACGATCACCACCACAAACACCAGCAGCACCGGCAGCACTTCCAACAGGCAGCGCAGGCGCTGCGCCCAGGGCACGCGCGGTCCGGCGGGGCCGGCGGCAGGATTCAGCGTCACCACAATCTGCACCACCGCCATGTAGCCGAGCATGGCGATGATGCCCGGCAGTACCGCAGCCATGAACAGTTTGCCAATCGACTCCTGCGTCAGGATGGCGTAGATCACCAGCGGCACCGACGGCGGAATCATGATGCCCAGCGTGCCGCCCGCAGCCAGGGCCCCGGTGGCCAGCGAGCCCGAGTAGCCATAGCGCTTGAGTTCGGGCAGCGCGACCTGCCCCATGGTGGCAGCGGTGGCCAGTGAGGAGCCGCAGATGGCGCCAAAGCCGGCGCAGGCACCAATGGCAGCCATCGCAATGCCGCCCTTGCGGTGCCCGATGAAGGCGCTGACAAAGCGGAACAGGGAGCGGCTGAGTCCGCCATGCGTGGCAAACTGGCCCATCAAGAGGAACAGTGGAATGACGACCAGGTCGTAATTCGACAGGCGCGCATAAGCCAGGTTTTTCAGCGAGTTCAGCAGGGTGTTGGTGTCGCCGCCGGTGAGGTACACATAACCGCCACCGCCGGCCATGAACATGGCAACGCCGATCGGCACGCGCAGCACCAGCAGCGTCAGCAGGACGCCGAAGATGATGAAACCCACCTGGGTGCCGCTCATGACCTGGGCTTGCCCCGCGTCCAGGGTTGCACGCCCATGTAGAGGCCGGCCAAGGCCATCAGAACAAAGCTGGGCACCATCAGTGCCTGCGCCAGCCACACCGGGATCTCCAGAATGGCGGACGACTCGCCAGCCTCTTTCAGACTCAGCGCGCCGACCCCCGTGCGCCAGGCCAGCAGCGCACCGAGCAGGGCGATCAGCAGCGAGCCTGCGCTGTCGAGCAGGACGCGCCGATTGCTGCTCATGTTGGCGGTAAAGAAATCGACCTTGACGTCGCCATGCATCAAATGGCAATAGGCAAAAAAGGTGGCCGACGCAAAAGCGGCCGACATCTGCAGCACTTCCACATCACCGGGCACCGGCGCGTTGAACAACTTTCGTCCGACGATGGAAACCACCGACATGGTGACCAGACCGATGAAGACCACGCCACCAACATAGGCAAACCATGTTGCCGTCGCCAACAGTACTCGCCCGTAAGGGCCGCGCTCCTGCGTCTCCTGCATCCTTGTCACCTCATTTGTTCAATCAAAGTATAGAGGTAAGCCCTTCTGCCGGAATGGGTTTTTCATGCTGGTTTTCCCGTGTTGCGCTGACGCGAAATCGCTGCCTTGAGCAGAGCGAGCCGATCGTTGCCGAAGTACATATCGTCGCCCAGAAACATCGTCGGCGAACCAAAGCCTCCACGCCGTATCACCTCTTCGGTGTTGGATTTGAGCTGCGCCTTGATGGCAGGCTGCGCAATACCTGCCAGAAATTCCGCGCCGTCAATCCCGAGGTTCTGGCAGATTTTGAGCAGCACGGCATCCTGCGATATGTCTTCTTCGCGCGACCAGTAAGCCTCGAACACGGCGCTGGCGAAAGCCAGCAACTTGCCCTGGGGTTCCAGCCAGAGGCAGCCGCGCATCGCTTTGACGCTGTTGACCGGGAACACCTTAGGTGGCATGACGATTTTTAAGCCGGCCTCACGTGCCCAGTCCTGCATGTCCTTGAGCATATAGGCCGCTTTCGCCGGCACCGGTTTGTCGCGCTGGGCGTACACGCTCGGGTTCACCGCATTGAAGATGCCACCCACCAAAACCGGACGCCACTGAATCGGTTCATTCAATTCATCCGCCAAGGGCTGGATATTGTGAAACGCCAGATAGGTCCAGGGGCTGGAGCAGTCAAAGAAAAATTCAATCATGGCACTGCGTTCTCAAACCAGTTTGTGATCGCCGGCGCGCACGCTTTGCGCGGTCTGGCCAAACAGCGCCTTGCGTGCCTCTTCGCTCATACTGGACGCACGCAGATCCTTCAGCAGTTCAATGCCGCGCCGCACCGCCGGGCGCTCCATGAGTGTGTTGTACCAACGCTCCACCTGCGGGAAGTCGGCCAGCGCCACCTGCTGTGCCGTGTGCGTGCGTATCCACGGAAAAATCGCCATGTCGGCAATCGAATACTCGTCGCCTGCCACATAGGCGCCGGTTGCACCGAGTTGGGTATTGAGTACACCGTACAGCCGATTCACCTCCTTGCCGTAGCGCTCGATTGCGTAGGGCACTTTCTCCGGTGCGTAGAGCAGAAAGTGCCCATTTTGTCCGGCCATCGGCCCCAATCCTCCCATCTGCCACATCAACCACTGCATGACCTGGTTGCGACCCCGCACATCGCGCGGCATGAAGTGTCCGGACTTCTCTGCCAGGTAAATCAGAATGGCGCCACTCTCGAAGACCGAAATCGGCGCGCCAGCGTCAGCCGGTTGATGGTCAACAATGGCCGGCATGCGGTTGTTCGGGCTGATGGCCAGAAAGGCTGGCGCAAACTGCTCGCCCTTGCCGATGTTGACCGGCAGCGTGCGGTAGGGCAGGCCGCATTCCTCCAGCATGATGGAGATTTTCCAACCGTTGGGCGTGGGCCAGTAGTAGAGGTCGATCATGGCTTGTCCTTTATTCAGGCAGTGATGATATTCTCTAACCATGACCGGTATCCTCGCGCTCACCATGAGGGTAGCTTTGGCAGTGAGGATAGCAAGACCCCCCGCTTGGCTACCAACCCATTGTGCCGTCTATGCTGCTAATGTTGGAGAGGTAGTGCAGCCGCAAACGATTGGGGGCAGCCAACACAAGCGCGGCGGCTGTTTGATACGCCTTCATCATTCAAACTCTCGCGGTTGATGGTTGCGCTACCGACCAAAAGCACCAGTGAAACTGCGTCAGCCGAGCGTAGACCGCCGAATACATGAATGCACAAAGTGCCAAACCGATCACTAACGCCGATGTGTCGGTATAAAACTGAAGCGCAATGCTGGCTGGCAAAAGCCCGACTCCCCACATGAGGGCTCCGGTGACCGAGTTACGCATCAGACGGCTTCCCTTGGGAAGCAGGCGCCGAACCAGGCGACGATTGACCAGGCTGTGCAGGTGCAGTCTGTCGGGAGCACCGATGTCTTGCTGGCGCCGCCAGCGTCGGTGCATGCTGAATAAGACTTCCAGAATGGGAAAACCGCAGATCAAGAGGGGTGCCCAAGCCGACACCTCAGGGTGACGCGCCAGCATCAACACAGCCAACCAGGCAACGCTAAAGCCCAGAAAATAGGCACCTGCATCACCCAGAAAGATCTTGCCGAACGGCCAGTTGATGAGCATAAATCCCAACACACCGGCACCCAGCACCATGCAGGTCTGAACCAGCGCCGCATCACCAAGGGTTTGACTGATCAGAGCAAAAATAGCCAGATTGATCAGGACCGTGCCACTGGCCAGACCATTCATCCCGTCAATGATGTTGACGGCATTGGCTACTCCGGCCACAGCAAAGGCCGTAAAAGCAACAGACAGCAGGGGAAAACCCAGCAGCCAGTCGATGCCGGGAAGGTTGACCGCAGTAATTGAATGGCCGGTAAGAAAGTAGCCCAGGACACCACAGGCCATGGTGGCGAGCAGGCGCGCGCGTACGCTCACCCGTTTCGTCAGGTCTTCAGCCAGCCCAAAGCCGAAGGCCGGTACACCTGAGACTATCAAGCATCCCAGCAAATACTGTCCGACCTCAGGAGTCCAGGCCCATCCTGCCAAGACACCTGTCAGCACGGCGACCCCGCCAATACGGGGTGTTGTTTCGCTGTGATTCTTTTGCACGCCGGTGCTGCTGTCCAGGCTCAGATGGCCGTGCCAACGCAAGGTGGCGAGCAGCAACAGGTTCACCAACAGCGCAACTGCTGTTGCTGCAGCTACGGGAGCCAACATATTCAAGAACTGCATGATCGGTGACAACTGATTTGCATATCGACAACCATAGCACCGGTGTGGCCTGCTGCCTATCCCCCATTTGGGGGATGCGGTTTGTCGATTTCAGAAAAATGGAAAGTTGTGTCAAAAAAATCAAATAGACGTCAAAATTCTCGACAATATGTTGGAGGTATTTACCCTTGGGCGACCATGCGGCGTCAAGCGAACCCAGTGGGGGCTGACGCTGGAGAGTCGGCAAACGATGATTGGTGCCGTTTTCGGCGCCTGCTGTGACCAGCGGCAACCGATCCTTTGCGGGCTATCAGCGCTGTCGTCTGGCCAGAGCACTTGCGACTTCTGAATTGAAGACGCTGCTTCAGTTCTGCGCCAACGCTTCCATCAGTTCCGTCTCAATCGCAATCTGAGCGCGGTTTTGCTGCAGTTCGGCACCTTCGATCAGGAAGGTGTCGTCGACCCGCTCGCCCAGCGTGGCAATCTTGGCCAGTTGCAGGTTAATCTTGTGCCTCGCCAGCACTCGTGCGATGGAGTACAACAGGCCAACCCGGTCACTGGCGGAAATGTTGAGCAACCAGCGTTGACCTTTTTCATCCGGGCGCAGTGTGACTCTGGGGGCAATCGGGAAGCTCTTGACGCGCCGTGAGACCCGGCCGCGGCTCGGTGGTGGCAGCGGGCCTGCTTTGGCGATGGCGCGACTGAGCTCACTTTCCACCATGCTGGTGAGTTCGTGGTAGTGCTCGGGCAGGGCTGCCGTGATGATCTGAAAGGTGTCCAGCGCATAGCCGTTGTTGGCGGTGTGGATGCGCGCATCGAGAATGCTGAAGCCGCCCTGGTCAAAGTAGCCGCAGATGCGGGCAAACAGATCGGTCTGGTCGGGCGTATAGACCACCACCTGCATGCCTTCCCCGACAGCGGACTGACGAGCTCGCACAATCGACTTGCCGGCGCCGACATGGCGCGAGAGTTGGCGCGTGTGCCAGGCAATGTCGGTGGCGTCGTGGCGCATGAAATAGCCCACGTCCAGTGTTGCCCACAAGGCTTTGTGCGCTTCAAAGGGCAGGGCGTGCAGGGCCAGCAGAATCAGGGCCTCGCGTTTGCGCGACTCCACCTCGGCGTCCGGATCCGGTGCGCGGCCACCCAGCGAGCGCAAGGTCATGCGGTACAGGTCTTCCAGCAGCTTGCCTTTCCAGGCGTTCCAGACCTTGGGCGAGGTACCGCGCAGGTCAGCCACCGTCAGCAGATACAAGGCTGTGAGATTGCGCTCGTTGCCGACACGACGGGCAAAGTCCTGGATCACATTGGGGTCGCTGAGATCGGATTTTTGCGCGACGCGGCTCATGGTCAGGTGTTCTTTCACCATGAACTCGATCAGCGCACTGTCTTCTTTGGCAATCCCGTGCAGCTTGCAAAAACGCCGCGCTTCCACCGCACCAAGCTGCGAGTGATCGCCACCTCGGCCCTTGGCAATATCGTGAAACAGCGCAGCGACATACAGCACCCAGGGCTTGTCCCAACCCGATGCCAGTTGCGAGCAAAACGGGTACTCGTGCGCGTGCTCGACGATGAAGAAACGCCGAACGTTGCGCAGCACCATCAGCACATGCTGATCAACCGTATAGACATGAAACAGGTCATGCTGCATCTGACCAACGATCTTGCGAAACACCCACAGGTAGCGCCCCAGCACCGAGGTCTGGTTCATCAAGCGCATGGCGTGCGTGATGCCGTCGTGCTGCATCATGATTTTGCGAAAAGTTTCGCGATTCACCGGGTCATTGCGAAACTTGCCATCCATCAGTCCGCGCGCGTTGAAGAGGGCGCGCAGAGTGCGTGTTGACAGGCCCTTCAGGCCCACGTTGCTCTGGTAGACCAGAAAAGTTTCCAGGATCGCGTGCGGCTCGCGCTGGTAAAGATCGTCGCTGGCAACCTCCACCATGCCTGCCTTTTCGAGAAAGCGCGCGTTGATTTGGCGTGGCTCATGGGTGGAGGGGTTGAGCCGCTCCTCGATGTTGAGCAGCAAAATCTGGTTCAGCTGGGTCACTGCCTTGGCGGCCCAGTAGTAACGCCGCATCAGTGCTTCACTGGGACGAATGAAGGGGCGCTTCGCCGACAGGTCAGTGCGGAGCGTGGGGGCATCGCCATAGCCGAAGGCCTGGGCCACCGGTGTCTGCAGATCGAATACCAGACGGTCCTCGCGGCGCTGCGCGATCAGGTGCAGCCGGGCGCGAACCAGCCGCAGCAGGGCCTCGTTGTGTTTGATCTGCTTGACCTCGAAGGCGGTCGCCAGACCGTTCCGGGCCAGCGCGTCCCAGTTGCTACCAAAACCCGCCGCCTTGGCCACCCAGAGGATGAGCTGCAAATCACGCAGGCCCCCCGGCGACTCCTTGCAGTTGGGCTCCAGCGAATAAGGCGTGTCCTCGTACTTGCTGTGGCGCTGCTGCATCTCCAGTGTCTTGGCAACAAAGAAAGCGTGCGGATCCATCACTGAAAAGAAGTGTTTCTCGAACTCTGCGAACAGCGCGGTGTTGCCGACGATGAGCCGGGCTTCCAGCAGCGAGGTCTGAATCGTGACGTCGTGGGCCGCCTCGTGCTGGCACTCGCCCAGTGTGCGCACGCTCGAGCCGATCTCCAGGCCAACATCCCAGCAGTTGCCGATAAAGCCTTCAATCCGCGCTTTCAGACCAGCGTCATGCTCGGGTGAATGGCCGTCTGGCACCAGCAGCAGCACATCTACATCGGAGTAGGGGAACAGTTCGCCGCGACCGAAACCGCCGACCGCCAGCAAGGCAAAGTCGCTGGCAAAACCAGCGTCCTGCCAGAGCGAACGCAGACTCGCATCGGCCAGAGTTGACAGTGCAGCCAGTGTCGCGCGCACACCGCGCGTGGACGAAGTACCGCTGGACGCCAGGGACTCCAGCAAGGCGGCTTTTTGCTCGCGAAAGTGACAGCGCAGCGCGGCCAGTTTCCTCATCTCATGCGATCTGCGGCGTGGTCGGTCTGGGAACAAAAGAGGGAGCGGCAGGGCACAGCGCAGACAGCGTCAGCACCTCATAGCCGGTCTCGGTGACCAGCACCGTGTGTTCCCACTGGGCGGAGAGCGACCGGTCCTTGGTGACGATGGTCCAGCCATCGCCCAACTCCTTGATCTCGCGCCGACCGGCGTTGAGCATGGGCTCGATCGTGATGGTCATGCCGGCCTTGAGTTGATCCAGGGTGCCGGGGCGACCGTAGTGCAGGACTTGCGGCTCCTCATGAAAGCTGCGGCCGATACCGTGGCCGCAAAACTCCCGCACCACGCTCAGGCCATGGCCCTCCGCGAAGGTTTGAATGGCGTGCCCGACGTCGCCCAGGTAAGCGCCGGCCCTGACCTTGACGATGCCATGCCACATGGCCTCAAAAGTCAGGGCACACAGGCGCCTGGCGGCCAGCGGGACGTCACCGACCAGGAACATGCGACTGGAGTCGCCGTGCCAGCCGTCCTTGATGACGGTGACGTCGATATTGACAATGTCACCCTTTTTGAGCGGCTTGTCGTTTGGAATGCCATGGCAGACCTGCTGATTGATGGAAGTACAGATGGCCTTCGGGTAGGGATTGTGGCCCGAGGGCGCATAGTTCAGCGGTGCCGAGATTGCGCCCTGCACCTGCGTCGTGTAGGCGTCAGCCAGTTTGTCGATTTCGTTGGTGGTGACGCCGGGCTTGACGAACGGTGCCAGGTAATCCAGCAGTTCGGCCGCCAGACGGCCCGCGACACGCATGCCGGCAATGCCTTGTGCGTCTTTGTAGGTGATGGTCATGGGGCCGGATTATCCCATCGGGCGGGTAAAATCAGGACACATCCCCGTCAGCCCTCCATTCAGGCACCAAAGTGACCCTGCACATCACAACATTCGAGGGCGGCAGCGCCCTCAGTCCCTTTCGTATCAAGCAACTGTTGCCGGTCCTTCAAGCCGTTCACCAGCACATCAATGCTGTGTCGGCGCGCTTCGTCCATCTCGTGAGCACGGACGCGCAACCGAGCGCGGCGCTGTCAGCGCAACTCGACGCGCTCCTGACTTATGGTGACCCCTACCACGGGCCCAACGATGGCGCCCTGATTGTGGTGACACCGCGCTTTGGTACGGTCTCGCCCTGGGCCTCCAAAGCCACTGACATCGCACATAACTGTGCCCTCGCGGTGCGGCGTGTCGAGCGGGTGCTGGAGTACCGAATCTCGCTTACGGCGGGCCCGCTGAGTCGGCCCACCTTGTCACAAGCGCAATTGCAGCAGATTGCCGACTTGCTGCATGACCGCATGACCGAGAGCGTGATGTTTGAGCGTGCCGGTGCCAGCGCGCTGTTTGCCGAACTGCCAGCCGCGCCGATGGCGCAGGTGGATGTGCTGCACGGTGGCACGGCGGCGCTGCAGCAAGCCAACATCGAGTTTGGTCTGGCTCTGGCGAGTGACGAGATTGACTACTTGGCACAGGCCTTCACGCAGTTGCAGCGCAATCCAACCGATGTTGAACTGATGATGTTCGCGCAGGCCAATAGCGAGCACTGCCGGCACAAGATCTTCAACGCGACTTTCACGATCGACGGCGTGGCGCAGGCCAGCAGCATGTTCGGCATGATCCGCCACACCCACCAGACCAACCCGCAGCACATGTTGGTGGCTTATTCGGACAATGCTTCGGTCATGGAAGGGGCGACGGTGCAGCGCTTTGTTGCCAGCGCAGCCAAAGGCTCGTCCGGTGGCGCTCCCGTGTATGAAAAGCAGAGCGCTACGAACCACATCCTGATGAAGGTCGAGACGCACAACCACCCAACCGCCATCTCACCGTTTCCAGGTGCTGCAACTGGCGCCGGTGGCGAGATCCGCGACGAAGGCGCCACTGGGCGTGGTTCCAGGCCCAAAGCAGGTCTCACCGGCTTCACCGTCTCCACCATTAATTGGGGTCAGACTCCAATTAATTCGACTTACGGCAAGCCCGAGCACATTGCCAGCCCTTTGCAGATCATGATGGAAGGGCCGCTGGGTGGGGCTGCCTTCAACAACGAATTTGGCCGTCCCAATCTGCTGGGTTACTTTCGGGAATATCAGCAGAGTCTGCGTTATACAGCGACCGATGGCAGTGGCCAGTCCAGAGAGATTGCAGAGCAGCGCGGCTACCACAAGCCGATCATGATCGCCGGTGGCCTGGGCGTGATTGATGCGACCCAGACCCACAAGATTGCTTTTCCGGCTGGCAGTCTGCTGATTCAGCTCGGCGGTCCGGGCATGCGCATCGGCATGGGCGGCAGTGCCGCGAGTTCCATGGCCAGCGGTGCCAATGCGGCGGCGCTCGACTTTGATTCGGTGCAGCGTGGCAACCCCGAAATCGAGCGGCGTGCGCAGGAAGTCATCAACCAGTGCTGGATGCTCGGGCAGGGCGGCGACGGCCAGCCGGGCAATCCGATTCTGGCGATCCACGACGTGGGCGCGGGTGGTCTGTCCAATGCCTTTCCTGAACTCACCAACGACGCTGCGCGCGGTGCCCGCTTTGACTTGCGCGCAGTGCCGCTGGAAGAGTCCGGTATGGCACCGAAAGAGATCTGGTGCAACGAGAGCCAGGAGCGCTATGTGCTGGCGATTGCGCCGGAGTCCTTGCCACTGTTTCAGGCGCTGTGCGAGCGCGAGCGTTGCCCGTTTGCGGTTGTAGGTGTCGCCACCGAGGAACGAGACCTTGTCGTAACCGACGAAGCTGCCGCGCCGCCAGTCCAGATGCCGATGGATGTGCTGCTGGGCAAGCCGCCCAAGATGCAGCGCGACGTGAGCACTGTGCACAGAACGTTTGCGCCACTTGATCTGACGGGCGTCGATTTGCAGGCCGCCTGCATCGGCGTTCTGGCCAATCCGACGGTTGCGAGCAAGCGCTTTCTTATCAGCATTGGCGACCGCACCGTGGGCGGTTTGACGCATCGCGACCAGATGGTCGGCCCCTGGCAGGTGCCAGTGGCCGACTGCGCCGTGACGCTGGCCGACTACCAGGGCTTTGCCGGCGAGGCCATGAGCATGGGTGAGCGCACGCCGCTGGCCACACTCAATGCGCCCGCTTCCGGCCGCATGGCGGTGGCCGAGGCGATCACGAATTTGCTGGCAGCGCCGCTGGAGCTTTCACGCGTCAAGCTGTCGGCCAACTGGATGGCTGCCTGCGGCGAGGCGGGTGAAGATGCAGCACTTTATGCCACGGTCAAGGCGGTGGGTCTTGAGCTGTGCCCGGCACTCGGAATTTCCATTCCGGTGGGTAAGGATTCGCTGTCGATGCGTACCCAATGGAGCGATCAGCAGGTTGCCAAAAAGGTGACCTCGCCGGTGTCGCTGATCGTTACCGCCTTTGCCACACTGGCCGATGTGCGGGGCACGCTGACGCCGCAACTCGATGCCAGCGAGGACTCGACGCTGCTGCTGGTCGATCTGGGGCGTGGCCTCAGTCGCATGGGCGGCAGCATGCTGGCGCAAACGCTGGGGCAAATGGGTGACGAGGTGCCGGACCTGGAGCAGCCGCAGGATCTGGTGCAACTGGTCAATGCCGTGAACGCCTTGCGCGCGCGCGATCTGGTTCTGGCCTACCACGACCGCAGCGATGGTGGGCTGTTTGCGACGGTTTGTGAGATGGCATTTGCTGGCCATGTTGGCGTGGCGCTGAACATCGATTCGCTGGTGACCGAGGGCGACGGTATCAGCGACAGCCGCGCCGAGCACGGCGACAGCAAGAACTGGGCGGCGCAGGTCAGCGCACGGCGTGAAGAGCTGAGCCTGAAGGCCTTGTTCAACGAAGAAATTGGTGTCGTGCTGCAGGTACGCACGGCGCAGCGCGATGAAGTGATGCAGCTGCTGCGTCAGCATGGCCTGTCAAAGCACAGCCATGTGATTGGCAAGACGCGGCCCGCAGCTTCAGCGATGACGACCGGTGTGGGTGAAATTCAGATCTGGCGCGATGCCAGAGCCGTGTTCAGCGCGAGCTTGCAGGATTTGCATCAGGTCTGGGACAGCACCAGCTGGAAGATCTGCCAGCAGCGCGACAACCCGGCCTGCGCCGATGCCGAGCACGCGGCGGCGGGTGATCCGCTGGATCCGGGCTTGAATTTTCATCTGCCGGTTGTTGATCTTCAGACGTCATTGCGGCCCCGGATCAGGTCCGGGGTTTCAGCACCCGCAATCCATGGATCCCGGGTCGAGCCCGGGATGACAACCGGGGCGGCAATGCCAGAGGTGGCAGCGCCATCACTCATGCTGTCCCGCCCCAAAGTAGCCGTGCTGCGCGAGCAGGGCGTCAACTCGCACGTCGAGATGGCCTACGCCTTCAGCGAAGCGGGTTTTGATGCCTATGACGTGCACATGACCGATCTGCAAACAGGGCGTGCGAAATTGGCAGATTTCACTGGCGTGGTCGCTTGCGGCGGGTTCAGCTACGGTGACACATTGGGCGCCGGCATTGGCTGGGCGCGCTCTATTACTTTCAACCGCGTGCTGGCAGATCAGTTCCGTGCCTTTTTCGGGCGAGCCGATACTTTCGGATTGGGCGTCTGCAACGGCTGTCAGATGTTTGCCGAGTTGGCTGACATCATTCCCGGCGCCCAGGACTGGCCGCGTTTTACGACCAATCAGAGCGAGCGCTTTGAAGCCCGCCTGTCCATGGTTGAAATTCTGGAGTCGCCGTCGCTATTTCTGACCGGCATGGCCGGCAGTCGCCTGCCGATTGCTGTGGCGCACGGCGAGGGTTACGCCAATTTCAAGTACCGGGGTAACGCTGAGAAGGCGCTGGCGGCGATGCGCTTTACCGACAACCACGGCATTGCCACCGAAGCCTATCCCTTCAACCCGAATGGCAGTCCGGGCGGCCTGACAGCGGTGACGACGGCCGACGGCCGCTTCACCGCCATGATGCCGCACCCGGAGCGTGTGTTTCGCAATATCCAGATGAGCTGGACGAATCTGGATCGCGATGCCTTCAGCCCGTGGATGCAGCTCTGGCACAACGCCCGGCGCTGGGTCGGCTAGGCGTTCACGATCTGGTGCGCAGGAACTTGCCGATCTCTTCCATCGCTTCGCGTCCTTCGGGCAACTCGGGGTGATAGATCTGCCAGACATGAACCATGTGTTGCCAGGTCTGCAAGGTCACCGGTGAGCCGGCGGCAAGCGCCTTGTTGACATAGCGCCTGCTGTCGTCCAGCAGCATTTCAGCCTCGCTGGCATGTACCAGTAGCGGTGGCAGGTTCGAGAGATCGCCGAATACGGGTGAGACCACCGGGTCACAGGGCCGAATCCGGGTCGCCAGCCAAGTACCCCACAGCAGGCCAGTGCGGGGAATTTTTGTCAAGGACTTGAACAGCGGACCCAGCATCGGGTCGGTGGCCAGATTGCCTTTCAGGCTCGGGCTGCCCAGCGTGCCATCGGTGGCCGGCGACAAGGCCACGGCGGCATTGGGTGCGCGCAAGCCCTGGTCGCGAGTCCAGGCGATCAGGGACAGCGTCAGGTTGCCGCCAGCCGAATCCCCGGCAACAAAGACCGCGCTGGGCGCTGACACGCCACCAGGGCCGTTCTCGAGTAGCCAGCGGTAGGCGGCACGGCTGTCCTCGATGCCCGCCATGCGCGGGTGTTCCGGCATCAGTCGATAGTCGATCGACAGCACGGCCGCGTTGGCGACCTCTGAAAACTTGCTGGTCAGGCGCCGGTGGCTCTTCGGGCTACCCATGGTGTAGGCACCGCCGTGGATGTAGAGCAGGCGCCTGCTGGTATCCACGTTGGGCGCGAGCACCCATTCAGCCTTCACGCCAGCAGCATCGACAGGGATGAACTGCAAGCCCGCTTCATCGAGCGAAAAAACGTTGTTGATGTAGTCGCGCAGCAACGCCAGGTGCTGGCGTCGTGGCGTGTCCTTGAGTAGCTGCGCAACACCGTCAAGCGAGGCAACGACGGCCTTGAATTCCTGGCTGGCGCTCTGCCCTGCGTTGACAATCCGGCCGCTCGGCTGGTCAAAGGCAATCAGATCAGGCCCGCGCAGATAAAGAAGGCCGATGGCCCAGAGCAGGACCAGCAAGGCCAGCAGGGCCAGAAATACTTCAATCATGGTTGGTTCTCGCTTGTTGCCGCACCGACGGTTTCATCTTGCCCACCACGTGCATCTCGCAGGCCTTGCAGTCAAAGCGCAGCGTCAGCTTTTCCTTGCCGTTGACGAGTTGCAGCGGTTCCGCTTTGACAGTCCCCTGCACGCCGGTGACGCCCTTGGCCTGCTTGGGGCACAGGCTCAGTGAAAAACGCACACAATGTTTGGTGATCATCAGGCTGACTTCGCCCGATTCCTGCAGGGCTTCAAAGGCTGGCTCAATGAGCTGTACACCGTGTCTGGCGTAGAAGGCACAGGCCGATGCGTTAAACACATTGGCCAGGTAGCTCAGACTACTTGAAGGGTAGGGCACCGGCGGCGCAACGGCCTCGCGCCGGGGCAGCCGAGCAAAGGCCAGCGCGCGCGCAGCCTCCAGTGCCTCCAGCGCGTCGCGGCGCAAGCGGTTCAGCAGGGAAACCGGCACAAACCAGGCCTGGGCAAACTGCACATGCAGCTCCAGCAGTTTGAAGATGCTGTCACCCATCTTGCCGATCGATTCGCGCAATGGGACCTGTGCGGCATACGGGTCCTTGCTCAGCTGACGCTCGCTGGCAGGCAGCGCAGCCTGCGCTGTGGCGCTGTGGCCGTCTTCGTCGGTCAGTGTGAGGGTCAAGCCGTCGGAAGTGTCGCCTAGCTGTGCCCAGACGCCGATGCGGCGTTCTGCAGACTTTTTCTCCAGCACCCGCACCCAATCGAGATCGCGATTGCGGTTCACTTCCAGATCCTTGCGCAAGTCGGGCAGGGTGGCCAGCGCGTCCTTGGGGAAGAGCCGCCAGCGTTTGCCGTTGCGTTCAGCCCGGTTGATGGCCAGGCCGCAGAGTTCCTTTTGCAGGTTGTAGTAGCAAAGCCCGTCACCGTTGTGCAGTACCGTGTCTGGGTCGCTCGCTTGCAGTTCGATCCAGTTCGGGCCAATCTGGGTCACGTGGCCAATCGCTTGCCCGGGGTTTTTGGGCGAGTCAAAAGCACCAATATCGATCTGGCGCCCGGACACAAAATAGTCGGTGAACTCGCGGTTGAAGTTTTGCAGCGGGTCGGGCTTGAACGTGAAGTGGCTCTCGCCGCTGGAACTTCGGGCGAGGGGCTGCGCACCATCCTGTCGTTCCCCGATCAAGGCGTCGAGCAACTGACGGTAGTGCGCGGTGATGTTCTTGACATAAGCCATGTCCTTGTAGCGGCCTTCGATCTTGAAGCTGCGAATGCCGGCGTCCACCAGCGCTGCCAGATTGTTGCTCTGGTTGTTGTCCTTCATCGAGAGCACATGCTTGTCGTGCGCAACGAAACGGCCCCGGTCGTCCAGCACCTGATACGGCAGTCGGCAGGCCTGGCTGCACTCGCCACGGTTCGCGCTGCGCCCCGTATGCGCCTGGCTGATGTAGCACTGGCCGCTGTAGGCCACGCAGAGGGCGCCGTGCACAAAAAACTCCAGCTTGCAATCGGTCTGCGCGCGGATTTGCCCGATTTGCTGCAGCGTGAGCTCGCGTGCCAGCACGATTTGCGACAGACCGACGTCCTGCAAGAAGCGCGCCTTCTCGGGTGTGCGGATGTCGCACTGGGTGCTGGCGTGCAACTGCAGCGGCGGCAGATCGAGCTCCAGCAGGCCCATGTCCTGGATGATGAGCGCGTCGGCGCCGGCCTCATACAGCTGCCATGCCAGCTTGCGCGCGCCTTCCAACTCGTCATCACGCAGGATGGTGTTGAGCGTCACAAAAATGCGGCTGTTGAAACGGTGTGCAAAGCGCGCCAGGCGCTCGATGTCCTGCACGCGGTTGTCAGCGGCGGAGCGCGCGCCAAACGAGGGGCCGCCGATGTAGACCGCATCGGCGCCGTGCCGCACAGCCTCGATGCCAATATCGGCATCGCGTGCCGGCGACAGGAGTTCGAGATGAGGGTCTGGCGGTGACATGCGCTGGATTATCCCCGCCCTGATCGGTTATCGTCATGCCATGTCTGTTTCAGTTCCTGTCCCCGCCATGGCGCGCTTTGACGCAGTCGATGCCCTGCGCGGCCTGGCCATGCTGTGGATGACGGTCTTTCACTTCTGCTTCGACCTGAATCAGTCGGGCTACATCAAGCAGGATTTCTACCATGACCCGATCTGGACCTGGCAGCGCACGCTGATCGTCAGTCTGTTCCTGATTTGCGCCGGCATAGGTCAGGCGATTGCGCTGCAGCAGGGTCAGAGTTGGGGCCGTTTCTGGCGCCGCTGGGCGCAGGTGATGGCTTGTGCCTTGTTGGTGAGCGCAGGTTCCTGGTGGATGTACCCGCAAAGCTTCATTTACTTTGGCGTGCTGCACGGCATTGCCGCGATGCTGATCATTGTGCGCTTGACGGCGCATTGGGGGCGCTGGCTCTGGCTGCTAGGCGCATTGGCGATTGCTGCCAAATTTGCCGGAGCCTACGTCCTGCAGACCCTGGCGCCAGAGAGTCTGGCAACGCTCTTCAACGCACCGCTGCTGAACTGGCTGGGCCTGATCACACACTTGCCTGTTACCGAGGACTATGTGCCCGTGTTGCCCTGGCTCGGTTTGATGTGGTGGGGCGCAGCGCTGGGCGCCTGGCTGATGGGTGACGGCCAGCACTATCTTGGTGGCCCGATGGCGCCGCAACTGCGGCCGCTGGCCCTGATCGGCCGCTGGAGCCTGTCCTACTACATGCTGCACCAGCCGGTCATGATTGGCGCCTTGATGGCGATCGGCTGGTTTGTCAAATAGGCTTATTCGACCTTGGCCTTGGCGCGCAGTTCTTCCTGGTACTTCGACATCTTCTGCTGCTGCAGTTGTTGCGCTACCTGCGGCTTGACGTCGTCAAACTTGGGTAGCTGGGCGTCGCGAACATCGTCAAGGCGGATGATGTGGAAGCCAAACTGGGTCTTGACCGGGGTCTCGGTCATCTTGCCCTTGGCCAGCTTGGTCAGCGCTTCGGAAAACTCGGCCACGTAGTTGCCGGCGTTGGCCCAGTCGAGATCACCGCCCTTGGCGGCTGAGCCCGGGTCCTTGGAAGACTTCTTGGCGATTTCGTCAAACTTGCCGCCCTTTTTCAGTTGGGCGATGATGGCCTTGGCCTGGTCTTCCTTTTCAACCAGGATGTGGCGCGCGTGGTACTCCTTGCCGCTGTTGGCAGCCACGAACTTGTCGAACTCTGCCTTGATTTCAGCGTCGCTGACCGGATTGGCCTTCTGGTAGTTGGTGAACAGTTCGCGGATCAAAAGCGTCTGGCGCGCCAGTTCCATCTGTACCTTGAAATCCTCGGTCGCATCCAGTCCCTGCTTCTGCGCTTCCTGAATGAAAATTTCGCGGGCGATCACTTCGTCCTTGATCTGTGCCTGCATCTCCGGTGTGACGGGACGGCCGGAACGGGCAATTTGCTGCGCCAGCGTGTCCACGCGTGAGCTTGGCACGGCCTTGCCGTTGACGATGGCCACGTTTTGTGCTGCTACCGGCGTTGCAGTGCTGCTGAGCACGAGGGCCGTGGCAAGGATGGAAACAAATTTCAGTTTCATGCGTTCTTCCTGGATGACAAGGTTCAAATGGGGGGGAGATGGGCTTCAATGGCCAGTGCATGCAAGCCCTGGTCCATGAAATCTTGCAGCGCATCATACACAAGGCGATGCCGCTGTACGGCTGACTTGCCGGTAAATAAGTGTGAAGTCACACGGACCCGGAAATGGCTACCAAAGCCGCTGCCGTTGGCGCCGGCGTGACCCTGGTGCTGGTAGCTCTCGTCGATCACCTCCAGCGCGACGGGTTGCAGCCGCTCGCGCAGCCTTTGTTCAAGCCGGGCGGCGGTCGGTGCGGGGGGGCTGGCTGGGCTCATGGTGGGGGTGTGCTTCCGGTGTCATCGGCCTGCAGGTAACGCGCAATGTAGAAGCCCTGGCCGATGATGAAGAGCAGCGGGAAGATGTAACCCCAAAGCTTGAAATTGACCCAGGCCTCGGTACTGTAGTAGGCGGCGACGTAGCCGTTGATGATCGCCATGAAAGCGCTATAAACAACCCACACCATGTTCAGACGCATCCAGACCCGATCGGGCAGGGTCATCTGGCTGCCCAGCAGGAGTTTGAGAAAATTCTTCTTGTAAACCCAGACAGCAAGGGCCAGCGCCAGCGCCATGGCAGCGTAGAGCACGGTCGGTTTCCACTTGATGAAGCGCTCGTCATGCAAGACCAGCGTCAAGGTGCCAAAGACCATGATCAGCACCAGCGTGATCCTGTGCATCAGCTGCAGTTTGCGGTCGATCAGGTACACCAGGCTCATCTGCAAGACGGTCGCCGCCATCAGCACCGCCGTGCCGACATAGATGTCGTACAGCTTGTAAGCGCCAAAGAACAGCAGGATCGGAAAGAAATCAATCAGTATCTTCATTTGGGGCTGAAGTTTAACGAAGCCGAGTTCATGCAGTAGCGCAAGCCCGTCGGCGCCGGCCCGTCGTCGAAGACATGACCCAGATGCGCGCCGCAGTCGGCGCACAGCACTTCGGTGCGCTTCATCCAGAGCGAGCCGTCGGCCTTGGTCGCCACGGCAGTGTCATCCACCGGCTGAAAGTAACTCGGCCAGCCGCAGCCCGAATCAAACTTGGTGCTGGAATCAAACAGCGCCTTGTCACAGCAGATGCAGCGGTAAGTGCCAGTCGCGTGATGGCCTTCGAACTTGC
>CAITZZ010000047.1 GCA_903897005.1 uncultured beta proteobacterium | reverse complement strand
TGGCCGCATACCGGCGCCATTCTGCCAGGTGGTACTTCGCGTGCCATCGAGTCGACCGAGCGCGTGCGCCTGCTCGCGCGCCTGCGCGAGATGCGAGCCTTTCTGGAACAGACCCTGTTTGGTACCGCGCTGGAAGAGGTGGCGGCACTGGACAGTCTGGCCGCGTTGCAGGTTTGGCACACGCGCGCCGCTGGCAGCGACATGTCCTTCTTCATGGACATCGCCGCCGACACCGGTCTGGCTGCGATGGGGCCGGGGCCGGGGCGCTACCTCAGCTATGGCGCCTACGCGCAGCCGGGCACCGGCCACGCGCTGGCGCAGGGGGTGTGGGATGCGTCCCTGCAGCAATGCCTGAAACTCGATGCCGCGCAGATCAGCGAAGACCTGCGTTACGCCTGGATGGCCGAGGGCGCAGACCGCAAGGCGCAGCATCCGATGCAGGGTCAGACCCAACCCGAAATAGACAAGCCCGGTGCCTACAGCTGGAACAAGGCACCACGACTGGCGGGTCAGGTGCTGGAAACCGGCGCGATTGCGCGGCAGCTGGTCGATGGCCAGAGCCTGATCCGATCACTGGTGCTGGCGCATGGTGGCACGGTGTACACGCGTGTGATGGCAAGGCTGCTGGAAATTGCGCGCATTCTGCCGCTGATGGAACAGTGGTTGCTGGCACTGCAACCGCGCGAGCCCTACCATCAGGTTCAGGCCATGCCGGCGCAGGCTCAAGGAGCGGGTCTGTCGGAGGCGGCGCGTGGCGCGCTCGGGCATTGGCTCAGAATCGAGAGCGGCCGCATCGCGCACTACCAGATCGTCGCGCCCACCAGTTGGAACTTCTCGCCGCGCGACGCAGCAGGAAACCCCGGCGCGCTCGAAGCGGCGCTGGTGGGTGCCACTATTGACAGCGTCGAGGGCCGCGGCCAAAGTGTGGCCGTGCAGCACATCGTGCGCTCCTTTGATCCCTGCATGGTCTGTACCGTGCACTGATAATCTGCCTTGCACCATGGCTACCACGCCCCCGTCACCGTTACCGCATCTGCCTTTGGGCGAGCTCGAAGGGGTGGATGAGGCGACCTGGCTCGATGTGATCCAGAAGATGGACGAGGTCTACTCCAAGCTGGTCAGCGACGAAGTGGAGCTGGAAGAAAAAAACGCACAGCTCGAGCAGTCGCAGCAATTCATTTTCAGCCTGCTGTCGGCCATGAGCGACGTGCTGATTGCCTGCAACCAGGACGGTGTGATCGAGGAGACCAATGCGGCCCTGTGCGAACTGGTGGGCCAGACTGAGGAAGCGCTGCGCGGCAGCCCGGTTCTGAGCCTGCTCGCCGACGAGCAAAGCGTGCAGCGCTGGAAGCTGGCCATGTACCACTCGGCTTCACGCGAGGGCACCGTGGTGGAGATCAATCTGCGCGGCGCCGATGGTCAGGTGGTGGCGGTGGATCTCAATTGCACACCGCGCCACAACAGCGCCGGGCGCCAGGTGGGTCGCGTTCTGGTCGGGCGACCGCTGGGCGAACTCAAGCGTGCCTACCACCAGTTGCGCGAAGCGCAT
>CAITZZ010000046.1 GCA_903897005.1 uncultured beta proteobacterium | reverse complement strand
TCGCCGTCACACGACCACTTGAAGTGGCGCGCCGGGTAGTCCCTGAAGGGTCGCTTGTTGTCTTGCATGGAAAGTTCTGACACGGTGTCTCCTTTTGTATTCCTGACTACATCACTTCGCCACCGGCAACAGCAATGGCCTGGCCGGTGATGCTGATTGCGCCTTCGCTTGCCAGCCAAAGCACGCCGTCGGCGACTTCTTCGGCCTGCACCAAGCGCCCCTGCGGATTGGATTTGGCGAGCTCGGCACGCGCCTGGGTTTCCGAGCGTGCGGTCTTGGCCATGATATTGGCAATGGCTTCTTTCACAATATCCGTTTCGGTGTAACCGGGACAAACAGCGTTGACGGTGATGCCTTTGCTCGCCAACTCCAGTGCCAGCGAGCGCGTCAGACCGATCACGCCATGCTTGGCAGCGCTGTAGGCGCTGACGTAGGCGTAGCCGCGCAGCCCGGCGGTGGAAGCCACATTGACGATGCGACCCCAGTTGGCGGCCATCATGTCGGGCAAGACGGACTGCGTGCAGTTGAAAACACCGCCAAGGTTGACCGCCAGCATGTCCTGCAAGACGGCCGCATCGGTCTTCATGAACGGCGCACTGGCAGCCTGACCGGCATTGTTGACCAAAATCCCGATGGCGCCGAAACGCTGGCGCGCTAGCGCCAGCGCGGCATCCACTGACGTGCGCTCGGTGACGTCCATGCCCAGCGCCTGGCAGTTTTCTCCGAGCACCTCGGCCACACTCGTCAGCCGCGCAGCATCGCGCCCGGTGATCGTCACGCGGTGCCCAGCGGCGACCAGCGCCGCAGCAATCGCTGCTCCGATGCCGCGGCCGCCGCCCGTGACCAGTGCGTGACGCGCCAGGCCCATCAGGCGTTCAGCGCCAGTTGAGCGGCGCGCTCCAGATTGCGTTCAAGCTGCACCTTGCCACCGATGTACTGCTTTGGCCAGTTGACGCCCGTGTAACCCTGTTCGGCCGCCGCGTGCAGGGTCCAGGCCGGATCGGCCAGGTGCGGACGCGCCAGCGCACAGAGGTCAGCACGACCAGCGGCAACAATCGTGTTGACGTGATCGGCCTCGAAAATGTTGCCAACGGCAATCGTTGGCACATGCAATTCGTTGCGGATACGTTCTGAAAACGGCACCTGAAACATGCGGCCATAGATCGGTTGTTCCTCCTTGACCACCTGCCCTGAGGAGACGTGGATGATGTCAGCGCCTGCGTCCTGGAACAGTTTGGCGACCTGGGTGGCATCAACCGGCGTGATGCCGCCAGCGGCCCAGTCGTGCGCCGAGATGCGCACCGACATCGGTTTCCCGGCCGGCCAGACCGCGCGCATGGCCTTGAATACTTCCAGCGGGAACTTGCAACGGTTCTCCAGGCTGCCACCATACTCGTCATCGCGCTGATTGGTCAGCGGTGAAATAAAGGACGAGATCAGGTAGCCGTGTGCGGCGTGGAACTCGACCAGGTCAAAACCGGCAGCGTCGGCACGCCGGGTGGCGGCGATGAAGTCGGCCTTCACGCGGTCCATGTCGGCCAGCTTCATCTCGCGCGGCGTTTGCGATACGCCCTGGATGTAGGGCAGGGGTGAGGGAGCGATCAAGGGCCAGTTGCCACTGTCGAGCGGCTGGTCAATGCCGTCCCAGGCCAGCCTGGTCGATCCCTTGCGGCCGGCATGACCAATCTGCAAACCCATCTTGGCGCTGCTGTTGGCATGCACGAAGTCGACGATGCGTTTCCAGCCAGTCTGTTGGGCATCGTTCCAGATGCCGGTGCAACCGGGGGTGATGCGGCCATCTTCCGAGATCACGGTCATCTCGGTCATGACCAGCGCTGCGCCACCCAGAGCGCGCGCCGTGTAATGCTGGAAATGGAAGTCGCCAGGCAGGCCGTCGGTCGCCGAGTAGGTACACATCGGTGAGACCACCACGCGATTGCTGAGCGTCATGTCGCGCAGTTTGAAGGGCGTGAACATGGGCGGCACCGCGGGCTTGGCCGGATCAGCGGGCAGACCGGCCTGCTGCTGGAACCACCGGTCGACGCTCTCGACATAGCTGGCGTCACGCAGTTTCTGATTCGCATGACCGACGCGCTGGCTGCCGGTGAGCACAGCGAAAGCCAGTTGCTCCGGTTCCATGTAGACGTAGCGCTCGATGTCCTCGAACCAGCTCATGCGGTTGCGCGCAGCGCTTTGCAGCTTGAGCGCTTCCGTTTCGCGCTCGGCCTGGTAGCGCGCCAGACGCTCGGGCACGGTACCTTCGTTGCTGTTGAGTACCTTGGTCAGCGCGATGCCATCTTCCATCGCCAGCTTGGTGCCGGAGCCGATCGAGAAGTGGGCGGTATGGGCGGCGTCGCCGATGAGTACGATGTTGTCCTTGAACCAGCGCTCGCACAGTACGCGGTTGAACTTCATCCAGACGGCGGAGCCGCGCAGGTGGCGCGCGTTGGAAATCAGGCTGTTGCCATCGAGCAGGTCGGCAAAGAGGTTTTCGCAGAAGGCAATCGCTTCGGCCGGTTCTTTCTTGTCCAGACCAGCGCGGTACCAGGTAGGCTCCGGCGTCTCGATGATGAAGGTCGACATCTCGTCGTTGAAGCGGTAGGCATGCAGGTTGAACCAACCCCACTCTGTTTCCTTGAAGGCGAAGGTGAAAGCAGTGTCTATCTTCTTCTTGGTGCCCAGCCAGATAAAGCGATTCGTGCGCACGTCGATACGGGGGTTGAAGTGTGCCTCGTACTTGCTGCGTACAGTCGAGGACACGCCGTCGGCGGCGACCACCAGGTCGTAGTTGCGGGCGTACTCGTCGGGATCGGTGACTTCAGTCTCCCAGACCATCTTCACGCCCAGCTCGGCGCAGCGCTTCTGGAAAATTTCCTGGAGCTTGAGCCGTGCGATACCGCAGAAGCCGTGACCGCTGGAAGTGATCTTGCGGCCCTTGAAGAAGACGTCAACATCATCCCAATGGCGGAAGTTGGCTTCGATTTCATTGACCACCTTCTCATCGGCCTCGCGGAAGCCGTCCATGGTCTTGTCGGAAAAGACAATGCCCCAGCCGAAGGTGTTGTCGGCCGCATTTCTGTCGAACGTGGTGATGTCACATGTCGGGTTGGCCTGCTTCATCAGCAGGGAGAAGTAAAGACCTGCGGGACCGCCGCCAAGAACTGCAATACGCATGATTTCCCTTCAATATTCAGCTTGTTTTTGACCGGCTGGTGATATCCTGTTTCAACTGACCCAGCAGGCTGCTAAGTTGCTGAAGTTCCGATGGATCAAAATCACCGAGCAGCGAGCTAACCCATCGTTCGTGCTGGACCGCCATTTTCTGGAACAGTTTCTTGCCCTTGGGAGTCAAACTGATGGCGTAAGCACGACGATCATTCGGGTCGTCGCGCCGTTGAACCAGGTCCTCCTCAATCAGACGATCGGTCAGCGCAGTGATGTTGCCGCAGGTCACCATCAAAAGTCTCGACAGTTCCCCCATCTTCAGACCTTCCGGGTAGCGGTAGAGCTGGGACATAAGGTCAAAGCGTGGCAAGGTTGTGTCAAAACCGTTGCGCAACTCAGTGCGTAAGCGGATTTCCATCAAGTGGTAACACGCCACCAGACGCACCCACATCCGCAGGGGCGTGTGGCCATCTTCGTTGACAGCGACAGGCAACGCTGCGCCAGATACTGGCTGCTTGTTGTCTACTCGATCACGTCGTGTCATGAGTCATGTGCTCTTTTTCCAGGATTCCGCGGCTAATGAAATCGTCCTTGACGTAGGGCAGGTCGAAGCTGTCCAGCGTTTCGGCAGTGGGAATCCCGTCGTCGTTCCAGCCCTTGAATTCGTAATAGGCGTCGAGCAGTTGCTTCTCAGCCAGCGGATCGCGGTGCTTCCATTGGTTAGCCGGGGGCGCTTCGTCCACACGCCGCAGACCGCGCCGGATATTGATCGCCCGGATCAGATTGCGGTTACGGGCGGCAATTTTCCACAGTCCGTCCGAGTCGAGCGGCTTGCCGGTGGCCAGCGATATGAGTTCGGGCAGGTTGTGAATGTGATAGGGCGGTCGACCACCAAACTGGCCACGAAAAGACGACAGGAAGGCACAGGTGCCGATGGCGTCATCCACATAGTGCATGGTTTCATTCCAGTCGCAGATATGAACCGACGCTTCGATGCTGGGGTGGGTGCGCGGTTCCCATTCCATCAGCCACTTCTTGAATCGCTCGGGCGCGGCAACCCAGCCCTTGACATAGGCCTCACGCTCGGCCCTGTCTGCAATAGGGGTCTGCGGAAAGGAGCCTTCTATCTGGTTGATGGCCATCTTCTCGCCGGTGGCGTACATCAGAAAGTAGGGGTAGTTGATCATCGAGAGCTTGATCGGCACCTGCTCAAACTTCTTCATCGTGTTGTGGTCGAAGGCTTCCGCCCCCTTGCCGATCTGGCGCGCGGCCAGGTAGACGCCATTGGCGAGCGCGTCACCAATCCCTTCGCGGCGAACGATTTTTTCCAAAAGGTAAAAGAAGCGTGCCGCGCCAGTGGCGGGAAAATCCGGCAGATCCTGGCTGGTCAAGATGCCTGCTTCATAGAGCTCGATGGCAAAGGCCATCACTTGCGGCGTGGAATAGGCATCCAGGCCGTACTCCTGCGTAAGTCCGATGATGTCGTAGTCGAATTCCAGATCCTCCATCGCCGCCATGGCATAGGTCAGCTTGCTGTAGCACTTCTGAAAATAGGGGCGCCGGCCCGGATAATTGATCGCCTGATGGCAATCTTTCGGGCAGTTGTAACAGCCATTCCAGCGCACCCGCAGCTTGTTTTCCAGGGAGAGCCAGGCTTCTTCGCGTTCCTTGCTCCAGAAATCCTTGCGCCGTCCACGTGCATTGCCCCAGGCAAAATTGTTAACGTGAAATTCATCACCCTCGCCGTGCGCCATGGTGTCGCCAGCGTCCGGGTTGTCGTGAATTTCCTGCACCATGCGGTTGCAGATTTGAAACAGTTCGGCCGGCTTGGCTACGTAGGTATCCTTGGTACCGCGAACCGCAATGGCCTTGAGCCGCTTGTCGCCCATGATCATGCCAACGCCGCGTGACGCGCTGGAATTAGCATGCTCGATGGAGGCCATGAACACCCTGTTTTCACCCGCCAGTCCGATGGCCGCCACCTGAATTCGCGTGTCCTTCAACTCAGCTTGAATGATCTCCGCTGTTTCCGAAGCGCCTTTGCCCTGGAGGTGGGCGGCGTCGCGGATCTCTACCTTGTCGTTGTGGATGTACAGGTAGACCAGACTTGGCGCCTTGCCCCGCAAAATGATCTTGTCGTAGCCGGCGTATTTGAGTTCGGGCCCGAAAAAACCACCAAATATCGAATGGGAATAACGGTCCGTTTGAGGTGAAATCGTGTTCACCATGGTGCGATTGGCGCCAATGACCGGTGTCCCAACAAGCAAGCCGGTGCTAAAGATCAGCAGGTTGTCGGGCGAAAAGGCGTCCACTTCGGGCGGCACCCGGTCCCAGAGTATCCTGGCGGCCGTACCCTGTCCGCCGAGATGGAGCTCCGTCAACTTTTCGTCAGTGGCTTTGCGTTCGATGTTCCCGGTGCCGAGGTCAATTTCAAGGTTGATTCCGGCTTCAGCGTACTTCATGGGTGCTCCTGTGCATACTTCTATCTTGCCGGTTTGATGGCTTTGTCCAGAACTAGGGTCTGGCGAGTTTGGCGACTGTTTCCAGCACCTTCTGGAGCCCGTATTTTTCGATCATCGATTCGACGCCGATCTCGATTGCGCCCAATGGCGACGCCTGCTCCTGGACATGCTCCTCGACCTCTTCATAGATCAGCGCTCCTTTGGGGCACCACTCGACGCACTTGGGCAGCTTCAGGGGCGGTGTGTCTTCGCACATATCGCACTTCAGCGCGAGGCCAGAGTCGGGTTCCTTGAACAAGTCGCGTGACGGGCAGGATGCACGGCAAAAGTCGCAATTGCTGTATTCCTTACCGTCCAGGATGTACTTGTTCCTGCTGGTACATTCGGTCGCCGTGTATTCGCCCGCATAGACCGGCAGGTAGATATCTTTCAGCGGGTCCTTGATGATCTGAATGCGCGAGCGTGCCGGGTTGATGCTGCTGTAGCGCGGCTTGGCGTGGAACGCCGCACAAGCGAGCTCGCAGGCCCTGCAGCCGATGCACTTATTGGCATGGATGGTGATGCGTTTCCTGATCTTTTTCGCTTGGGCCATGGCTGCACCTAATCGTTGGCGGCGTCGAGCTCACGCCACTTGTAGTCGATCACCTCGAGCAGTACACCGTTCATCTTCTTCGGGTGCACGAAGGCAAATTCGCAGTCCCTGAACGAACGCAGTCCGCCTATCATCGGATAGCCCAACGCCTGAATCTCTTCGACCGCCTTCGCTGTGCTGTTGACATTGAAGCTGATCAACATCACGCCCTCGCCGCGCTTTTCAATAAACTTGGCGACATCGCCATCCGGTGTTGTCGACTCCATCAGTTCAAAGCCGACGCCGCCAAGCCAATAGCGTGCGACCCGGATCTTTTCAGGTTCATCGACGTAGGCGTCGTCGGGCGCGCTCTTGCCCAGCATCGGCTCCCAGATTCTCCGTGCTTCGTCGAGGTTGCGCACAGCGATGCAGATGTGATCGATCTTGTTGACTTTCATTTCTTGCTCCTCGGTTGTTCATACTGGGCGGATCGTCGAAATCAAGCCGCGCCGGGTGCGCCGCTGGCAATCAGCCAGGAAGATGTCAAAAAAGTATACCATGGTGTAAACTATTTAGGTATATATTATGAATGACGTATAGGGGTTTGCACTATTGGCGTGCGGACCGGCAGCCCCTTTAATGTCGGAAGCCAAAAAGTTTGATGAACAGGCAAGCGCTTGATGGCCTTGGCCACCATCTCCGCCTTGCCTTTTACTCGATGCAGCTGCGTAATCTTCAAGCCAACTCAGAGGGAACACCATGACCACAAGTGCCCACGTTGATCGCTTCATTCTCGATAGCATGCCAC
Source organism: uncultured beta proteobacterium (assembly GCA_903897005.1). Taxonomy (GTDB): domain Bacteria; phylum Pseudomonadota; class Gammaproteobacteria; order Burkholderiales; family Burkholderiaceae_C; genus Rhodoferax. The sequence continues at coordinate 43,633 of CAITZZ010000046.1, read as the reverse complement.
CGCGCAACCAGTGGCCAGAGTTCATTTTTGAGACGCCGGAGCTGCAGTTCCCGCAGCGAATGAATGCGACGGCAGAACTGCTGGATCGCGCCGTGGCGGATGGAGACGGCGAGCGCATTGTGATCATCAGCGGCGAGCTCCGCTGGAGCTATCGCGAGTTACAGCAGCAGGTCAATCGACTGGCGCGCCTGTTGACAGAAGATCTCGGCGTACAGCCGGGCAACCGCGTGCTGCTTCGCGGCATGAATTCTCCCTGGCTCGCAGCGGGCTGGCTGGCGATCTGGAAGGCGGGCGGCGTCGCTGTCGGCACGATGCCCTTGCTGCGCGCCAAGGAACTCAAGCAGATCGTGCATCTGGCCAACGTCAGCCACGCGTTTTGCGAAGCGTCACTGGCTGTGGAGCTGGAACTGGCCCGGTCGGACTGTCCCGAGTTGAAACATGTGCAGCTCTACGATACCGATGAGTTCAGACAGCGTCTGGCTGGCAAGTCAGACGAGTTTGCAGCGATCGATAGTGCAGCCGACGACCCGGCCCTGGTTGCTTTCACCTCGGGCACCACGGGGGTACCCAAGGGCTGCATTCATGCTCATCGTGACATCCTCGCCATGTGCGAGGTGTTCCCGCGTCATTGCCTGAGGCCGCACCGCGATGACGTCTTCATTGGCACCCCGCCGCTCGCTTTCACCTTCGGTCTGGGTGGGCTCTTGTGTTTCCCGATGCATGCTCGGGCCAGCACCGTGCTGCTGCCCAGGTTGCCGCCTGACGCGCTGATCGCCGCCATGGAGAAGTACCATGCCACCATCTGCATCACTTCGCCAACTGGCTACCGGCAAATGACCGGGCTGGTCAAACAGCACGACCTGAGTTCACTCAAGAAATGCGTTTCCGCTGGCGAAGCGCTTCCGGTGCCGACGCGTGAGCAGTGGCGCGCTGCCACTGGCATCCAGATCCATGATGGTGTCGGTGGTACCGAGGTCATCCACATCTACATTGCGTCCGACCCCGACAATTACCGTGTCGGCGCGCTTGGCAAGCCACTGCCTGGCTACCGGGCGATGTTGGTCGACAAGGACATGAACCCCGTGCCCACCGGTAAGGAAGGCTGGCTGGCTCTCAAGGGGCCAACGGGCTGCCGCTATCTGGCCGACAAGCGTCAAGCGGACTATGTGAAAAACGGCTGGAACATCACCGGGGACACCTATCACACCGATTCGGATGGCTACTACTACTTTCACGCGCGGGTGGATGACATCATCGTTACCTCGGGATACAACGTTGCCGGCCCGGAGGTTGAGTCGGTGCTGCTGGAGCACCCGGCGGTCGCCGAATGTGGGGTCATCGGCGTTCCCGATCCTGATCGGGGCCAGGTGCTGAAAGCATTTGTGGTCTTGAAGGCGGGTTGGAAGGGCGATGCCCAACTGGTCAAGGAACTGCAGGACTTTGTCAAGAACAATGCGGCGCCCTACAAGTATCCACGGGTCATCAGCTTCGTGGATCAGCTGCCGCGCACCGAGACCGGCAAATTGCAGCGTTTCAAACTGAAGGAAATCACGGAGCCAAAATAGGAGCTCGTATCAGTGCTCCCTCTGTGAAAGTACCGCCTGCGCGCGCGGTTTTCCATTTGGTGGCAGAATCGCCCCCCAAGACGGGTCCGAACCGGGCCCGTCTTCGCGTCCGTTGACCGGTGCAGCCGGAACACGGAAGGTTATCCAACAAGCAGCTTTAACCAGCTAATGTTTCCTGCAGGGAAACGGAGGTCAGCGGAAAATGATTGAGACCAGGTCCCAAGGGACAGGGCCGACTTCGTCGGTTTATCAGGCCTACCAGGCCAATACCCATCTGTTTGGCGGCAACGCACCGTACGTTGAGGAAATGTACGAAAACTACCTGGCCGACCCGGGCAGTGTGACCGACAGCTGGCGCGACTATTTTGATGCCTTGCAGCATGTCCCCGCGCTCGATGGCAGCAGCAGCAAGGATGTGCCCCACCTTCCCGTCATCAACGCTTTTGCCGATCGTGCCAAGCATGGCGGAACCCGGGTCGTGCTGGCCAGCAGTGACGCCGAAATGGGGCGCAAGAGAACGGCGGCACAGCAGCTGATTGCGGCCTACCGCACGGTGGGCTCGCGCTGGGCCGATCTGGACCCCTTGAAACGGACCGAGCGCGACAAGATTCCTGAGCTCGATCCCACGTTCTACGGTTTCAGCGACGCCGATCAGGAAGCCGTGTTCAACACCAGCAACACCTTCTTTGGCAAAGAGTCGATGAGTCTGCGCGAGTTGATGAACGCGCTGCGTCAGACCTACTGCGGCACCATCGGTGCCGAGTACATGTACATCACCGACCAGAATCAGAAGCGCTGGTGGCAGCAAAAGCTCGAGAGCATTCGCTCCAAACCCGATTTCAGTCCGGAAAAGAAGAAGCACATCCTTGATCGTCTGACGGCGGCCGAAGGACTGGAGCGCTTTTTGCATACCAAGTACGTCGGGCAGAAACGTTTTTCGCTCGAGGGTGGCGAGAGTTTTATCGCTTCGATGGATGAGTTGATTCAGGGCGGCGGCACTATCGGCCTGCAGGAAATCGTGATCGGTATGGCGCACCGCGGACGCCTGAATGTGCTGGTCAACTCCCTGGGCAAGATGCCGGCCGATCTGTTTGCCGAGTTTGATCACACAGCGCCAGAAGACTTGTCCAGCGGTGATGTCAAGTATCATCAGGGCTTCAGCTCGGATGTGGCCACGCCGGGTGGCCCGGTGCATTTGAGCCTGGCTTTCAACCCCTCGCACCTTGAAATCGTCAATCCCGTCGTGGAAGGGTCCGTGCGCGCCCGCATGGACCGTCGCTCCGACCCCAAAGGCTTGCAGGTGTTGCCAATTCTGGTGCACGGAGATGCGGCTTTTGCCGGTCAGGGCGTGGTGATGGAGACGCTGGCGCTGGCCGAAACACGGGGCTACTGCACGGGCGGCACGGTGCATATCGTGATCAACAACCAGATCGGCTTTACCACCAGTGATCCGCGTGATACCCGCTCGTCGATCTATTGCTCCGACATTGTCAAAATGATCAAGGCACCGGTGCTGCACGTCAACGGCGACGACCCGGAGGCGGTAGTGCTGGCAACACAGATTGCGCTGCAGTACCGCATGGAGTTCCAGAAAGACGTGGTGGTCGACATCGTGTGCTTTCGCAAGCTTGGCCACAACGAGCAGGACACGCCGGCGTTAACCCAGCCGCTGATGTACAAGAAGATCGCGCAGCATCCGGGCACACGCAGGTTGTACGCCGAGCGGCTCGCAGCGCAGGGCCTGGGTGCCACGCTGGGCGAGGACATGGTGAAGGCCACGCGCGCCGCGCTGGACGCGGGCCAGAACACCTTTAACCCGGTACTGACGAATTTCAAGAGCAAATTCGCAGTGGACTGGACTCCCTACATCGGCAAGAAGTGGACCGACGCCGGCGACACGGCGCTGCCGCCGGCCGAGTGGAAACGCCTGGCCGAGCGGCTCACCACGTTGCCGCCTTCCATCACGCCGCACCAATTGGTGAAGAAGGTCTATGCCGACCGCGCTGCCATGGGGCGCGGTGATATTCCGGTCGATTGGGGCATGGGTGAACACATGGCGTTCGCGTCCCTGGTTGCCGGTGGTTACCCGGTGCGTCTGAGTGGTGAGGACTGCGGGCGCGGCACCTTCACCCACAGGCACGCTGTGATTCACGATCAGAACCGTGAAAAGTTTGACGAGGGTACCTACACGCCACTGCAAAACGTGGCCGATGGCCAGGCGCCCTTTGTTGTGATCGACTCCATTCTTTCGGAAGAAGCGGTGCTCGGTTTTGAATATGGCTATGCCTCCAATGACCCGAGCACGCTGGTGATCTGGGAAGCGCAATTTGGTGACTTTGCCAACGGTGCCCAAGTGGTGATTGACCAGTTCATCGCCTCGGGCGAGGTCAAGTGGGGTCGCGTTAACGGCATCACGCTGATGCTGCCGCACGGCTACGAGGGGCAGGGGCCGGAGCACAGTTCGGCGCGCCTTGAGCGCTTCATGCAACTCAGCGCAGACACCAATATGCAGGTGGTGCAACCCACAACCGCCAGCCAGATTTTCCATATCCTGCGTCGCCAGATGGTTCGCAATCTGCGCAAGCCGCTGATCATCCTGACGCCCAAGTCCTTGCTGCGGGCCAAGGACGCTGCATCTCCTCTTTCGGAATTCACCAAGGGCTGCTTTCAGACTGTGATTCCGGAAAGCAAGGAAGAGATCATCAAGAAGGCGGACAAGGTCAAGCGCGTGGTGGCCTGTTCCGGCAAGGTTTACTTCGATCTGGTCAAGAAGCGTGAGGAGAAGGGTGTGGATGACGTCGTGATCCTGCGGGTTGAGCAACTCTATCCGTTTCCGCACAAGGCCTTCGCTGCCGAACTCAAGAAGTACCCCCTTGTCGGGGAACTGCTCTGGTGTCAGGACGAACCGCAGAACCAGGGGGCCTGGTTCTTTGTCCAGCACTACATTCTGGAAAACATGGTCGATGGGCAGAAACTGGGTTACTCCGGTCGCGCTGCTTCCGCCTCACCGGCGGTGGGTTATTCGCATTTGCACCAGGAACAGCAAAAGGCGCTGGTCGAAGGTGCCTTCGGCAAGCTCAAGGGTGCTGTTCTGTCCAAGTAATCAGTTGGGGGCAGAGCTGAAGATCTGTCCCGCAAAATCCGGAGAATTTGATATGGCTATCGTAGAAGTGAAAGTCCCGCAGCTGTCGGAATCGGTGGCCGAAGCCACATTGCTGCAGTGGAAGAAAAAGGTCGGTGATGCGATCGCAGTCGATGAGATATTGATTGAAGTCGAAACTGACAAGGTGGTGCTGGAAGTGCCCGCGCCCGCCGCAGGTGTATTGGTGGAACTGGTGGCAGCGGACGGCGAGACGGTTGCGGCGGAACAGCTGATTGCGCGGATCGACACCGAAGGCAAGGCGGGCGCTGTGGCGACGACGCCCGCCGCCGGCGCTGCACCGCTTGCCCCGACGCCCGCCGCCGGCGCTGCACCGCTTGCCCCGACGCCATCAGTGGCTGTGCCGGCGAGCGCTTCCATGGCCGGCGTTGCGATGCCGGCTGCGGCCAAGCTGATGGCGGATCATCAGCTTGGCGCTGGCTCGGTCGCTGGCAGCGGCAAGGATGGTCGCGTCACCAAGGGGGATGTGCTGGCCGCTGTGGCGTCTGCCGCTGCGCCCAAGACGGTGGCCGCGCCGACGCCAGCTGCCAGGCCCGCTGCAAGCTTTCTGCCGCAGGTGGCGGTGACGACACCCTTCCTGGGTGAGCGCCCGGAGCAGCGCGTGCCGATGAGTCGCCTGCGGGCACGCGTCGCCGAGCGCCTGCTGCAATCGCAATCGACCAATGCCATCCTGACGACTTTCAACGAAGTCAATATGGCGCCAGTGATGGAAATGCGCAAGCGCTTCCAGGACAAGTTCGAGAAAGAACACGGCGTCAAGATCGGCTTCATGAGCTTCTTCGTCAAGGCGGCGGTGCATGCGCTGAAGAAATTTCCGATGCTCAACGCGTCGGTTGATGGCAACGACATCGTCTACCACGGCTATTTCGACATCGGCATTGCCGTGGGTTCGCCGCGCGGTCTGGTGGTGCCGATTCTGCGTAACGCGGATCAGATGAGTTTTGCCGACATCGAGAAGAAGATTGCCGAGTACGGCGCCAAGGCGCGTGACGGAAAACTTGGCATCGAGGAGATGACGGGCGGCACCTTCTCCATCAGCAATGGCGGCACTTTTGGCTCGATGCTGTCCACGCCCATCATCAATCCGCCTCAGTCGGCTATTCTGGGTGTGCACGCAACCAAGGACCGTGCGGTAGTGGAAAACGGTCAGGTCGTGGTGCGCCCCATCAACTATCTGGCCATGAGCTACGACCACCGCATCATCGACGGCCGCGAAGCGGTGCTGGGGTTGGTGGCCATGAAAGAAGCGCTGGAAGATCCGGCGCGGTTGCTGTTTGACATTTAAGTACTACTGACATTGCCTGAAATGATGACAAGCCTGAGTCACTTGAGCTTGCTGGGTGGATCCGGTCGCCGGGGCACTCAGCTCCGCGGCTGTCCCCCGTCCTTCGGACTCCTCCTTTATGCCGCTGCGCTGAGCGCCCCGTCAACCAGATCCTGCAAGCATTCTTGGTGTGCGAGTAGCGCAAACCACAGATGCTCGTTGCCGAGGGTGTGGCAGTGGGTGATGCAGCGAAATCAAGGAGGAGCCCGCAGGGCGGGGGACATTCGCGGAATCACCCACTGCCGCGCCCTCGGCCCACTCGAACCTGAGGCGCGGATTTGCGACGGCACCGAGCGTCACTCACGTAGGGCTGGAACGGTGCCGCGAATTACGGAACTCTGAACAATCATGAACAAACAATTTGATGTCATCGTCATCGGCGCCGGCCCTGGTGGCTATATCGCAGCCATTCGTGCAGCGCAACTCGGAATGAAAGTTGCCTGCGTTGATGAGTGGAAAAACAAGCAGGGTGGACCGGCGCTGGGCGGCACCTGCACCAACGTTGGTTGCATTCCGAGCAAGGCCTTGCTGCAATCGTCCGAGCACTTTGACCAGGCAGCACACCACTTTTCCGAACACGGCATTGGCGTGACGGGTCTGAGCCTGGACGTGGGCAAGATGGTGGCGCGTAAGGACGCGGTGGTCAAGCAGAACAACGACGGCATTCTGTATCTGTTCAAGAAGAACAAGGTCAGCTTTTTTCATGGTCGTGGCTCTTTTGTCAAGGCGGCAGACGGTTCCTACGAGATCAAGGTCAGCGGCACGGCTGAGGAAACACTGGTGGGCAAGCAGGTCGTCGTTGCGACCGGCTCGACGGCGCGCGCCTTGCCCGGCACGCCGTTTGACGAGCAGATGGTGCTCTCGAACGACGGCGCCTTGCGCATAGTCGCTGTGCCAAAGAGACTTGCCTTGATTGGCTCGGGCGTGATTGGGCTTGAGATGGGTTCGGTCTGGCGGCGATTGGGCTCGGATGTGACGATTCTGGAAGCCTTGCCTGCGTTCCTGGGTGCAGTGGACGAGCAGATTGCCAGGGAAGCGCACAAGGCTTTCGTCAAGCAAGGACTCAAGATCGAACTCGGCGTGACTGTCGGTGCGATCAAGGTCGGCAAGAAGGGTGTGAGCGTGGCCTGGACCAATGCCAAGGGCGAGGCCCAATTGCTGGAGGTGGACAAGCTGATTGTGTCGATTGGCCGTACGCCCAATACCGTTGGCCTGAACACCGAAGCGGTAGGTCTGATGCTTGACGAGCGTGGCGCCATCGTCGTCGATGGTGAGTGCAGAACCAACCTGCCCAAAGTGTGGGCGTTGGGTGACGTGGTGCGCGGCCCCATGCTGGCACACAAGGCGGAGGAGGAGGGCGTTGCGGTAGCCGAGCGTATGGCTGGTCAGCACGGTCACGTCAACTTGAACACCATCCCCTGGGTGATCTACACCAGTCCCGAGATTGCCTGGGTTGGGCAGACCGAGGCGCAGCTCAAGGCGGCCGGTCGCGCCTACAAGGCGGGAACCTTTCCGTTCCTGGCCAATGGTCGGGCGCGCGCGCTGGGCGACACCACCGGCATGGTGAAGATGCTGGCTGATGCGACAAGCGACGAAATTCTGGGCGTGCATATCGTTGGCCCCATGGCCAGCGAGTTGATCGCCGAATGCGTGATGGCGATGGAATTCAGAGCCAGCAGCGAAGACATTGCGCGCATCTGCCATGCCCATCCGTCGCTCAGTGAAGCGACCAAGGAAGCGGCACTGGCGGTGGAAAAACGCACGCTCAATTTCTGATTCGACGTGAGCGTCAAGCAGGCCTATCAAGCACAGCTGGCCGCGCGCGGCTATCTGGCCGACCCGGCCCAGCTGCAAGCCGTCGAGGCGCTGCAGCGCTGCGCTCTGGCATGGGCTTCCTACAAGAGCAAGCGCTCCAGCGCGCTGAAGAAGTTGATCAACCGACCCAGCCTTCCGCCTGGGGTTTACCTGTACGGCGGGGTTGGCCGCGGCAAGAGTTTTCTGATGGACTGCTTCTTTGCGGCGGTTCCACTGAAACGCAAGACCCGTTTGCATTTTCACGAGTTCATGCGGGAGGTTCATCGCGAACTGGTGGCACTGCAAGGCACCGTTGACCCGCTGGATGTGCTGGCCCGGAGGATTGCCAGAAAATATCGACTGATCTGTTTCGACGAGTTTCATGTCTCCGATATCACTGACGCTCTGATCCTGCATCGCCTGCTGCGCGCTCTGTTCGACAATGGCGTGGGCCTGGTCGCAACGTCGAATTTCAAGCCCGATCAGCTGTATCCGGATGGTCTGCACCGCGAAAGAATTCTGCCGGCGATTGCATTGCTAGAGAAGAATCTCGAAGTCATCAACGTTGACAACGGCACCGACTACCGTCACCAAAGCTTGACCCAGGTGCAGCATTACCACTGGCCACACAGTGCACAGACGCACTCGGCCCTGGTCAACACATTTGACTCACTGGCAGACACGACAGACGAAGCCCCCCTGTTGCTGATCGAGGGGCGCGTGCTGGCGGCCTTGCGCAGGGCCGGCTCTCTTGTGTGGTTTGATTTCCGGACGCTGTGCGCGGGCGCGCGGTCACAAAACGACTACCTCGAAATCGCTGCGCACTTTGATACTTTGCTGCTCAGCGATGTGCCCCGTATGTCTGATCAGATGGCTTCCGAGGCGCGCCGCTTTACCTTGCTGGTCGACGTACTGTACGACCGTCATATCAAACTGATCATGTCAGCGGCCGTGCCGGCGCAGGAGTTGTACACAGCCGGGCCGCTGGCGCATGAGTTTGTCCGCACGGTGTCCCGTCTGCATGAAATGCAGTCGCGCGAATTCCTGGCGCTGCCGCGACGTCTGGTCGACACCAGCCTGACGCTCAGGAATCCAGCGCTTCGAGCTTGACGATCACCAGCGACAGATTGTCACCGCCGCCGCGACCGCGCGACCGTGCTTTTTCTATCAGGAATTCAGTCGCTTCGCGCGGCGACAGACTGGCCAGCACCGATCCGATTTCAGCATTGCTGAAGTAGTGCCAGACGCCGTCGCTGCAAGCCATCAGGACATCGCCAGCGCGCAATTGGGGGATGAAATGGACGCCCACCGGCGGCTCCTTTTCGGTTCCCAGACAGCCAACCAGAATATTCGACTTCGGATGGTCATTGGCCTGTTCCTCGGTCAACTCACCTTTGTCGACCAGGGTCTGAACATAGGAATGATCGGTCGAACGCTTGACCAGTTTGCCAGCATGGAAATGGAAGATGCGTGAATCGCCCGAGTACGCCCAGTAGCAGTCACCGCCCGGATTGATCAGAAAGGCTGCCAGCGTGCTGTGCGGTTCTTCTTCCGAAGAGATGGCGGTCAACTTGATGACGGTGTGAGCCTCCCTTACCAACTGCAGCAGGGTTGCCGGTGCATCATCTATGGTGGGCGAGTAGCGCTCAAACAACTGTTTGGCGGTCAGCATGACTTGATCGGACGCCTTGCGACCACCGCTGCGTCCACCCATGCCATCGGCCACCACGGCCAACAGGCAGCCGGAGACACGCTTGTGGCTCAGCAGGGTCACCTGATCCTGCTGGTACTCGCGGTCGCCTTTGTGGATGCCTGTGGAGGCGCTGAGTCGGTAGCCTTTGGACATGTTCGGTGCTGAAGGAGGGGATGCCTGAATTTATCGTTTCAATTTAGTCGTATTATCGACCTACACAAGAACAAATCCCGATCAATTACTTCGATCATTTTTAACTACTGAAGCCGTGGACTCTAACCTGCATTCTCCCGAACGTCGGCTGATCGACTTGCGTATTGAGCATGGAGATCTTGATGCCATGATAGACCGCGCCAGCGGCGAAGTACCGCTGGATGAACTTCTGATGCGCCGACTCAAGAAGAAACGTTTGAGCCTGCGCGATGAAATTGCTCGAATTGAGCGACAGTTGAACCCTGACGAGCCTGCCTGACGAATGAGTCTTGAAGACCGTGTGCGCGAGGTTTTCGCGCCGGCCGGTTTGTTGTCGCGCACGGTCCAGGAGTTCAAGTCCAGAGATGGACAAACCGAGATGGCAGGGTCGATTGCCCGTACTATCGATGACGGTGGTGTGCTGGTGGTCGAGGCGGGCACCGGTATTGGAAAGACTTTTGCCTACCTGGTGCCGGTGCTGCTCAGTGGCACCAGAGTCCTGCTCTCCACGGCAACCAAGACCTTGCAGGATCAACTGTTCGGTCGCGACCTTCCTCTCCTGCTCAGAGCATTGGGCCTGCCGCTGCGCAGCGCCTTGCTCAAGGGGCGCGGCAGCTACCTTTGTCTGCAGCGTCTGCAGGTGGCGCGGCAACAGCACAACATTGCCGCCTATGGCGCCTTGCGGACTCTGGCCAAAATCGAAAGTTGGGCGCTGCTGACAGGTACCGGCGACCTGGCCGAACTGCCCGGGCTGGATGAACGCTCTCCGCTGATTGCCCTGGTGACATCGACGCGGGAGAACTGCCTGGGCGCGCAGTGTCCGCAGTTTCGTGCTTGCCATGTGAATCAGGCGCGGCGTGAAGCATTGGCGGCCGATGTTGTGGTTGTCAACCATCACCTGTTTTTTGCCGATCTCGCGGTTCGCGAGTCAGGCATGGCTGAATTGTTACCAACGGTGCGCACGGTGGTCTTCGATGAAGCGCATCAGCTCAATGAGACCGGCGTTCAGTTTCTTGGCAAGCAGTTGAGCACCGGGCAGTTGCTTGACTTCGCGCGCGATCTGCTGGCCAGCGGCTTGCAGCATGCGCGCGGTCTGGCAGACTGGCAGATGATCGCCAGCGCGGTCGAGCGCGCCGCGCGCGACTTGCGGCTGCTGGTTGGAAAATCATTGTCGGGCAGCAAACTGCGCTGGCTTGGCCTTGCCCCGGAGCTGCTGGATGAAGCACAGTGGCACGAGGGCCTGCTTGCAGTGAAAGCATCCTGTAGCCAGGCCGTTGACGCACTCAGCGCCGTCGGCCAGGCAGAACCCGATCTTGCGCGCTTGTGCGAACGTGCCAGCGGCTTGGTCGAGCGGATCGATTTCTTTGGCGCGCTGTGCGCACAAGAGTCGGTGCGTTGGCTCGATGTCGGCTCGCAACTGATCCTGGTGGAGTCGCCGCTGGACATCGCGCAGACGGTTCGGACGCGTCTGTTGAGTTCAAGCAGTGAGCCGCACTCGCAGCGTTCCTGGATCTTTACTTCGGCAACCCTGGGAGAAGATGCGCGCTTGAAGTGGTTTACCGAGTCCTGCGGTTTGACTGAGGCTGAAATACTGAAAGTGCAAAGTCCGTTTGACTATGAGCGACAGGCCGCCGTCTATGTGCCCATGCAACTTGCCAGACCGGGCGCTCCGGAACACAGCCTGCAGGTCGCCGAACTGGTAGCCAAAGCCGCTGCAACGATTGGCGGACGCACACTGGTACTTACAACCACGCTGCGTGCCCTGCGCACTGTCAGCGAAGCGCTGCAGCGTAAATTCGCGACTGCCAATTCCCTGGAAATTCTGGTTCAGGGGCAGCAGTCCAAGCGCCAATTGATGGACCGCTTTCGTCTCGGCGCCGAGGGCGGGCGGGCCGGTTGTGTGCTGGTGGCTTCGGCCTCCTTCTGGGAAGGCTTTGATGTGCCGGGCGATGCCTTGCAACTGCTCGTCATTGACAAACTGCCGTTTCCGCCACCGAACGATCCTTTGGTGGAGGCGCGTTCCAAACGACTGGAGGCCGATGGGCGCAGTGTCTTCAACGACTACTTCATTCCGGAAGCAGCGGTGGCTCTCAAGCAAGGTGCGGGTCGCCTGATTCGGCGCGAAACCGATCAGGGTGTGCTGGTCATCTGTGACACCCGACTGGCACAAATGGGCTACGGCAAGCGACTGCTGGCGGCGCTGCCAGCGATGAAAAAACTGGATTCGGAGCAGGAGTTTGCGCAGGCCCTGAATGCTCTTACCAGAACTTCCACCATGGATTCTCATTGGTCTTGAAGCCGCGGGTCAGGTACTCCGAGTTGGGATAGTTCTTGTCAAGTACACGCCTGGCATCGTCACGCAGTTGTGTCATGCCCAGTGCGTCGTAGCCCTTGATAATGATGAAGAGAGCCTCTTCTGTTGCCGGTGCATCCTGGTAGTCGGAGATCGCCAGTTGGGCCCGGTTGATGGCAGCCACGTAAGCGCCGCGGCTCAGGTAGTAGCGCGCTACGTGCAACTCGTAACTGGCCAGAGAATTGACGATGTAGGTCATGCGCAGGCTGGCGTCGGCGGCGTAGCGCGACGTTGGAAAGCGCGTGGTCAGTTCCTTGAATGCCTCAAAAGATTCCTTCGACGCCTTCTGGTCACGTTCCGCCAGATCCTGGCGTGCAATGTAAGAGAGAAAGCCCAGATCGTCATTGAAGTTGACCAGACCCTTCAGATAGAGTGCATAGTCCATGGCGGGACTCGCGGGGTGCAACTTCATGAAGCGGTCCAGCGTCGCCACGGCTTGCGCTGTTTCACCCGATTTGTACTGGGCGTAGGCCTTGTCAAGCTGCGCCTGCTGCGCCAGTGGCGTTCCGGCAGCGCGGCCTTCGAGTTTTTCCAGGTGCGAGATCGCCTTTTCGTAGCCACCTGCGGCCAACTCGTCTTTGGCCTCCGCGTAAAGCTTGCTGGGGCTCCAGTTGGCTTCCTTGTCCTGCGGGGCGGACGAGCAAGCTGTCAGCAGCATGAGGGCACTCGCCAGCGACCAGGTGCAGACAACCGATAATTTGGCTCGAAGCATGTAGGACAACTTTCTTGAAAAATTCCGGATTGATTATATCGAGCGGTCATGATAGCGAGGATCTGGAGGATCGCGTCGACACCGAGCCAGAGTTCGAGTTGCGGCCGCTGGTTTTTGGGCCAGCCCAGCACGGCTTGCGTCTTGATCAGGCACTGGTGGAGATGGTGCCGGAGTTTTCGCGCAGCTATTTGCAGCAATTGATCCAGTGCGGTGCCGTCAAGCTGGAGCGGCCGGGGGCTTGCAAGGCGTCGACGCGTGTCAAGGCGGCGGATCGAGGGAGCATCGAACTGCGGCCGACACCGCAAAGCCAGGCCTTCAAACCCGAACTCATGAAACTGGAAGTGGTCTACCAGGATGAGCACTTGCTGATCATCAACAAGCCGGCTGGCCTGGTGGTCCATCCGGCGCCCGGTAACTGGAGCGGTACCTTGCTCAACGGTTTGCTGGCCTTCGACTCCCAGGCCGTGAATTTGCCACGCGCCGGAATTGTGCATCGACTGGACAAGGACACCAGCGGCCTGATGGTGGTGGCGCGCAGCCGGCTCGTGATGGATGCCCTGATTCGTGCCATCGCTGCGCGCGAGGTCGGCCGCCAGTACCTGGCACTGGCACACCACCCGTGGACCGGCAGCAGCAGCCGCCTGGTCGATCAACCCATCGGCCGCGATCCGCGCAACCGTCTGCGCATGGCTGTGGTCGATCTTGGCAAGAACGCCGGCAAACTGGCACGCACAGACATTGATCTTCTGCAGAATGGAGATCGGGGCTGCCTGGTGCGATGTACATTGCACACGGGTCGCACACACCAAATTCGGGTGCACATGGCAGCCATCGGTCATCCCCTGGTGGCCGATGAGATCTATGGTGGCGTCGCCGCCGCTGGCATGCAGAGGCAGGCTTTGCATGCCTTTAGACTTTCCCTGACGCACCCGGTGACACAGCAAGCGCTGGTATTTTTCTCCGAGTTACCGCAAGATCTGAGTGACGCACTGACCCAGTGGGGCCTCAGTTATACTCACGGCTAATGGCGTGAAAGCCAGCACCTCGGCCGGCAGCCGGGGGCAAGGCGCTGCAGATTCATCAATCTGCCTGCCGCGCCGCAAAGAACCACACTGATTTCGCACCTTGATGGTGCTCGTCCCGGAAGCATTGCAAGACCATGAATACGGCGGATGCCAAGCGCGTATTAGAGACCGCCTTGATTTGCTCGCAGCAACCCTTGCTGGCAGCAGAGTTGACTGTGTTGTTCAACGACAGCCTGACGCCAGACACGCTTAAGGAATTGTTGCTGGAGCTGCAGCACGATTGGGTCGGGCGTGGCGTTGAACTGGTCGAATTGGCAAGTGGCTGGCGCTTCCAGAGCCGACCAGAAATGCGCCAGTATCTGGACCTGCTGCATCCCGAAAAGCCACCGCGCTACAGCCGGGCCACACTGGAGACTTTGGCCATCATTGCGTACCGGCAACCAGTAACACGCGGTGACATAGAGGACATTCGGGGTGTGACAGTCAATTCGCTGTTGCTCAAACAGCTTGAAGACCGCGGCTGGATCGAGGTGATTGGCCACCGCAGCACCGTTGGACGCCCAGCCCTGTTTGCCACAACCCGGCATTTTCTGGATGATCTGGGACTTGCCTCACTCGATCAGCTACCCCCGATGGACAATCCCGGCGAGCAACTTGGCGCCGTGCAGGCGCTGGCTGGACATGTGTCCGATTTGCAAGCCGAGCTTGACATGGCGCCGGTCCAAACTGTTGATGCCGACGGCAAACCTATTTTCTTGACGGGAACTCCACCATGAGCGCAATCATTGACGACACGCCGATTCAACCGGAGCCGCCCAGCGTTGTGCCGGAGCTGGAGCCTTCGGAACCACGGGCAGTTGCCACAGAGTTGACTCAAGCCGAAGTGTTGCAGCCGGCAGCATCCGAGAGTCGCTTTGACGAGGTGGTGTCGGGGCAATTCGACGCCGAGCAGGAGAGCGTCGAGCCGCTTGCGGTAAAACGCGTGTTGGCACCGCAGGCGGAAACACCCAAGCTGCACAAGGTGCTGGCTCAGGCCGGGATGGGATCGCGCCTGGAGATGGAACAGATGATCATGGAAGGCCGTATCACGGTCAACAATGAACCGGCTCATATCGGGCAGCGCATCCAGTTTGGTGACCACGTCAAAGTCAACGGCAAACCGATCAAGTTCCGCATCGACGCGCCACCGGCGCGGGTTATTGCCTACCACAAGCCCGCTGGCGAAGTGGTGACGCACGATGATCCGCAGAATCGACCGACCGTGTTTCGCCGCTTGCCCAAGTTGTTTCAGGGGAAGTGGCAATCGGTCGGACGTCTTGATCTCAATACCGAAGGTTTGCTGCTGTTCACGAGTTCAGGGCAATTGGCCAACAATCTGATGCACCCCCGTTTCGGTCTGGAGCGGGAATATGCCGTACGGGTGCTGGGATCCCTGAGCAAGGAAGAAAAACAGAAACTGCTTGAAGGCGTCAAACTGGACGATGGCTTGGCCCAATTTGGTTCGATTGAAGAGGGCGGCGGTGAGGGCTCGAACTGCTGGTATCGCGTCACCATCAGTGAAGGTCGAAACCGTGAAGTCCGGCGTATGCTGGAAGCGGTGGGCCACGCGGTGAGTCGCCTGATACGCATCCGCTATGGCGCCATGGTCTTGCCGCGCGGCTTGCGGCGCGGCGCATGGATGGAACTTGATGCATCGGACATCCAACTGCTGGTGCAGGCAGCCGGATCCCGTTCCCCGCGCGAGCACGGCGAGAACAGTGGCAGTGCCCAGCCACGACGCGAGGAGGGCGCTCCTGAGTCGGGTCCGCGCAATCGGCGTCGGGGTGCGCGTGGCAACGGTCCGCGCAGTTCGGGTAATGGTCCGCGCAGACCATCGGCGGGCGGCGCGCAGGACACCGGGCAGGGCTATGCGAACAGTGCAGGTCGCAAGAACCGTGGTGAGTCGGGTGATCGCAGCGGCAATGCCGCGCAGCCCGACCCGATGAAGACAGCCTTCGGCTACATCGGCGCCGACAGTTTTACCCGGCAGCGGCAGGATCAGGGGCAACGTCGCAGTGGCGGTGGCGGGCCCGCTGGCGGACAGCGCCGCGGCGGCCGCGGCCGCTGACTTTCACGATAAAATCCAACCCTTTGCCCGTTGGGCGAATATCCATAATTACCAGCTCAGGAAGTACTCATGACTATCGAACGCACTCTGTCCATTATCAAACCCGATGCGGTTGCCAAAAACGTGATTGGTCAAATCTACGCGCGCTTTGAGGCCGCTGGTTTGAAAATCGTTGCTGCCAGGATGGTTCGTCTGGCGCGCAGTGAAGCGGAAGCGTTTTACGCGGTTCACAAGGAACGCCCCTTTTTCAAGGATCTGGTTGAGTTCATGATCTCCGGTCCAGTGATGATTCAGGTGCTTGAAGGTGAAAACGCGGTACTCAAGAATCGCGACCTGATGGGCGCCACCGATCCCAAGAAGGCAGCAGCCGGCACTATTCGCGCCAGTTTTGCCGACAGCATTGATGCCAATGCAGTGCATGGGTCCGATGCGCCTGAAACCGCCGCCGTGGAAGTCAGTTTCTTCTTCCCCGGCATGAACGTCTACTCCAAATAGACATGGTTCCCACGCTCCGCTGCGTTTTGCTGCCAATCGGGCCGGCCATTGCGCACACGGGGCGTCCCGGCCCCTTGCCGCTGCGATGACGGCCAACCTGCTCGATTTTGATCTCGAAGGTCTGACCGGGTTTTGCGAGCGGCTGGGTGAAAAGCGCTTCCGCGCGGTCCAGTTGTTTCGCTGGATTCACCAAAAGGGAGCGTCTGATTTTGACGCCATGAGCGATCTTGCCAAGTCCTTGCGAGAAAAGCTCAAAAGCTCGGCCCAGGTGAAGGCGTTGGCGGTGCTGTCGCAGCAAATCTCATCGGACGGCACCATCAAGTGGCTGTTTGACGTTGGCGGCGGTGACGCCGTGGAGACGGTTTTCATTCCGGAAGACGATAGGGGCACGCTGTGCATCTCCTCGCAGGCCGGCTGCGCCATGGGCTGCCGCTTTTGCTCCACCGGGCATCAGGGTTTCAGCCGCAACCTCAGCAGCGGAGAAATCATCGCCCAGCTCTGGTTTGCGGAGCGATTCTTGCGTCGGCATCTGCAGCGCGAGGAGCGCGTGATTTCCAATGTCGTGATGATGGGCATGGGCGAGCCGCTGCAGAACTACGCGGAATTGCTGCCGGCACTGCGCACCATGCTGGACGACCATGCCTATGGTTTGTCGCGACGCCGCGTCACTGTTTCCACCTCTGGCATCGTGCCGAAGATGGATTTGTTGTCGCAAGACTGTCCGGTGGCGTTGGCAGTCTCGCTGCATGCGCCGAACGACGCTCTGCGTGACAACCTGGTGCCGTTGAACAAGAAGTACCCTCTGATTGAGTTGATGGCGGCCTGCGAGCGCTATCTGGAGTTTGCGCCGCGGGACTTCATCACTTTCGAATATTGCATGCTCGACGGGGTCAATGACCAGCCAGAACATGCGCGTCAATTGGTCGAACTCGTGCGCGGCTACGGTGGCGCACGCGCCTGGTGCAAGTTCAACCTGATTCCATTCAACCCGTTTGCGCAGTCAGGTTTGACCCGGTCGTCGACGCAGCAAACCCTGGTCTTTGCACGGATTTTGAGTGATGCTGGTATTGTGACGACAATACGCAAGACGCGAGGGGATGATATCGATGCTGCCTGTGGGCAACTGGCAGGCGATGTGATGGACCGAACCCGTGTCGGCGAGAGAATCGCGCGCCAGCGCACGATCATGCTCAAACCAGTGGCATTGCACAAACGGACAGTTCAGGAGACTTGAGGCATGGATAGAAACGCAGGACAGGGCATGACGCTCAGGTACTGGCTGCTGGCAGCCGGTCTGATGCTGCTCGGGCTGGCTGGCGTTTCTGGCTGCGCTTCCAGATTTGATGGCTTGTCAGCTACGGGCGGTGAGGCTGAAATGGTGACCGAGTCGGATGAGCCGGACGCGCGCAGGCGCGCAAGGATCCGGCTGGAGTTGGCGCTTGGTTATTTTGAAAACGGTCAAACTGCCATTGCTCTGGATGAGCTCAAGCAGTCGATTACGGCGGACTCCAACTACGCTGAAGCCTATAGCCTGCGCGGCCTCATTTACATGCGACTCAACGACTTCCGGCTCTCAGAAGATAGTTTCAAGCGGGCCTTGACCCTCAATCCGCGAGATTCAAACATCATGCACAACCTGGGCTGGCTCTATTGTCAGCAGGCCCGGTACGCGCAGGCGCAGCAACTGTTTTCCCAGGCGCTGGCAAACCCTCAATACGGTGAACGGGCCAAGACCTGGCGCGCGCAGGGCCTGTGCCAGGTCAGAGCCGGGCAGTTGGCTGAAGGGGAACAAAGTCTTTTCAAGTCTTATGAGTTTGATGCCGGCAATCCGGTCACTTCCTACAACCTGGCCTCATTGCTTTTTCAGCGCAGCGATTTTGCCCGAGCGCAGTTCTATGTGCGCCGACTCAATAACAGCGAACTGGCCAATGCCGAGTCTCTGTGGCTTGGCATCAAGGTCGAGCGGCGGATGGAAAATCGTGAGGCGATGATGCAATTGGCTGGACAGTTGAGCAAGCGTTTTCCAAAATCACGCGAGGCCGAGGCCTATCAGCGGGGCGCTTTCGATGAGTGATCCTTTGTTGACCGGCTCCGAACCGACAGCGCCGAGTCCACTCACGGGCGCACCGATGACCAGCGGTGCGATGCTGCGTCAGGCCCGTGAGGCCATGGGCCTGCACATCGGTGCACTGGCGGTTTCTCTGAAGGTTCCTGTGAAAAAGCTCGAAGCGCTGGAAGCCGACCGCTTTGACCTGTTACCTGATACCGTTTTCATTCGTGCCCTGGCCTCCAGTATTTGCCGGGTACTGAAAATTGCGCCAGGCCCGATACTGGAAAAACTGCCGCATACGACGGCACCCCAACTGAAAGATTCGGGCGCCGGAATCAATGTTCCCTTTCGTTCGGCCGGTGGGGGTTCATTGCGCCAGTTTTGGGAGCAACTTTCCAAGCCCATGGTGATGGCGGTGTTGGTGCTGCTGGCCGGCGCTTTGCTGCTGCTGTTCTTTCCCTTTACACGGCAAGCGCAAGTTGCTGCTGATGCAAAATCGGTAGCGCCTGAGGGCAGTGCGCAGCCCCCGATGGTGGCGCCCGCGGTGGAAGTCAGCACGCTGCTTTCAGCGCAGACTTTGACGCTGGCTGCCAGCGCCGTGACGAGTGCGGCCCCAGAACCGGTCCAGGTGGCAGGGTCTGGCGCTACCAGCGGCATCGTTGTCTTCAAGGCGCAGGCGATGGCCTGGGTCGAGGTCGTAGACGCTGCTGGCGTGGTTCAGGTGCGACGCAATATGGCAGCGGGGGAGACCGTCGGTGTTTCCGGCAGCTTGCCGCTCATGGTGGTGGTCGGGCGGTCCGATACCACGCAGGTGCTGGTGCGCGGCCAGGCTTTTGATTTGTTGTCCGTCGCGCGAGACAATGTTGCCCGTTTTGAGGTGAAGTAGTGGAAGGGCTTGTGCCTATTGCATCTGCGGCGCCCAAAGCGCGTCGCAGCAGGCAGGCCAGTGTGACCTGGGCTGGACGACGCGTCACTGTTGGCGGGGATGCGCCGGTGCGGATCCAGTCGATGACCAACACCGACACGGTCGATGTCATCGGCACAGCTATCCAGGTCAAGGAACTGGCGCTGGCCGGCTCCGAATTGGTCAGGCTGACTGTCAATACACCGGAGGCCGCAGCGGCAGTTCCCCGTGTTCGGGAGCAGTTGGACCGGATGGGAATCGATGTCCCCCTGATTGGAGATTTTCACTACAACGGACATCGTCTGCTGACCGATTTTCCGGATTGTGCGCAGGCCTTGTCCAAATACCGGATCAATCCTGGCAATGTTGGCAAAGGGGACAAGCACGACCGGCAATTCGCCCTCATGATCGAAGCTGCGCTGCGCTGGGACAAGCCGGTGCGCATTGGGGTGAACTGGGGCAGCCTGGATCAGGAACTGCTGGCCGCGCTGATGGATGAGAACAGCCGTCGCACGCCGCCCTGGCAACTTAAGCCGATCATGTACGAGGCACTGATCAGTTCGGCCATGGAGTCGGCGCGCCGCGCTGTTGAAATCGGCATGAATCCGGACCAGATCATTCTGTCCTGCAAGGTCAGTGGCGTCCAGGATCTGGTGTCTGTTTACCGGGAACTGGCCAGACGTTGCGACTACCCGTTGCACCTGGGCTTGACCGAAGCAGGTATGGGCAGCAAGGGAACCGTGGCTTCGGCTGCCGCCCTGGCCATTTTGTTGCAGGAAGGCATTGGCGACACGATCCGTGTTTCACTGACACCCCAACCAGGCGAGGCAAGAACCCAGGAAGTAACCGTTGCCTGCGACCTTCTGCAGGCGCTGGAACTCAGGTCCTTTGTTCCAAGCGTGACAGCGTGTCCCGGCTGCGGTCGCACGACCAGCACGACCTTTCAGGAGTTGACCAAGAGTATCGAGGACTTCTTGCGCTCGCAGATGCCGGTGTGGCGCGAGAAGTATCCGGGCGTTGAAAAACTGAAAGTGGCCGTGATGGGCTGCATCGTGAATGGCCCGGGTGAGAGCAAACACGCCGACATCGGCATCAGTTTGCCCGGCACCGGCGAGGCGCCGGCGGCGCCGGTCTTTATCGATGGTGAAAAGCGCATGACCTTGCGCGGTGACGCTATCGCCCAGGAGTTTCAGAAAATTGTCGAAAACTATGTTGCGACGCGCTATGGCACGGCTGCGGCTAACGCGTCCTGAGTCAAGTCATGAGTGAAAAAGAAGCAACGCCGAAGCTGGAGAAAATCAGCGCCGTCAAAGGCATGAACGATATTCTGCCGCCCGATTCCGCGCGCTGGGAATATCTGGAAGACAAGGTGCGAGCGCTGATGGGGCTCTATGGCTACCGCAACATTCGCACACCTATCGTCGAACCGACGGCCCTGTTCGTGCGAGGCACCGGCGAGACCACCGATATCGTCGAGAAGGAGATGTACTCTTTTGAGGACAAGCTCAACGGCGAAGCTTTGACGCTGCGACCCGAGAATACGCCCGGCGTGGTACGTGCCGCCATTGAGCACAACATCACCTACGACGGCGGCAAACGCCTGTACTACATGGGGCCGATGTTTCGGCATGAGCGGCCACAGCGTGGCCGGTATCGGCAGTTTTACCAGTTGGGTGCCGAGGCGCTCGGATTCGCCGGGCCCGAGGTCGATGCAGAACTGATGCTGCTGGTGCACCAGTTGTTTGCGACGCTGGGTCTGCGCAATGTGCGCGTTGAGTTGAACAGTCTGGGGGTTCCCTCCGAGCGGCAGGCGCATCGCCTGGCCTTGCTGGCATATTTTGAAGCGCATCTGGAACAACTCGACGCCGAGTCGCAGCGCCGTCTGTACAGCAACCCGCTGCGCATTCTGGATACCAAGAATCCGTCCATGCAAGCCCTGGTGCAGAACGCACCGCAACTGCTGCATTACCTCGGTGATGAATCGCTCAAGCACTTCGATGCGGTCAAGACCTTGCTGTCAGCGTGCGGCGTCCAATGGAGCGTCAATCCCCGGCTGGTGCGCGGCCTGGATTACTACAGTCATACCGTGTTTGAATTCGTTACCGACGAGTTGGGTGCCCAAGGCACGCTGTGCGGTGGTGGACGCTACGACGGCCTGTTCAAGCTGCTGGGCGGCAAAGCCACGCCGGCAGTCGGCTGGGGAATGGGCCTGGAGCGTGTCCTGGAACTCCTGAAGGAGCAGGGCCAGACGCCGGCCGCGCCCGTTCCCGATGTTTATGCCGTGATTCCCGATGCCGCCGCTTTGCCTCTTGCCATGCAAACGATACAGACTTTGCGCGCTGCTGGCGTTGCCGTGCAGATGCATGCCGGTCTGGCTGAGGGCTCCAACAGCATGAAGTCGCAGTTCAAAAAAGCCGATGCCAGCGGGGCCCGTTATGCCCTCATTTTTGGTGATGATGAACTGACGCAAAATGCCGTGACGGTCAAAGCGCTGCGCGACGCCACAGTGGCGCAGACCATCCGATCGCTGGCTGAGATCGGTACCTGGGCGCCGACCCTACAATCTCCCACCTGATTAAAGAATTCCTATGGCAAATCAACTCGATCTCGAAGAACAAGAGCAACTCGATCAGCTCAAGCATTTTTGGAAGCAATACGGAGACGCCATCACGTGGGCCCTGATTGTGATTCTTGGTGCCTTCGCAAGCTGGAACTTCTACCAGTACTGGCAGCGCAGTCAGGCAACCCAGGCCGCTGCCATGTTTGATGAAGTGGAACGAGTCGTGAAGTCGGCTGACCCGGCAAGAATTGATCGTGTTTTCGGCGACATCAAGAGCAAGTTCGGCTCTACCACTTACGCGCAGCAAGCCGGCCTGCTGGTTGCCAGACAGTACTACAGTGCTGGCAATGCGATGGGCGCCCAGGCTGCTTTGACCTGGGTCGCCGAGAACGCTTCGGATCCGGGCTATCAGGCCCTGGCGAAGTTGCGCCTGGCCTCGGTGCTGATGGATTCCAAGGGCTATGACGAAGCCTTGAAACAGCTGGCCGGCTCTTACCCGGCCAATTTCGAAGCCCTGGTGGCCGATCGAAAAGGCGATATCCTGATGCTGCAGGGCAAGAAGTCGGAGGCTCTGGCTGAGTACCGCAAGGCCTACAAGAGTTTTGACGAAAGCGCCGAATACCGACGCCTGGTGGAGGTCAAATTGAACTCGCTGGGGGTTGATCCACAAATTAGCGATGCCGCAGCGACGGAAGGGAAAAAGTGAAGCTCCATTTTGGTTCGACCGTGGCCACCAGGGTGGTCCTTGTTTTCGTTGTGCTTGGGTTGCTGGCCGCTTGCTCCAGCGGACCGCAGAAGCCCAAGCCGACGGAACTGGCGCCTAACCCAGGTCTGCTTGGCGTGCGACTGGCATGGACGGCCAAGGTTGGCGCGGTCGATTCTGCAATGGATACCAAAGTCAGCGGGACGATGGTGACGGTTGTCAATTCGGAAGGGGTGCTGGCGGCCTTCGACGCAGCGACCGGCGCCGAGTTGTGGCGCGCTGCGTTGGGCGCTCCCATTGCGGCCGGTGTCGGTAGCGACGGCAAATTCACCGCGGCGGTGACGCGTGCCAACGACTTGCTGGTACTCGATGGCGGGCGCGAGCTCTGGCGACAAAAATTGCTGGCACCGAGTTTTACTGCGCCGCTGGTCGCTGGCGGCCGTGTATTTGTGTTGGCGGCAGATCGTTCGGTCACTGCCTTTGATGGCAGTTCGGGGCGCAAACTCTGGAACCAGCAACGCCCGGGCGAATCCCTCGTGCTGCGGCAAGCCGGTGTCTTGCTGGCGGTAGGGGACACGCTGGTCGCAGGGATGGGAGGTCGCCTGGCAGGACTCAATCCAGGCAATGGTTCGATTCGCTGGGAGGCGGCCATCGCCACCCCACGCGGAACCAATGATATCGAGCGCCTGGTGGACTTGGTGGGACGCGTCGCACGCGATGGGGCGGTGGTTTGCGCGCGCGCCTTCCAGGCTGCTGTGGGTTGTGTTGATACGGCGCGCGGTAGCCTGCTCTGGAGCAAGCCTGCAATCGGTTCGATCGGTGTGCATGGCGACGAAAAGTATGTTTTCGGTGTCGAGAGCGACGGCAAGATGATTGCGTGGCGCCGCGGGGACGGTGATCGTGCCTGGGTTTCCGAACGCCTGCTTTATCGCAACCTGACGGCGCCACTGGCGGTCGGGCGCTCGGTCGTGGTCGGCGACGAGGCTGGTCTGGTGCACTGGTTGTCGCGTGACGACGGGTCCATCCTGACGCGCATGGCTACCGATGGCTCGGCCTTGGTTGCCGGTCCGGTGCTGGCTAATGGGACGCTGATTGTTGTCACACGCAATGGCAATATCTTTGGGTTCAAGCCCGAGTAGGCTGCCGGACCGTCCCTGATGAAACCTGTTCTGGCCCTCGTCGGCCGTCCCAATGTTGGTAAATCGACGATTTTCAACCGCTTGACCAAGTCCCGCGATGCCATCGTTGCCGATTTTGCCGGCCTGACCAGAGACCGCCATTACGGCAACGGCCGACAGGGCAAGCACGAATTCATCGTGATCGATACCGGCGGCTTCGAGCCCGACGCAGCCAGCGGCATTTTCAAGGAAATGGCAAAGCAGACACGACAGGCCGTGGCTGAAGCGGATGTTGTGATTTTTGTCGTTGATGCCAGAGAAGGTATCTCGGCGCAGGACCACGAAATTGCCAAGTACCTGCGTCGTCTGGGCAAACCCTGTGTGCTGGTGGCGAACAAGGCTGAGGGCATGCTGGCAAGTGCGCAACTGGTCGAATTTTTCGAGTTGGGTCTGGGCGAGGTGCATGCGGTTTCTGCTGCGCACGGACAGGGTATGCATGACATGGTGGAACTGGCACTGGCACCGCTGCAATTGCAGGACCCGGATGAAGCCCTGGAACAACACGATCCCTCTGTCATCAAACTGGCGGTAGCGGGGCGCCCGAACGTTGGTAAGTCCACGCTGATCAATACCTGGTTGGGCGAAGAACGTCTGGTCGCCTTCGACTTGCCGGGAACGACGCGCGATGCGATTTCGGTGCCGTTCGAGCGCAATGGACAAAAGTTTGAGCTGGTCGATACCGCAGGCTTGCGCCGCCGTGGCAAGGTGTTCGAGGCAATCGAGAAGTTCTCCGTCGTCAAGACGCTGCAGGCCATTGAATCGGCCAATGTGGTGTTGCTGCTGATCGATGCAACCCAGGGCGTGACCGACCAGGATGCGCATATTGCCGGCTATATTCTGGAGAATGGTCGCGCCGTTGTGCTGGCGGTCAATAAATGGGACGCGGTCGATGAATACCAGCGCGAACTGGTCAAACGTTCCATCGAAACCCGATTGCCCTTCTTGAAGTTTGCTGCCACGCATCTGATCTCAGCCACCAAGCGGCAAGGTCTGGGGCCGCTCTGGGCTTCCATTGCTCAGGCTTTCAAGGCCGCCAACTGCAAGATGTCAACGCCGGTGTTGACCCGTCTGCTGCTGGAAGCCGTGCAGTTTCAGAGCCCCAAGCGCTCGGGGATGTACCGGCCCAAGTTGCGTTACGCGCACCAGGGCGGCATGAATCCGCCGGTGATCGTGATTCACGGCAACTCTCTGGAGCACGTGACGGACGCCTACAAACGCTTTCTGGAAGGGCGTTTTCGCAAGGAATTTGATCTGGTCGGGACACCGATGCGCATCGAATTCAAGACTTCCAGCAACCCCTACGCCGACAAGGCTGTTTGACGGGCGCCCGCCGTGTCACGCCGCTGTGGTATCGTCAACCTCTTATCAATTCTTGAACACGGAGAATATCGTGAACAACAAAGGTCAGTTACTTCAGGACCCTTTTCTCAACGCCCTGCGTCGGGAACATGTACCGGTCTCAATCTATTTGGTCAACGGGATCAAGCTGCAAGGTCAGATTGAATCTTTTGACCAGTACGTTGTGTTGCTTCGCAACACCGTCACCCAAATGGTTTACAAGCATGCCATCTCGACCATTGTGCCGGGCCGTGCGGTGAACTTCGCAAGTGGCGAGGGTGACGAAACTGCCGCCTGATCTTCAGCGCGCCCCCACCCTGCTGGTCGGGGTCGATTTTGGATTGCCGAATTTCGATGCCGACCTCGAAGAACTTGGCTTGCTGGCGCAGACGGCCGGTCTGAATCCGGTCGCGCGCCTGACCTGCAAACGCAAGGCGCCTGATGCCGCGCTGTTTGTAGGTAGTGGCAAGGCCGATGAGATCAAACTGCTGGCGACCCAGCATGGGGTGCTTGAGGTTTTGTTCGATCAAAATCTGAGTCCCGCGCAACAGCGCAATCTGGAACGTCATCTGGAACTGCCGGTGAACGATCGCACCCTCCTGATTCTGGAAATTTTTGGTCAGAGGGCGCGCAGTCACGAGGGAAAACTGCAGGTCGAACTGGCTCGAATGCAGTACCTCAGTACGCGCCTGGTGCGACGCTGGTCGCATCTGGAGCGCCAGAGCGGTGGCATTGGTATGCGTGGCGGACCGGGTGAAACCCAGATCGAACTTGACAGGCGCATGATTGGCGAGAACATCAAGAAGGTCAAGGAGCGGCTGAAAAAGGTCAAGCGCCAGCGCCAGACGCAACGCCGTCAGCGTGAGCGGCGTGATGCTTTCAATATTTCCCTGGTAGGCTACACCAACGCCGGCAAGACCACGCTGTTCAATGCATTGGTCAAGGCCCGTGCCTACGCCGCTGACCAATTGTTTGCGACGCTCGATACCACGACGCGCCAGCTTTATCTGGGTGAGGCGGCGCGTTCCGTCTCGCTGTCGGATACGGTGGGCTTCATCCGCGATTTGCCGCACGGCTTGATCGATGCGTTCCAGGCTACCTTGCAGGAAGCGGTGGACGCGGACTTGCTGTTGCACGTGGTGGACGCTTCCAGTGAGCACTTCCTGGAGCAGATGGCCGAAGTGCAGCGTGTACTGACCGAGATCGGTGCGGCAGAGATTCCACAGGTGCTGGTATTTAACAAACTCGACGCTCTTGAAATCGGGCGCCGACCCCTGCAACTGGAAGATAGTTTTGATCTGGCTGGGATTCAGACGCCCAGAGTATTCTTGAGTGCCCTACAGGGCGAGGGGGTGGCGGCTTTGCGCGGACAGTTGGCGCGCATGGTTTCGGCTTCGAACTTAGGCACAATCCGGTAACGATACACAAGAGAAGATGAAATGAAACTTCATTTACGCAGCCCGGACTGGGCGCAACTGCTGGGTCGGGTCAGAGGTATGTTCAACCTCAATGATTCACGCTGGGGTCGCAGTGAGGACAAAACGCCTGACGGTGATAAAGCGGATGCAGAAACGCCGAAGGCGGATGAACCTGCGGCACCCGTCAAGAACGGCGGCGAGCGCGGACCGCGGCGCGGCGCCAATCAGGGGCCGCCCGATCTGGACGAACTGTGGCGTGATTTCAACCGCAAGCTCGGCGGTCTGTTTGGCGGATTGAAGAATGCCGGCCGCGGTGGCGCGGGTGGCACCGGCGGTGGTTCAGGTGGTGGTTTTCAGCCGGACATGAAAAGTACCGGCATTGGGATCGGGCTGATTGCCGGCGTGGTGCTGCTGATCTGGTTGGGCACCGGCTTCTTCATTGTCCAGGAAGGGCAACAGGCGGTCATTACCCAGTTCGGAAAATACCGCTCCTCGGTCGGCGCCGGCTTCAACTGGCGTCTGCCGTATCCCATTCAGCGCCATGAACTGATTTTCGTAACCCAGATTCGCTCGGTTGACGTTGGTCGCGACACCGTCATGAAGGCCACCGGCCTGCGTGAGTCCGCCATGCTGACGGAAGACGAAAACATTGTCGAAATCAAATTTGCCGTTCAGTACCGGCTCAGCGATGCGAGAGCTTTCCTGTTCGAGAGCAAGAACCCGGGCGAAGCGGTGGTGCAGGCAGCCGAAACCGCGGTTCGTGAGGTGGTGGGCAAGATGCGCATGGACAGCGCGCTGTCCGAAGAGCGCGATCAGATTGCACCGCGGGTGCGCACCCTGATGCAAAAGATTCTGGATCATTACAAGGTCGGTATCGAGGTCGTTGGCATCAATCTGCAGCAGGGTGGTGTGCGTCCACCCGAGCAGGTGCAGGCGGCATTCGACGATGTGCTCAAGGCCGGACAGGAACGTGAACGCGCCAAGAACGAGGCGCAGGCCTACGCCAACGATGTGGTGCCGCGCGCCGTCGGTTCCGCGTCACGCCTGAAAGCAGAGTCCGATGCCTACAAAGCCCGGATTGTGGCTCAGGCGCAGGGCGACGCGCAACGCTTCAAGTCAGTTCTGGGTGAGTATCAAAAGGCACCCCAGGTGACGCGCGAGCGCATGTACCTCGATGCCATGCAGCAAATTTACAGTAATGTCACCAAAGTGATGGTGGATTCCAAACAGGGATCGAACCTCCTGTATTTGCCACTGGACAAGATCATGCAGATGAGCGCACAGGGCGCCGACGTCTCGGCAGTCGCCGTGAGTCCGCAGCCTGCGCTGCCGGCCGCAGCGCCAGCGTCGCCGGTTCCGACCCCGGATGCGCGGGTCCGCGACGCTGCACGTACCCGTGAACGCGATACACGCTAGGAGCACAGAATGAACAGGCTCGGATTTATTTTTTCTTCGCTGCTGGTAGTCTTCGCGCTTGCCAGTTCCACGTTGTTTGTCGTCGATCAGCGCCAGTTCGGCGTGGTCTATGCCCTCGGACAAATCAAGGAAGTCATTACCGAACCCGGTTTGAACTTCAAACTGCCGCCGCCGTTCCAGAATGTGTCCTACATTGACAAGCGCCTGTTGACGCTGGAAACCAGTGACACCGAACCGATGCTGACGGCCGAGAAGCAACGTGTCGTGGTCGACTGGTATGTGCGCTGGCGCATTTCGGAACCTTCTGAATACATCCGCAATGTTGGTCTGACCGAGACCGAAGGTGCCAACCAGCTCAATCGCGTGGTGCGCAATGCCTTCCAGGAAGAGATTAACAAGCGCACCGTCAAGGAACTGCTGTCAACCAAGCGTGAGGCTATTACCGCCGACGTCAAGGCCGAGGTGCTCGACAAGGTCAAGGGCGCCAAGCCCTGGGGCGTGGACGTGGTCGATGTACGCATTACGCGCGCCGATTACGTCGACACCATCACCGAGTCGGTTTACCGGCGCATGGAGGCCGAGCGCAAGCGGGTCGCCAATGAGCTGCGTTCCACCGGTGCCGCCGAAGGGGAAAAAATCCGGGCCGATGCCGATCGACAGCGTGAAGTGGCCGTTGCCAATGCTTACCGCGATGCGCAGAAGATCAAGGGTGAGGGTGATGCTGAAGCAGCCCGAATCTATGCTGAGGCGTTTGGGCGTGATCCCCAGTTCGCCCAGTTTTACCGCAGTCTGGACGCCTACAAGGCCAGCTTCGGCAAGAAGACCGATGTGATGGTGGTAGACCCATCATCCTCGGAGTTTTTCAAGGTTTTCCGTGGCAATGTCACGGGCACCCCCACTCCCGGCAAGAAATAAACCTTGGACAGCGACACTTTCTGGCTGGCTCTGGCCCTGGTTCTGGTCATCGAGGGCCTTTTCCCCATGCTGTCACCCGCCGGCTGGCGCCGCATGTTTGCCCAGGTGTTGCGCTTGCAGGACGGTCAGCTGCGTTTTTTCGGCATGTGCAGCATATCGGCCGGATTGCTGTTGATTTGGCTGCTCCTGTAAAGGTTTCCGGCGTTTTAGCCCGGTAAAATCGGGGTTTTAACAGCTCGCCTAAATCACATGTCTGCCTGGGTCCTGCCGGATCACTTTGCCGATGTCCTGCCTTCTGAAGCCCGGCACATCGAGGAACTTCGAAGAGACCTGCTCGATATCGCGCGTGGCTATGGCTACGAGTTGGTGATGCCCCCCTTGCTGGAGCATCTGGAGTCCTTGCTGACGGGGGCCGGTGAGGCACTCGACCTGCAAACTTTCAAACTGGTCGATCAACTCTCGGGGCGCATGATGGGCCTGCGCGCCGACAGCACACCGCAGGTGGCGCGCATCGACGCGCATTTGCTCAATCGCCAGGGCGTCACACGCCTGTGCTATTGCGGGCCGGTGCTGCACACACGCCCGGGTGGCCCCCACGCCACGCGCGAACCCCTGCAGTTCGGTGCTGAGATCTATGGCCACGGCGGACTCGAGGCGGATCTGGAGGCGCTGCAACTGGCGCTGGATTGCCTGAGAGCAGCCAGAGTGCAGGCG
Organism: uncultured beta proteobacterium; assembly: GCA_903897005.1. Lineage (GTDB taxonomy): Bacteria > Pseudomonadota > Gammaproteobacteria > Burkholderiales > Burkholderiaceae_C > Rhodoferax. Next base: position 14,017 of record CAITZZ010000046.1, on the reverse strand, counting down.
CCCGGCGTTGACATGGCCGATGCACGCATCGTCAAGGCTTTGCTCGAGGGCGTGGCGCTGGAAGGTGACTTGCTGGCGCGCGTGCACGCCGCGCTGGCTGCCAAGGATGGCAGTGAGTTGCGGGATTTGACGCGCGATTTCCCGGCGTCTTCGCGTCAGGGCTTGCTGGCCCTCATCGAGCTTTACGGTGATGAAGAAGTTCTGATCGAAGCACAAAAAGCACTCGCGCCGCTGCCAGCGGTGCGACAGGCCCTGCTCAATTTGAAGTGGTTGGCGGATCATCTCGATGGCGTCCGGCTGAGTTTTGATCTGGCCGATCTGCGCGGCTATTCCTATTACACCGGTGCCCGGTTTTCTATTTACGCCCAGGGCGCCAACGATGCGCTGGTGCGTGGTGGTCGCTACGACGAAGTCGGCGCCGTGTTCGGCCGCAACCGCCCGGCCGCGGGGTTCAGTCTGGATATCAAGAGTCTGGTGGCGGTACTCGTTGCGCGGCCATTGCGTGCCGCTATCCGCGCGCCCTGGCGCGACCTGCCGGATCTGCGTGCGGCCATAGCGGCCTTGCGTCAGCAGGGCCAGACGGTGGTGTGCGTTTTACCGGGCCATGAGGCACAAGTTGAAGAGTTCCATTGCGATCGCGAACTGATTCAGGTCGCGGGGCAATGGGTCGTGCAAGCTGTATGAGAACCATGAAATGACTGCAACAAAAGGACGTAACGTCGTTGTCGTCGGCACCCAATGGGGCGATGAAGGCAAAGGCAAACTGGTGGACTGGCTGACCGAGAGTGCGCAGGGCGTGGTGCGCTTCCAGGGAGGCCACAATGCCGGACACACGCTGGTGATCAATGGCGTCAAGACGGCATTGCACCTGATTCCCAGCGGCATCATGCGCGCTGGCGTCAAGTGCTATATCGGCAACGGTGTCGTGCTGTCGGTGGCCAAACTGTTTGATGAGATGGCAGGCCTGGAGAAAGCGGGTGTTGAGGTGCGCTCGCGCCTGCGTGTCAGTGAGTTGTGTCCGATGATCCTGCCGTTTCACGCGGCCATCGACGTGGCCCGCGAAGCGGCACGCGAGAAGGGTGGCAATGCCAAGATCGGCACCACCGGACGTGGCATCGGCCCAGCCTATGAAGACAAGATCGCGCGGCGCGCCCTGCGCGTGCAGGACCTGAAGTTTCCGGAACGCTTTGCGTCGAAGCTGCGCGAACTGCTGGATTTGCATAACCATGTGCTGACCACTTATCTCAGCTCAACGACCTTCGATTTTGGTCCGACCCTGGCACCCTATATGGCCGATGGCAAGGTGCTGTTCCAGCCGGTGTTTGATGAGGCGATGCAGCAAGCCGAACTTCTCAAACCCATGATGGCCGATGTGTCGCGCGAACTCAACGAGGCGCATTTGAATGGCGCCAATCTGCTGTTTGAAGGGGCCCAGGGTACGCTGCTCGACGTTGACCACGGTACCTACCCCTACGTGACATCGAGCAATTGTGTGGCCGGTAACGCCGCTGCCGGTGCCGGCATCGGCCCGGGTCTGCTCCACTACATTCTGGGCATCACCAAGGCCTATTGCACACGCGTCGGCGGCGGTCCGTTTCCGACCGAACTGCAGTGGCAAGTGCCGGGCACACCGGGCTACCACATGAGCACGGTGGGGGCCGAAACAGGTGTGACCACCGGGCGCAGCAGGCGCTGTGGCTGGTTTGATGCGGCACTGCTCAAGCGCAGCGCCCAGGTCAATGGCCTGTCGGGGCTGTGCATTACCAAGCTCGATGTGCTCGACGGCTTGTCTGAACTGTTGTTGTGCACCGGGTATGAACTCGACGGCCAACGGGTCGACATTCTGCCCATGGGTGCCGACGACATCGAGCGCTGCAAGCCCATCTATGAAACCATTGCCGGCTGGAGTGACAGCACTGTCGGTGTGACGCAGTTCGAGAAGTTGCCGACCAACGCGCGGCTCTATTTACAGCGCATCGAGCAGGTGACCGGCGTGCCGATCCATATGGTCTCCACCGGCCCCGACCGTGAGCAGACCATTCTGCTGCGCCATCCCTATCTGCTTGATTGATTCAGGAGCGAACCCATGTTGACGGAAGACGGAAAACACTTGTATGTCAGCTACGACGAATATCACAACCTGATCGAAAAGCTGGCGATCAAGATTCACCAGTCGGGCTGGCAGTTCGACACCATTCTGTGTCTGGCGCGTGGCGGCATGCGCCCCGGGGACATCCTGTCGCGTGTTTTTGACAAGCCGCTGGCCATCATGTCAACCAGTTCCTATCGTTCGGACGCCGGCACGGTGCAAGGCGTGCTCGACATCGCGCGCTTCATCACAACCCCGAAAGGCGAGATCGCCGGCCGGGTGCTGCTGGTAGATGACCTGGCAGACTCCGGTCACACCCTGCGCGCTGTCATCAATCAACTCAAGACCAACTACAAGCCGATTACCGAGCTGCGCAGCGCGGTGCTCTGGACCAAGGCACTGTCGAGTTTCCAGGCCGATTATTCGGTCGAGTTCCTGCCGAGCAATCCCTGGATTCATCAACCTTTCGAAGGCTACGATGCGCTGAGCCCTGAACAACTGCTGCAAAAGTGGAGCGTTTGAGCGCGCAAGGCACCATGACCGAGCTCAACACCACACTGATACATCATCCCTATTGCCCGCCTGAAGGGTTCGCCGCGCCGCAGCCGGGCGTCTTCAAGGCATCGACGGTGATCTTTCCCCATGTTGCCGCGATGCGCAACTTTGACTGGAAAGACAAGAGCGCCTACACCTACGGCCTGCACGGCACGCCCACGACCTACACGCTGGAAGAGCGCCTTTGCACGCTGGAAGGCGGACTGCAATGCCTGTTGCTGCCCAGCGGACTCGCCGCCATAGCCAATGTGGCGCTGTCGCTGCTGCGCAGCGGCGATGAGGTGCTGATTCCGGACAATGCCTATGGCCCGAACAAGGTGCTGGCGCAGGGTGAACTCATGGCCTGGGGCATCAGCCATCGCTATTACGACCCGATGGACGCGCAGGATCTTGCAGCCAAGATCAGTCCGCAAACACGCCTCGTCTGGCTTGAAGCAGCCGGCTCGGTGACGCTGGAATTTCCTGATTTGTGCCAATTGGTGCGTGTCTGCAAGGAACGCGGAGTCTGGTGCGCGCTGGACAATACCTGGGGCGCCGGGCTGGCCTTCGCTCCCTTTGATTTGCAGCCCGGGGGCAAAGAATCCCTGGGCGTCGACATCTCGGTGCATGCGCTGACCAAATACCCCAGCGGCGGTGGCGATGTGCTGATGGGCAGTGTCATCACGCGCGACCCATCACTGCACATGAAACTCAAGCTCACGCACATGCGGCTAGGCTCGGGCGTCGGCGCGAACGATGCAGAAGCCGTGTTGCGCGCCTTGCCCAGCATGGCATTGCGGTACCGCGCCCACGACGAGGCAACGCGTGCCTTGGCACAGTGGTGCCAGACCCGAGCTGAATTTGCCCAGGTACTGCACCCGGCGCTGCCCGACTCGCCGGGCCACGCGCATTGGCGCGCGCTGTGCAAGCAGGACCTCGGCGGTGCGGCAGGACTCTTCAGCGTGATTTTTCCAGCGCAGCGCAGTCAGGCACAGGTCGATGCATTTTGCAATGCCCTCAAGCTGTTCAAGCTGGGCTACAGCTGGGGCGGCCCGATGAGTCTGGTCGTTCCCTACGACCTGGCGTCGATGCGCAGTGGCTGGCCGGCTCACTTGCAGCAAGGCACTTTGGTGCGCTTTTCAGTGGGTCTGGAAGCGGTGGCTGATCTGCAGGCCGACCTGCAGCAAGCGCTGGAGTCAACGCTGGCATGAGAGCAATAATGCCTTGTCGGCGCTGGCGCTGCAGTGTGAAATGGTAAAGTGTCTCCAATAACTTGAAAGCATATCTTGGCTACACCCAACTACGGATACGAAAAGCGTCAGAAAGAACTGGCGAAGAAGAAGAAGAAAGAGGAAAAACTCAAGCACAAGGCCGAGCGCAAGGTCGGCGAGGGTGCGCCCGATGGGTCAAGCGATGAGTCCGCCCCCGAAGTGCCGGGCGCTGACGGGTCGCAGACACCGCCACCAGCGCTCTGATTCCTATTTCTGCATCCAGCCCAGACCCTTGGCGTGCAGGCTCTGGATGTAGAGTCGGTCTTTTGTTTCCGTCACCGCGGTCGTTTCGGGGTAGGCGCCGCTCGGGTCCTGCAAGTCCGCCAGCACCTTGCCGTCTTCGGTGAAGGCCATCACATGGCCATAGGCTTTGGGAATGGGCCACATCGAACGCGGTAGCCGCAAGGTGAGCTTTCGCATGAAAGGCTGGTTGGCCAACTTGTCGATGGTCGGATTACGCGGCTTGGCGAATCCCAGCCAGATCTTGCCGTCCGTGCCACGCATCAGGTTGTCGGGATAGCCCGGCAAATTGTCAAACAAGACGCTGGCGTCCTTGCCAGGCTGCGCGATGTCAAGTTTGCTGGCCTGCGTTGAAATCTTCCAGACGCGGTATTTGCCGGTCTCGTTGACGAACAGCGTCTTTTCGTCCTGACTCAGCGCCACGCCGTTGGCAAAACTGAAGCCCTTGGCCACGACCCGCGTTACCTTGCTTGCGGGATCGTATTCCAGAATCCGGCCGGTCGATGACTGCTCCAGAATGTCGAGCACGCTGGCCTCAAAAGTGCCACCCCATTTGGCTGGGGCAAAGCGGGCCGAAGCGTCGCTCACGTACATTTTGCCGTTGCTGGCAACGATGACGGCATCGGCATAAAGAATGGCTTCGCCATCAACCTTGTCGGCGAGCACGCTGACTTTCTTGTCCGGACTGATGGCCAGCAATCCCTTGACCGCGTCCGCTGCTATCAGGTTACCGCTGGCATCAAAGTCAAAGCCCAAGACACGCCCCCCTGTATTGGCAAACACTTCCTGGCCGCTGCCATCCGGATTCATGCGCAGGATGTTGCCACTGGCCACCGTCGTGTAGAGCTTGCCGTCCCTGGCCAGCACAATGTGCTCCGGGCCTTCTTCAGTGCCGAGCGAAATCATTTTCAGGTTGGCCAACAGACGGTTCGGTGTGTGTGGCCCGCTGTAGCCGGGCGCTGCGGGCGCATTCCAGCTGACCGGCTCAATGGGCACCGGCCACAGGCTCAAGTAGGCGAGCAGCGCCAGTAGCACGGCGCCGACGATGGAAGCTGCTGTTTTCATGTTGTCTGCCCTATCAGTTGTTGCGCCAGCACGGCCATGGCGCAGGGTGAGTGATCGGTGGGTTCAATGATTCTGGCGTCCTCAAAATGCCGGAAGTTGCGCCGCATCGATTGCAGGTAGCCCGGATCATAGTGCCGAGTGAGCAGGTCCTGCACCACTGGCGCAATGTCGCCGCTGCGTACCGACGCCTGCCAGTCGTCGACCAGTGCCTTGCCCAGAAACGTGGCCAATACCTGCAACCGTTCACAGAAACTCTCGACGTCGCGTACAAAAAAGTCATAGTCTTCCAGCAGCAGTGCCACGCGCTCGCTGTCGGGCAATACCAGGTTCAGACAGGGTGCCGCGTGCATGGCTTCGACCAGCGATACCGGTAGCGCCACGTTGCCGACCTTCTTGCTTTCGCTCTCGATGAACACGGGCCGCGCCGGGTCAAATTGGCGCAAAGCCTGCCAGATCAGGTTGTCGAACCGCTTCTGCGTTGGCTGCGCCAGTCCGGGAATGGCGCCGAGTACGGAGCTGCGGTGATTGGCCAGCGCCTCCAGGTCCATCACCTGGGCCCCTTGTGCTGCCAGGGCCTGCAGCAGTCGCGTCTTGCCAGAACCCGTGGTGCCACAGACGACCCGCCAGTCAAACCGGTTCACCCAAAGCCCGATGTCCTGCACGACAGCCGCCCTGAAAGCCTTGTAGCCACCCTCCAGCAGCGTGACCCGAAAGCCGATCTGCGCCAGGATCAGTGCCAGCGCGCCGCTGCGCTGGCCACCGCGCCAGCAGTAGGCCAGCGGCTTCCAGTCTTTCGGCATGTCGATCAGTTCGCGCTCAATGTGGGCTGCGATATTGCGCGCCGCCATGGCCGCGCCGCGCTTTCTGGCCTCGAACGGATTGACCTGCACATACATGGTACCGATGACACGTCGCTCCTCGTTGTTCAGTGTCGGCCAGTTGACGGCGTCGGGCAGGTGGTCCAGCGCAAACTCATCTTCACTGCGGGCGTCAATGATGCTGTCAAACTCGCCAAAACGGCCCAGCAGTTCGCTCGCGCTCAGTGTGACCAGGCTCATTTCAGCAACTTCTGCAGTTCCGGCCAGACGTTGTCCAGCATCTGCGGGTGCGCTTCGGCAGTCGGATGAATCCGGTCCGGCTGAAACAGGCGCAGGCTGTCGCTAGTGTCAGCAATGCCTTTGAGCAGAAAAGGCACCAGCGTCGCTTTGTTGGCCTTGGCCACCTCTGCAAACATGGCTGTAAAGCGTTCGCTGTAATCGCGGCCGTAGTTGGGCGGCATCTGCATGCCCAGCAGCAGCACCCGGGCACCGGCTGTTTGCGCGGCGCGCGTCATCTGGTTCAGATTCTCCCTGGTCATTTCGAGCGGCAAGCCACGCAAGGCGTCGTTTCCGCCGAGTTCAATGATCAGGTGGCTGGGTCGGTGTTGCGTCAGCAGGGCGGAAAGTCGCGAACGTCCGCCGGAACTGGTGTCGCCGCTGATGCTCGCGTTGACGACAGTGGCAACAATCTTTTGCTTGCTCAGGCGCTGTTCGAGCAAGGCAACCCAGCCACTGCCGCGTTTCAGGCCATACTCGGCGCTGAGCGAGTCGCCCAGTACCAGAATGGTCCGACCGCCTGGCGTGGTGGCATGCGTTAACCCACCAACGGATGCAAGTAAAGAAGTCGCGATAAAGTGTCGTCGATACAAAGAAAGTTCCATGTCTGATTCAATTATTTCTGTCGAGCACGTTTTCAAGTCGGTGACAGATTCGACCGGTACGCTCGACATTCTGCGCGATATCGATTTTGCCTTGAATGCGCGCGAGACCGTGGCCATTGTCGGCGCCTCCGGTTCCGGCAAGAGCACGCTGCTGTCCATCATCGCCGGTCTCGATACCCCCACGCTTGGCACGGTGCGGCTGGCGGGCCAGGACCTGTTCGCCATCAGCGAGGACGAACGCGCTGCCCTGCGGGCGCAAAAAGTCGGTTTTGTGTTCCAGAGCTTTCAGTTGCTGGCCAATCTGACGGCGCTGGAAAACGTCATGCTGCCACTGGAATTGGCGGATCGGCGCGATGCCCGTCAAACTGCTACCGAGATGCTGGCGCGGGTGGGGCTCTCGGAGCGCCTGGGTCACTATCCCAAGGTGCTTAGCGGTGGCGAGCAGCAGCGCGTGGCGCTAGCGCGCGCCTTTGTCGTCAAACCGGCCGTGCTGCTGGCCGATGAGCCGACCGGCAGCCTGGACTTTGCCACCGGCGAGAAAGTAATGGAACTGATGTTCGACCTGAACCGCGAGCAGGGCACGACGTTGGTTCTGGTGACACACGACAGCGCGATTGCCGATCGCTGTGATAGGCGGATTACGATTGAGGCCGGGCAGGTGGCGGCTGCCTGACACTGGTGTCATCCGGGACCGGCAGTTGTCATCCCGACCCCGGCAGTTGTCATCCCGGACTCGATCCGGGATCCAGTGCCACACCACCACTGGATTGCGGATCAGGTCCGCAATGACAAGCACAGGCGGGGCCGTGATGGCAAGGGTGGGGGCCAGAGAACGGATACCCGGTCCACCTGCCTACCAACAAGCCCAAGACAACCCGCGATAATCAGTCCATGTCTTCCCCCAAAGTCCTGTTTGGCTTTCATGCCGTCGGTGTCCGTCTCAAAACCGCACCCAAGTCCATCGTTGAGATCTATTTTGAGCCGACCCGGCGTGACGCCCGGATGCGCCAGTTTCTCGACAAGGTCAATGAAGCGGGCGTGCGCCTGATCGAGGCTGACGGCATCCGCTTGGCGAAACTTTGCGGCGGTCATGGCCACCAGGGCGTGGCGGCGCGTGTGCAGGAGTTGACTCAGGTGAAGTCGCTCGACGAATTGCTGGAACAACTCGAAGCGGCGCAGGCGCTGCTGCCAATGGCCGAGCGCGTGGCCCCGCTGATTCTGGTGCTCGACGGCGTGACCGATCCGCACAATCTGGGCGCCTGTCTGCGCGTGGCTGACGGCGCTGGTGTGCACGCCGTGATTGCGCCGAAGGACCACGCCGCCGGCATCAACGCCACGGTGGCCAAGGTCGCCAGTGGCGCGGCCGAGACCGTGCCTTACTTCATGGTGACCAATCTGGCGCGGACCCTGAACGAACTCAAGGAACGCAATATCCGGATCATCGGTACCAGCGATCTTGCGCCCAGGACGCTGTACCAGGCAGACCTGCGAGGTCCGGTGGCGCTGGTGCTGGGGGCGGAGGGCGACGGCATGCGCGCGCTCACGGCCAAGACCTGCGACGAACTGGTCAGCATTCCGATGCGCGGCGCGGTCGAGAGTCTGAACGTCTCGGTGGCCAGTGGCGTCTGCCTTTATGAAGCCGTGCGACAGCGCAGCTGATTCCTCCTGCAAAATCTCTTCAACATCAAGTCAAACCTGCCATGAAATCGAAAATTCTGCGCCTTCTTCTGGTCGCGCTCATCGTGCTGCTGTTGCTTGCCGGTGGCTGGCTCTGGCTTACCCTGAACTGGAGCTACTCGCAGGGTGAGCGCGCCGGCTATGTGCAAAAGCTATCCAAAAAGGGCTGGTTGTGCAAGACCTGGGAGGGTGAAATCGCCATGGTGACCATGCCCGGTGCCATTCCTGAAAAATTTGAGTTCACCGTGCGGGACGATGCCGTGGCGCAGAGAATCAATGTGCTGGCCGGCAAGCGGGTGGTGCTCAACTACGCGCAGCACCGTTTCATTCCGTCATCGTGCTTCGGTGAAACCGAGTACTTTGTGGCGTCCGTGCGGGAAGTTCTGGACAGCCCCTTGCCGCAGCCGACTTCTGTGCCCCTTGCTCCCAATGCGGCAGCACAGGGCCAGTTGTCCGAGCCACGCTGAACGCCGACGTAGTGTCGGTCGGTATGACCTCCCAACACCCCGTTTCGTGTTGAGGACAGAGCTTGCCCACTGCGTGTGGCCGCGGTCTGTCCCGCAACCTCAAACCAGGCCAAACCAGCCCAGCAACCCACCCGCTCCCAGCAGCCACAGCATGTGAATCCGGGTGCGCCAGACCAGCAGGGCGGTGACGGCGGTAAGCAGCCACAAAGGCCAGCTTTTCACCGCATTGCCGTTGTTGGCGGCCAGAATCCAGCCGGTGGCAATCAGCAGCGCAATCACGATCGGTGCCATGCCCTGCTTGAAGGCACGCACGGCGCGCAGTTCGCGGTTCTGGTGACCCCAGCGCGCGGCCGCAAAGGTCAGGGTGGTGCTGGGCAGCAGGATGCCTATCATGGCCAGCAGCACACCTAGCGCAGCGTAGGGCCAGGCAGCCAAGCCAGCCGCCACGCCACCGCCAGCGTTCATGCCAACATTCCAGCCGAACAAGGCAATGAACAGCACGTTGGGACCCGGCGCCGACTGCGCCAGAGCGATGGAAGATGTGAACTGGCTGTCGCTCAACCAGTGCTGCTGCGTCACCAGAAAGCGGTGCATGTCTGGTGCGGTCGTGATCGCACCGCCCACCGCCAGCAGCGAGAGCGACAGGAAATGCGTCAGCAGGGCCAACCAGTCGGCGTTAGAGAGAGTGATGATCATGGCGTGGCTCCCGGCCTGCTTGCCAGACCGAGTTGCCGGTAGGCCCAGATGCAGGCCAGTCCGCCAATGCTCAGCAGGACCCAGGCCAGTGTGACGTGAAACAGCGCAATGGCGACAAAAGTGACGGTCGCCAGAACGCCACAAGCCAGGCGTCCCATGACATTGGTTTGCAGCGCGGCGATCAGCTTCAGACCCGTGGCGGCGATCAGCCCGCCGGCGACTGCGCCCATGCCGCGCAGCGCACCGGCCACAGCGGGTGAATCGGCCATGCCGGTAAAGATGGCAGCCAGCGCCAGGACGATCATCAGCGGAAAAGTCAGCATGCCGGCCAGTGCCATCAGGGCACCGCGCAGCCCAAAGTAGCGGTCGCCAATCATCAGGGAGAGATTGACGACGTTGGGTCCCGGCAGGATTTGTGCCACGGCCCAGTCTTCAATGAATTCTTCGCGTGTCAGCCACTGTTTTTTTTCGACCATTTCGCGCTGCACGATGGCCAGTACACCACCAAAACCCTGCAGTGCCAGCCAGGTGAATGACCAGAACAGATCGGTCGGCGATTGTGGATGCGGGTGTGGCTCCGGAGCGGGTGCGCTTGGGCTTGAGGTGAGACTCTCGGGCATACGGCGATTATGGCCGTTCTGCATCCGCAGGGAGTCTGGTTGCCAGCCAAAGACCGGCGCCGATCAGGGCAATGGCTCCCATCAGCCAACCATCCAGCATTTCATGCAGCAGCAGGGCGCCCAGCAGCGCCGCAGTCAGTGGATTGAGTGCCAGAAAAACCGTGACCCGCGTGGGTGACTCGTGCTTGAGCGCATAGAGCCACAGAAAGTAACCGATACCGCTGGAAGCTCCGATGAAGGTCACCACGGCCCAAGTCTGCGCCAGCAGGTTGGGCACGCGTGCCGGCCAGTCTTCCTGCAGCGCCAGCGCGGCCAGGAACAGCACCGAAGCCAGCATGGCAAAGGCACTGACGTTGAGCGTTGGGTAGCGCTGCAGGTAAGGGCGGTAGAAGACACTACAAATCGCGCCGACGCAGGCACTGGCAAGTACGGCGAGTTCGCCCCACCAGAGGCCGCTGCTGACATGACTCAGCTTGGGTGCCATGGACAGTGCCACTCCGGCAATCGACAGCAAGACGCCCAGCAGCAGTCGGGTACTGATGGGTTCGCGCCCCAATACGGCTGAGAGCAGCAGGGTGAGCAGGGGGAACAGGCTGAAGATCAGCGCCGCCTGCGCAGCACCGATGTGCTGCAGGCCAAAGTTGAGCAGGGCGATCAGAATCGCAAACTGGCCCAGGCCCAGCGCCGCCATCGCCAGCACGTCGGCACCAGGCAAGCGGGTGACGGCACTCCAGGTTTTTGCCTCCATAGAGACACTGCCCCAAGGCTTGAAGACGAAAGGCAGCAGACACAGGAAGCCAATCCCATAGCGCAGCATGGCCAGTGTCAGCGGTGGTACGTCTGCCACAACCATGCGCGAAGCAACGATGGCGGCACCTACCTGGACTCCGGTCGCGGCAGCGGCCAGCAGGGCCAGCCTCAAAGCTTGAGCTCCCAGGTCTCGCCCACCAGGTTGTGCCCGAAGCCGTGGTAGGGCTCGCTCTTGACCATCTGAAAGCCTTTGCCGGCATAAATGTGACGCGCCGCGTCCAGGCAACTGTTGGTCCACAGCACCATCTTGCGGTAGCCCTTGCTGCGCGCAAAGGCGAGGCACTCGTCCGTCAGGCGCGTACCCAGTCCCTGGCCACGCGCCGCCGGCGTCAGGATCAGCATGCGCAACTGGGCGATGGTTTTGGATTTACGCACGACGAAGGCCGCGCCGACGCGTTCTCCGTCCAGCTCTGCAATCCAGCAACGCTCCCAAAGTGGCTGGCGCTGGCGCAGGTAGCGCGCCACGATGTCCGCCACCATGGCTTCGAATTCAGCGTTCCAGCCGTATTCGCGGGCATAGATTTCGCCGTGCTGCTGAACGACCCAGCCCATGTCACCGGGCTGAGGCTCGCGCAGCGTGAGTCTGCGCTTCAAGATTTCAGTAGACCGGCTCAAAGCGCCGGATGGTCGCTTTCACCTCGTCGGTCAAGGCAAAGCCGGCGCCAAAGTGCTGCGCCAGTTCGTCAGCGCGTCGGACAAAAGCGTCAATGCCCATGCCGTAGATAAATTGCATGACGCCGCCCGTCCAGGCCGGAAAGCCAATGCCAAAAATGGAGCCGATATTGGCCTCGTGCACGCTGGTCAGCACGCCTTCGCTCAGGCAGCGCGCGGTCTCGACAGCCTGGCGGTACAGCATCCGGTCCTTCATGTCGGTGATGTCCCACGGGGCGTCCGCTTTTTCATACAGGGCTTTGAGTTGTGGCCACAGGAATTTCTTCGCACCCTTTTCTTTCGGGTATTCATAGAAGCCGCCGCCACCGGCGCGGCCGCTCCGCTGATGCTTTCGTACCATCTCGACAACCAGGGCTTCACCGGGGCTGGCGAGATAGGTCTTGCCCTCAGCCTCAAAGTCGGCGCGCGTCTGCTCCATCACATGCAGGCTCAGGTTCAGAGCCACTTCATCGAGCACCGCCAAAGGTCCGACCGGCATGCCGCACTGCAGGCCAGCGTTCTCGATCGCCGCTGCCGGCAGGCCTTCGCCCAGCATCGCCACGCCTTCCATCACAAAGGTGCCAAAAACACGGCTGGTAAAGAAGCCGCGCGAGTCGTTCACGACGATCGGCATCTTGCCGATGGCCTGCACGTAGTCGTAGGCGCGCGCCACGGTCTCGTCGCTGGTCTTGCTGCCACGAATGATTTCAACCAGTTGCATCTTGTCAACCGGACTGAAGAAGTGGATACCGATGAACTTCTCTGGTGCGATGCTCGCGGTGGCCAGACCGCTGATAGGGAGCGTTGAGGTATTGGAGGCAAAGAAGCCACCAGGGGCGAGCATCGGTTCGGTCTCGCGAGTGACTGCGGCCTTGAGCTCGCGGTTCTCGAACACCGCTTCGATGATCAGGTCGCAATCCTTCAGGTCCTGGACCTTGTCGGTGGCCTGGATGCGTGCGAGGATTCTTTGCTGCTCGTCGGCGCTCATACGTCCTTTGTCGACCCGGGCCTGCGTCAGCTTGGCGCTGTAGGACTTTCCAAGATCGGCCTTTTCCTGGCTCACGTCCTTGAGCACGGTAGCAATCCCCTTGCTGGCCTGGCTGAAGGCAATGCCCGCACCCATCATGCCGGCACCCAGCAGGCCGACCTTGGCCGGCTTGTAGCGTGGCGCCGAGCCGGGGCGCGACTGACCGCTCTTGATGGCGTTCAGGTTGAAGAAGAAGGTGTTGATCATGGCGCGGGCGTTGGCGCCGGTCATGAGCTTGGCCAGATGGCGGCTCTCGATGCGCAGCGCGGTCGGGATGTCGACCTGCAAGCCTTCGACCATGCAGGCCATGATGGCTTCGGGGGCCGGGTACAGGCCACGTGTCTGCTTCTTGATCATGGCCGGGGCGACGACCAGCATCATCGCGACCTTGGGGCTGGACGGCGTGCCGCCCGGAACTTTGTAATCTTTGGCCTCCCACGGGTGTTGGGCACTCGGGTTGGCGGCAATCCAGGCCAGAGCCTTGCTTTGCATCTCGGCCGCAGCGCTGTCAGACGGTGCTACCAGTTCATGCACCAGTCCCAAGCCCTTGGCTTGTTGCGGCGAGAAGGTCTTGCCTTCGACCAGGTAGGGCTGAGCGCCCATCAGGCCCAGGTGGCGCGTCATCTTGGTCACGCCGCTGGCGCCGGGGAGCAGGCCGAGCGTCACTTCAGGCAGGCCAAACTGCGTCTTGCGATCATCGATGGCAATCCGGTAGTGCCCGATGAGCGCCACTTCCCATCCGCCACCCAAGGCGGTACCGTTCAGACAACTTACCACCGGTTTGCCCAGCGTCTCCAGCGTGCGAAAGTTCTTCTTGACGAGTTCGATCTCCGTGAAGATCGCGCTGGCGTCGCTGACCTTCAGGCGCATCGCGCCCTTCAGGTCGGCGCCGGCAAAGAAAGTCGATTTGGCGGAGGCCAGGATGATGCCCTTGATACTGTCCTTGTCCTGCAGGACCCGGGCCACCAGGGCGCTTAAGTCCTGCTGCCACTGCAGGCACATGGTGTTCACCGGCGAATTGGGCTCGTCGAAGGTGATGGTGGCAATGCCGTCAGCGAGTTGGTACTTGATGGTTTTCATTAGATTCTCTCCACTATCGTCGCAATGCCCATGCCGCCGCCAACACACAGCGTGGCCAGACCGTAGCGCAGTTTGCGCCGGTGCAACTCAT
>CAITZZ010000045.1 GCA_903897005.1 uncultured beta proteobacterium | reverse complement strand
GTTATTGATATCTGGAACAAGGTCGATGCGGTCAACAATCCAGGTCGTCAGCCGGGTCTGAACTTGTCCGCGAAGACGGGACTCGGGCTCGATGCCTTGCGCTGCGAGTTGCTGGCCCTGGCCGGCTGGCAATCAGCACCTGAGGGCGTCTACATTTCGCGGCAGCGGCACCTGCAGGCATTGCAACGCGTACAGGATCACTTGATGCATGCGCACACGCATCTACTGGATCACGCGGGCTCGCTCGATCTGCTGGCAGAAGAACTTCGCCTGGCGCAAAACGCCTTGAGTGAAATTACCGGTGAATTTACTTCCGACGATCTCCTGGGGACGATCTTCTCCAGTTTCTGTATTGGGAAATAGACAGGGGCTCAGTGCCCGGAAAAGTCGATCAAGGTAAATAGCGGCAAACCGGAAGCACGCAGCTTGCCGGAGCCACCAAGCTCTGGCAAATCCACAATAGCCGCACCTTCCATGACTCGGGCACCGAGTTTTTCGAGCAATTTCTTGCCTGCCATCATGGTGCCACCGGTGGCAATCAGGTCGTCAATCAACAACACGCGGTCACCCTGCTTGACGGCGTCTGTATGCAGTTCAACGGTTGCGCTGCCGTACTCCAGCTCATACGTTTCTTCTACGGTTGTGAACGGCAGCTTTCCCTTCTTGCGGATCGGAACGAAGCCGACGTTCAATTCGTAAGCCACCACCGCGCCCAGAATGAAACCGCGCGCGTCCAGCCCTGCTACCACGTCAGGGCGCATCTCAGGCCCCATGTAGCGATGCACAAAGGCATCAATCAACACGCGAAATACCTTGGCCTCCTGCAACAGTGGCGTGATGTCGCGAAACTGAACACCCGGCGCGGGCCAATCCGGCACCGTACGAATGTGGTCTCTGAGGTATTGATTGACGCTGAGGTTTTGCATGGCGCATTGATGAAGGGTTGAGTCTGTATTGTGCCTTGCGTCCTTGTCGCTCAGAGACGTCGGTTCATCCCAGCAGCAGTCTTTGCTCCGCCAGCAGCAGCGATTCGGTCTTGCCTGACAAAACCAGGGTATCGCCATCTTCAATCGCAGGATCCTGCATGACCGATATCACCTTGCCGCCGCTGCGGCGCAGACTGACGATGTGGACCTCCATCGTCAGCTCTGTCAGATGGCTCAGCTGCTTGCCGATACAGGCAGCGCCCGGCGGCAGTGTCAAGGATGTCAGGCGCTCCTGATGCAGTTCATCGGCCGAGTTGTCATCGGCACCATGGAAAAAGCCGCGCAGCAGGTTGTAACGGGCATCACGCTGACCTTGAACGATGCGCAGCACGCGTCGCATCGGCACACCAACCAGGGCTAGCGCATGACTGGCCAGCATCAGCGAACCCTCAATAGCTTCAGGCACCACTTCGGTGGCCCCCGCCTGCTGCAGCGCTTCAAGATCATGGTCATCCTGTGTGCGAACGATTACGGGCACTTTTGGCGCGTGGGCGCGCACATGCGCCAGCACCTTCATGGCGGCCGGAACTTCCAGGTAAGTGATGACAACGGCACTGGCGCGTGCCAGCCCTGCTGCCATCAGGGCTTGCAGACGTGCGGCATCACCGAATACAACAGAATCACCCGCCGCCGCTGCCTGACGCACGCGATCCGGATCCAGATCCAGCGCCATGTAGGGAATGCCCTCAAGCTCAAGCATGCGCGCCAGGTTTTGTCCGCACCGACCAAAGCCGCAGATGATCACGTGCTTGTTGACATTGATGGACTTGCGGGCGATGGTGGTCATTTGCAGTGACTGCTGCAGCCACTCGCTGCTGACCAGCTTCATCACCAGTGGGTTGCTGTACAGGATGATGAAGGGCGTTGCCAGCATTGACAGCACCATGCTCGCCAGGATCGGATTGAGCAGTGCCGGCGGCACCAGTGCATTGCTTTGCGCCAGTGTCAACAGCACAAATCCGAATTCCCCGGCCTGTGCCAGGTACAGCCCGGTGCGCATCGATACGCCTGCGGTGGCACCCAGCGCGCGCGCCAGCCCGGTAACCACGGCAGCCTTGAACAGCACAGGCAGTGTGACCAGCAACAGCACCAGTGGCCAGCGTTCCAGAACCAGGCGCCAGTCAAGCATCATTCCAATGCTGATGAAGAACAGCCCCAACAAAACATCATGAAACGGCCGGATATCCGTTTCCACCTGTTGTTTGAACTGGGTCTCCGAGATCAGCATGCCAGCAATAAAGGCGCCCAGCGCCAGACTCAAGCCGGCCAACTCGGTTAACCAGGCCAGGCCCAAGGTAATCAAGAGCAAATTGAGCACGAACAGTTCTTCGCTCTTGCGTCGTGCCACCAGAGTCAGCCACCATCGGATCACATGAGGGCCACCAACCAGCAGCAGGGTGATCAGGAGCGCAGCTTTCAGCGCGGCCACCCATAGCGTGTCGAAAAGTGCTTCACCCGTGGCCCCGAGTGCCGGGATCAAGACCAGCAAGGGAACCACAGCCAGATCCTGAAACAACAGTACGCCCATGACACGCTTGCCGTGTTCAGACTCCATTTCCAGTCGCTCGGTCATCAGCTTCACCACAATGGCGGTGCTGCTCATTGCCAGCGCGCTGGACAAGGCCAATGCGGTTTGCCAACTCATACCCCACAGCTTTGGGGCCAGAAAGGCCAGCGCCATGGCTGCAGCCGTGGCGCCAAGCATGGTCAGCAGCACCTGGAAGAAGCCGAGTCCAAACACATGGTTGCGCATGGCGCGCAGCTTGGCCAGATTGAACTCCAGCCCAATGACAAACATCAGAAAGACAACACCGAATTCACCAAGGTGGCGCACGCCATCGGCGTTCTTGGCGACGGCCAGTGCATTGGGTCCAATGACAACACCGACGGCCAGGTAACCGAGCATCGGGGGCAGCTTGAAAGACCGGCATACAACCACTCCCAGCACAGCGGCCAGCAGGTACAGGAGTGTGAGTTGAAGCGGGCTCATGGCCCGGATACTAGCAAGTCGCGCGCTGCTCTATAAAATGAACGCATGACAAGCCAACACACCACGGCCCGAAACAGTCAGGCAGAGCAGGCCATTCGATTGGCGCGCGAGACGCTGGACATCGAGGCTGCCGCTGTGCTTGGTCTGAAGCAGCATCTTGATCAGTCGTTTGCGCACGCCGTCGAGATGATGTTGCGCGTCAGCGGTCGGGTGGTTGTCATGGGCATGGGCAAGAGTGGTCATATCGGACGCAAGATTGCCGCCACGCTCGCTTCCACTGGAACGCCGGCCATGTTCGTCCATCCGGCTGAAGCCAGTCATGGCGACCTGGGCATGATCAAGCCCGTCGATCTGGTGCTCGCGATCTCGAACAGCGGGGAGTCAGAAGAGCTGACGGCTATTCTGCCCGTGCTCAAGCGCATGGGTGCGCCGCTGATTGCCATGACCGGCAAAGCCGAATCTACATTGGCCCGTCATGCCGACATCTTTCTTGACTGCGCTGTCGAGAAGGAGGCCTGCCCGCTCAATCTGGCACCTACAGCCAGCACCACAGCGCAGCTTGCGCTCGGTGACGCACTGGCGGTTGCCTTGCTCGATGCGCGCGGCTTCAAAGCCGAGGATTTCGCCCGGTCTCATCCTGGTGGAGCGCTGGGGCGCAAATTGTTGACCCATGTCAGCGATGTGATGCGCTCGGGCGATGCGGTTCCCCGAGTCGGGCCGCGAGCCAGTTTCAGCGAGTTGATGCGCGAGATGAGTAGCAAGGGTCTGGGAGCAACCGCCATTGTGGATGGCGACGATCAGGTGCTGGGCATTTTTACCGATGGCGATTTGCGTCGATTGGTCGAGAAAGGGATCGACTTGCGCGATACCACTGCGCAGCAGGTCATGCACCCCAAACCCAGTACCGTCGCTCGTGATGCGCTTGCTGTGGAGGCGGCCGAAATGATGGAACATCATTGCATTACCAGTGTGTTGGTGGTTGATGCGACGGGGCGCTTGTGTGGCGCTCTCAACAGCAACGACCTGATGCGGGCCAAGGTGATATGACGCCCAGGCTCAATTTCCCGCCAGAACTCCTGCTTCGGGCGCAAGGCATCAAGCTGGTCTTTTTCGATGTGGATGGCGTGCTGACGGATGGTGGCCTTTATTTTGGCGAGACCGGCGAAACAATCAAGCGCTTTCATACGCTGGACGGGCATGGGCTGAAACTGCTTCAACGCGCCGGCATTGTGCCGGCGGTCATCACCGGGCGTGACTCCAAGCCCCTGCGTGTGCGCCTTGCGGCGCTCGGTATGGAGCACGTGCACTATGGGATAGACGACAAGCGGCTGGCTGCTGAGGAAACTCTGAAGACCCTGGGGCTGGACTGGAGTCAGGCAGCCGCCATGGGGGACGACTGGCCGGACCTGCCGGTGATGCAGCGCTGTGCTCTGTCTTGTGCTCCGCCCCATGCTCACGTCGAGGTCAAGGCGATGGCGCATCATGTGACGCAGGTCGCTGGTGGCCACGGTGCTGTCAGGGAGTTGTGCGACTTGCTGCTGGTTGCCAGCGGCAAGTATGCGGCACTGTTGCGGGAGGCTGCGCGGTGATCAATTTCTTGCGCAACACATGGCAGCAGTTGTCGCTTTACCTGCCGGTGGTTTTGATGAGCCTGCTCGCTTTCGGGACTTACTGGCTGGTTCGCAGCACGCCCCAACCCCTGCCCACCGATGCACCGGCGCCGCCCCGCCACGAAGCGGACTATTTCCTGCGCAAGTTTTCTGTCAAGACCTTTGACGATGCGGGACATCTGAAAAGCGAAGTGATGGGAACCGATGCGCGTCACTTCCCCGACACTGACACATTGGAAATTGACTTTGTCCGAATCCGCTCGTTTGGCGCGGGAGGTCACTTGACCACGGCCACGGCCAAGCGCGCTGTGACGAATGCTGATGCTTCCGAAGTGGAACTGTTTGGCGACGCTCACGTCGTGCGCGAAGCGCTGGTTGACGCCGCCGGCAACTCGCAACCGCGCGGTGAATTTCGCGGCGAGTTCTTGCACGCCTTCTTGAAGACTGAGCGCATCAAGTCGCACAAACCGGTGGAATTGATTCGGGGCAACGATAGCTTCACCGCAGACAGCCTCGATTTCGACAACGTCGAGCGGGTGCTCCAGCTCAAGGGGCGAGTCAAGGGCACCTTGTTGCCAGGCGCGATTCGGTAGTTCAAACCGGGTGATCCCATGTCCAGACTGGTATTCATCACCGGCGCTTCCAGTGGAATTGGTCAGGCGCTGGCATGGCAGTTTTACCAGGCAGGGTATTCCTTGGCGCTGGTGGCGCGCCGAACCGCCCAAATCCAGTCCTGGATTGACGAGCGACACATAGCGCCAGAGCGCTGTCAAATTTATGGTGCTGACGTATCGATAACAGACAGCATCGTGACTGTCGGGCAGGATTGTCTGGAGAGGCAGGGCCTGCCCGACGTCGTGATCGCCTGCGCCGGAATCAGCGTTGGCGTGGATACGGCTGAGCGCCAGGATATCGAGGTCATCGCCAGAACGTTCGCCATCAACAATACCGGCACGGCCGCGACTTTTCACCCCTTTTTGCGCGCTATGGTCAAGCGCGGCTCTGGTGTCCTGGTCGGAATCAGCAGCGTTAACGGTATTCGGGGCTTTCCTGGCCATGGCGCAAACTGTCCGAGCAAGGCCGCCATGATCAGTTATTGTGAGTGCCTGCGGGGCGACTTGCGTGGCACCGGTGTCAAGGTCGTGACCCTCTGCCCGGGCTACATCGACACGCCCTTGACGCAGAAGAACACTTACAGCATGCCGTTCTTGATGCAGGCCGACAGGTTCGCCGCCAAGGCTTGGCGAGCAATAGAAGCGGGTGCCAGCTACCGCGTGATCCCCTGGCAGATGGGCGTACTGGCAAAAGTGCTACGAGTGCTGCCCAACAGCTGGTTTGACAAAGCCGTTGCCGGACGCCCGCGAAAACCGCGCAGCATCGCAAATTGAACTCACGAAAAAAAGGGCCACAAGGGCCCTTTTTGTCGATCAGTGAATTCCGACCGGTGCTTAGTAGCTGCTGCGGCCACCGCCGTAACCACCACCGCCGCCACCGCCACTGCGGCCGCCGCCAGCGCCACCGCCGTAACCGCCGCCACCGCCACTGCGGCCGCCGCCGGCACCACCGCCGTAACCGCCGCCACCACCACCGCCGCCGAAGCCGCCGCCAGTGCGGGGAGGACGGGGTTCCATCGGACGGGCTTCGTTAACCACGAGACCACGACCACCGTATTGTTGACCGTTCATGCCGCTGATGGCGGCTTGCGCCTCAGCATCACTGCCCATTTCCACAAAGCCGAAGCCCTTGGAGCGACCGGTATCGCGCTCCATCATGACCTTGGCGCTGGTGACGGTGCCATGTGCAGCAAAAGCTTGCTGCAGGTCTTCGTCACGGAAAGTGTAGGGCAGGTTGCCCACGTAAAGTTTGTTGCCCACGAAAGGACTCCTCAAAATGACTCAAAACGCGATGGAGTCCAAAACCGCAATTAACCCGCAATCAACAAACCAATGTAGACTTAAAGCAGACGCGAAACTGACTAAACACCGCAAACTTGCATAACCTATTTTCGGCAATGCCGGTGCATTATGCGTCAAGTTTTATATTTTCACAAATATTTCTGCCAAAGACGAAAATCAGTGCTAGCGATTCTTACCAATTCGCCTCGCGCTCAGGCGATGCGCTGATTTTGTGAATCGACAGGTCAGCCCCGTCAAATTCTTCTTCCTGGCTCAGGCGCAAACCCATGGTTTTCTTGAGCAGACTGTAAATCAGCAGACCTCCAATCAAGGCCCAGACCACGCCCAAGGCTGTGCCAATGAGCTGAGCCCCGAGCGTGACGCCACCCAGGCCCCCCAGGGTCTTGCTGCCGAAAATTCCTGCCGCCACGCCGCCCCAGGTGCCGCACAGACCGTGCAGGGGCCAGACGCCGAGCACATCGTCAATTTTCCATTTGTTTTGTGTCAAGGTGAACATGAAGACGAAGATGCTGCCTGCCACCGCTCCAACGACCAATGCCCCCAGCGGGTGCATCAGGTCCGAGCCGGCGCACACCGCCACCAAGCCCGCCAGGGGCCCGTTGTGCACAAAACCAGGGTCATTCTTTCCAGCAATCAGTGCCGCCAGCGTACCGCCAACCATGGCCATCAGCGAGTTGACCGCCACCAAACCCGAAATCCGGTCCAGGGTCTGGGCACTCATGACGTTGAAGCCAAACCATCCGACGGTCAACACCCAGGCTCCCAGCGCAAGAAACGGGATGCTTGAGGGCGGGTGGGCCGAGATCGCGCCATCCTTGCGATAGCGGTTGCTGCGGGCGCCGAGCAGGAGGACGGCCGGCAAGGCAATCCAGCCACCCAGAGCGTGAACCACCACGCTACCAGCAAAATCATGAAACTCCTGGCCTGTCAGTGCCTTGGTCCAGGCTTGCACGCCAAGGCGTCCATTCCAGGCGACACCCTCAAAGAGCGGGTAAATCAAGCCGACGATGACGGCGGTGGCAATCAACTGCGGCCAGAACTTGGCGCGCTCGGCGATGCCGCCCGAGATGATGGCTGGAATCGCTGCAGCAAAAGTCAGTAGAAAGAAGAACTTGACCAGTTCATAGCCATTCCTGGCAGCCAATTGCTCCGCGCCGACAAAAAAACTGCTGCCATAAGCCACGCTGTAGCCAATCAAGAAATAGACAACGGTGGAGACCGAAAAGTCGACCAGAATCTTGACCAGGGCGTTAACCTGATTCTTGCGGCGTACCGTGCCCAACTCCAGAAACGCAAATCCGGCATGCATGGCCAGCACCATGACGGCGCCCAAAAGAATGAACAGGGTGTCGGCGCCCTGTTTTAGTGCTTCCATGAAGTCCTCTTTGAATGAAATGAGTTGAATTGGTGCGCAAACACGGCAAAACCCAGCAACGCACCAAACTAAAGCAAAAAGCACGCCAAAATCGATCCTGCCCCCCGTGTTTGCCGAGCATGGACAGGGTTGATATACTGCGCAGGCGCCGATTTGCTACAGCTTGCGGGCGCTTAATAAGTTCAGCTAAAGACGCCCGCCAACCCGGCCTCGCCTTTAGCGATGCCGGGTTTTTATTTGATGATTGCCACGCCACAGTCGATGCACTTTGCCGCCGTTTTGCCTTTGCAAAGCGGCGCGCAGATTCGTGACTACGCCTTGAGTTTTGAGACCTACGGCAGGCTCAATGCGGATAGATCGAATGCAGTACTGATCTGCCACGCACTCAATGCCTCGCATCACGTGGCAGGCGTCTATGCCGGGCAGGATAAGTCCGAAGGCTGGTGGGACAACATGATTGGCCCGGGCAAGCCACTCGACACCGACAGGTTCTTTGTGATCGGCGTCAATAACCTGGGCTCCTGCTTTGGCTCCACCGGTCCCATGCACGTTAGCCCCGACACGGGACGGATCTACGGGGCTGATTTTCCGGTCGTGACGGTGGAAGACTGGGTCAATGCCCAGGCGCGCTTGCTCGATGCACTGGGAATCACGACCCTGGCAGCGGTGATGGGCGGCTCTTTAGGCGGCATGCAGGCGCTCAGCTGGACGCTGCAATACCCTGAGCGGGTGCGCCACGCCGTGGTCGTTGCGAGCGCCCCGAACCTGACGGCCGAGAACATCGCCTTCAATGAAGTGGCACGCCGCGCCATCGTCACCGACCCCGACTTTCATGGGGGGCATTTCTATGACCATGGCGTGATTCCGAAGCGCGGCCTGCGCATCGCCCGCATGATTGGCCATATCACCTACCTTAGTGATGACGTGATGAATGAAAAGTTCGGACGCCAACTCCGCTCTGCACTGAGCCAGAAGGCCAGTTTCGACGCCGGGCCGCCCCAAGGCGAAACCGCCCCCGCGGGGGGCAGCGCAGTACGCGTAGCGACGAGCGTGGGGGCCAGTTTCGACGCCGGGCCGCCCCAAGGCGAAACCGCCCCCGCGGGGGGCAGCGCAGTACGCGCAGCGACGAGCGTGGGGGCCTATCTTTTCAGCACCCAGGAAGTCGAATTCCAGATCGAAAGCTATCTGCGCCATCAGGGCGACAAGTTCGCCGAGTACTTCGACGCCAATACCTATTTGCTGATCACGCGTGCACTTGACTACTTCGATCCGGCGCGTGATCACGGTGGCGATCTCAGTCTGGCTTTGGCCCGTGCCACCAGCAAATTCCTGCTGGTGAGCTTTACCACCGACTGGCGCTTTGCGCCCAAACGCAGCCGGGAGATCGTCAAGGCCCTGCTGGACAACCGGCGCGACGTCAGCTACGCCGAAATAGATGCGCCGCATGGACACGATGCCTTCCTGCTCGACGATCCTCGCTATCTCGGTTTGGTTCGCTCCTATTTTGACGGCATCCTCAAGGAGCTCGCAATATGAGTGATGCAGCCACCATGGAAACCATTGCACAACTGGTGCCAGCGGGTTCACGTGTGCTTGATCTGGGTTGTGGCGATGGCGCCATGCTGGCTTATTTGAAGGAAGCGCGTCGTTGCACCGGTTACGGCATCGAGATCGACGACGCCAATGTGCTGGCCTGCACCCAGCGCGGGGTCAATGTGATCCAGCTCAATCTGGATGAAGGCCTGTCCCTTTTTGATGACGCCACTTTTGACGTCGTGCTGCAAATCGACACCTTGCAACACCTGCGCAACGCTGAAGTGATGCTTCGGGAAACAGTGCGCGTTGGTCGTATCGGTGTGCTTGCCTTTCCCAATTTTGCCCACTGGCCCAATCGCCTGAGTGTGCTGCGTGGTCGCATGCCGGTTACACGACGTCTGCCTTACCAGTGGTACGACACGCCCAATATCCGTGTTGGTACGCACGCCGATCTGGCCCTGCTGGCGCAGCGCAGCAACCTGCGCGTGCTCGACAGTTTCGGGATTCAGGATGGCAAGACCATCCGCTTTGCGCCCAATCTGCGTGCCGGAACCTCGGTCTACACCCTGTCGCGCTAAACGGCTTTGTTTTCCGAATCGACGTCAGCCAGAAAGTCAGCCGATTGCAACTCGCCTGACAGGTTGTTGCCGGGCATAGGGCTGGTGTAGATCTCGCGAAAAGTCGCCACCATCTCGGCCAAGGGCAGATCGTTGAAGGTGCCGCGCTGTCGCACGTACTCCATGTGCCGGTTGCCCGCGCGGTCAAACGCGTGGTAAATCGAATCGTCGACACCATTGAATTCGAGCGGCAGCAAGCCAAACTTCTCGCACAACTCGATATTGAAAGCGGGGGTGGCCTTGCGCCAGGCCCCGTCCAGCCACAGGTCAGCGTAGCCATGCCAGGCGAAAACATCGGTCTTCATGGCCTGGCGCAGGCGCTCTGTGGCCAGGTGGTTGAGCACGTCGGCAAACCCCAGACGAGCGGGAATTCCGATGGCGCGGCAGCTTGCCACCAAGAGGGATGCCTTGTTGACACACCAGCCATAGCCGGTCGCCAACACCGTGCTGGCGGTCATGCCAAAAGGGGATAAATCGAGGCGGTAGGGGTCATAGCGAAAACCGTCCCGCACGGCATAGTACAGGGCGACGGCGCGCTGGCGGTCGTCGTCGCCCTGTGAATGCTGCTGCGTGAAGGTCTGGATGGCTGGGTGATCGCTGTCGATCAGGGCTGTCGGCTTGAGCGTTGCGGGGTCGGGCAGGTTCGGGTTCATGCAAGGATTCTAAGCACGGTATATTGGAACCCATGACGAGAAGCTTCAACATGACCCGCTCCGACGCGATCGAGCTGGCGCAGACACAGTTCGACTCCGGCGAGTTCCGCCAAACGCTGGCGCGACGCATCGCGATGGCGACCGAGAGCCAGAACCCGCAGCGCGCTGCTGAGCTGGGCGTCTATCTGAACGCCGAATTGCGCCCGGCGCTGGAGGCGATGGGTTTTGCTTGCCAGACCCTGACGCAGGCGCAGGCCGCGGCACCTTTTCTTTTTGCACAGCGGATCGAAGATGGCAAATTGCCCACCGTCTTTGGCTATGGTCACGGCGATGTGATTCGAGGTCAGGAGGCGCAGTGGATCGACGGACTGTCCCCTTGGCGGCTGGACGAGCGCGACGGCCGCTGGTATGGCCGTGGCATGGCTGACAACAAGGGCCAGCATTCGGTCAACTTGCAGGCCTTGGCCAATGTGTTGCAGGCGCGCGGCAAGCTGGGCTTTAACGCCAAGATATTGATTGAAATGGGCGAGGAGGTCGGATCCCCCGGCTTGCGCGGCTTGTGCGAGGAGCACAAGGCGCTGTTTCGGGCCGATGTGATGATCGCCTCTGATGGTCCGCGTCTGAGTGCCGAGCGTCCCACCCTGTTCCTGGGCTCGCGTGGTTGTCTCAACTTTGATCTGAGCATCGAAGCGCGTCAAAGTGCGCATCACTCGGGTAACTGGGGCGGATTGATCTCGAACCCCGGCATTCAACTGGCGCACGCCATTGCCAGCATCGTTTCAGGTAGCGGGCAAATCCGCATTCCAGAATGGCTGCCGGCCGAACTGCCGGATGTCGTGCGTCGGGCGCTGGCCGACTGCGAAGTCGATGGTGGCGAGGATGGCCCCAGCATCGAGCCACTCTGGGGCGAGCCCGGCCTGTCGCCGGCCGAGCGCGTTTTTGGCTGGTGCTCTTTTGAAGTGCTGGCCTGCAGAGTCGGCAACCCGGAGGCGCCAGTCAACGCGATACCGCCGCGTGCCTGGGCGCGCTGCCAATTGCGCTTTGTCGTCGGCATCGATCCGCACGACATCCTGCCGGCCCTGCGTCGCCATCTCGATCGTCAGGGCTTTGCCATGGTGCAGATCGAGTCGGTGCGCGCCGAAATGTCGCAAGCGACGCGCCTGGACCCGGAAAATCCCTGGGTCCAGTGGACGCTAGCATCGATCGAAGCCAGCAGCGGCAAGAATCCAGCCCTGCTGCCCAATCTGGGCGGCTCCTTGCCGAACGACATTTTTGCCGACATCCTGGGTCTGCCCACGATCTGGGTGCCACACTCCTACCCGGGCTGTTCACAGCATGCGCCCAACGAGCATCTGCCGGCCGCTCTGCTGCGCGAAGCTTTAAGCATCATGACCGGCCTGTACTGGGACCTGGGCGACGGCAACACGCCGCACGGTCTTTTAGCTGATTAGCACGAGAGAAAGCGAACCATGAACACGAACTACAAGCGCTATTGCCAGGTCTCCGATCTCTCCGATTCGCAGGACTTTCTGACACAGATCCGCCACCAGTTGCATGCCAATCCCGAGCTTTCTTTCAAGGAGTTGGCCACGGCGGAACTGGTGGCCCTGCGTCTGGGTGAGTGGGGTTATGAAGTCACACGCAAGGTCGGTGGCCACGGCGTGGTCGGACGCTTGCGCCAGGGTGAGGGAACGCGCAGCGTGAGTCTGCGCGCCGACATGGACGCGCTGCCCATCCTGGAGGAAAACAGCAGCGCCCACGCCAGCAAGAACGCTGGCGTCATGCACGCCTGTGGTCATGACGGCCACACCACCATGCTCTTGGGTGCCGCGCGTCAGCTGGCAAAGACCCGAAATTTTTCCGGCACCATCAACCTCGTTTTCCAGCCGGCAGAAGAAGCCGGGCGCGACAGTGGCGCCCAATGCATGATTGCCGACGGCCTGTTCGAGCGCTTTCCCTGTGACGCCATCTTCGGTCTGCACAACCACCCCGGCTACCCGGTGGGCACCTTCATGTTTGGCAGCGGGCCCTTCATGTCAGCGTCCGACAGGGTGTTCATCACTGTCCACGGCCGCGGCGGCCATGCGGCGCGTCCGCACCTGACGGTCGATCCGATCCTGATTGCTGGCAGCCTGGTGATGGCGCTGCAAAGCGTGGTGTCACGCAACATCGATCCAACGCAGACCGCCATCGTGACGATCGGCTCTCTCAATTCCGGCATGGCGTCCAACGTCATTCCCGAGAGCGCGAGCATGGGTTTGAGCGTGCGCTCCTTCAACCCCGCGGTGCGCGATCGCCTCCAGGAGCGCATCACCGAGCTGGTGACACAGCATGTGCACGGCTATGGCGGCTCGGTCGAGATCAACTACGAGCGGGGTTGCCCGGTGCTGGTCAACAGCGTGGCGGAAACCGCCTTTGCGTTGCAGGTGGCGAGCGAACTGGTCGGAGCGGAGCACACGGTTTCGCCTTTCGGTCCTGTGACTGGCAGTGAGGACTTTGCCTACTATCTGCAACACCGGCCGGGCTGTTTCCTGCGCCTTGGCAACGGCGAAAGTAGTGCCATGGTGCACAACGCCAGATACGATTTCAACGACCAGAACCTCACCGTAGGCGCCGCCTACTGGACCCGACTGGCAGAGCGATTTCTGGCCCAGGCCTGACGCTCCGGGTATTCACTGATGGTCCAGGCTTGACGCGACCGTACACTTGTGTATTGAATTTGGCAAGCATGGAGAATTCCAAGAAATGACGCTTTTCTTTGTCATCACTGTTCCTTTGCTGGGGCTCTACCTGCTGTTTCTCGCATGGTACGGCGGCAAAGGCAAGCCGCTGCGGCCCGATGAGATCGATGCCTTTTTCGATACGCTGGGAAAGATGAACCTGAGCGAAAGCGAGAAGGAGATCATCCTGGAAATTCGCAGCTTGCTGGCCAATGACGATGGCGAGGAATTCGTCATGCAAAACCTGGTGCGGCATCGCCCCAAGGCCTTGTACCCCGCGGGTTACCATTACAACGATGATGCCAGGGCCGCCGATCAGCGCTACGGCAAAGCCATCATCCTGCCCTTGCTGCGCCAGGGCAGCCTGCCGATCTTCATTGCCCGACGCAGTGGCAGTTTCATCGAGCCCGAAGGCGCCGATGTCTGGCATTACGTTGCCATGGTGCGCTACCGCAGTCGGCGAGATTTTCTCCGCTTTGTGCTGGCGGTTCAAACCCAGGAAATTACCGTCCACAAATGGGCGGCGCTGGAGAAAACGCATGTTTTCCCGGTCAAGCCGCTGGTCAGCCTGATTCTTGTGCGTAGTTCGGTGGCGGCTTTGCTGGCGCTGCTGGCGGCCACCCTTCTCGCGCTGCTGCGATAGGGTTGCTCTGGATAGCTGCCGGATCATGAGCGCCCACGAGAGCCGACCCCCATGAAGATGCGCAAAACCCTGATCGCCAGTGCCATTGTGCTTACCAGTGTTGCCGCGCTGACTTACGTCAACCGCATCGCGATCCTGCAGCGTTCCCTGGGCTGGCACACGGACTGGAATTACCCGCGCGATCCCAACAAACCGGTGCCGTGGATGGCCGGTCCCACCACGGTCGACAAACCAGTGAATGAGCGACCGCCCAACATCGTCCTGATCATGGCCGACGACCTGGGTTCCAACGACGTCACCACCAACGGCGGCGGCTATGCGGCGCAGGGTGCGCCGACCCCGAACATCGACTCCATCGCGCGCGAAGGCGTTCAATTCAGCCAGGGTTATGCGGGTGCCGCCGTCTGCACGGTGTCGCGCGCCGCACTGCTGACCGGGCGCTACCCCTGGCGCTTTGGCCTGGAGTTCACCCCGATCCCGGGTGCCATGGGCCGCGTCGTGGGCAAACTGTATGCTGATGTCGAACCCCTGCATCCACCGATCGTCGATCTGGACAAGGCAAGCCAGGTCAAGGATTTCAACGATCTGGGCATGCCACCCTCCGAGCAGACGATAGCGGAATTGCTCAAACCGCGCGGCTACCACAACATTCACATCGGTAAATGGCATCTTGGCAGCACGCCAGAGATGCGGCCCAACAACCAGGGATTTGACGAAACCCTGTTCATGGAGAGCGGGCTCTATCTGCCGGTAAACGATCCCGGGGTGGTGAATTCCAGGCAGGACTTTGATCCGATCGACAAATTTCTCTGGCCCAATATGCGCTTTGGCGTGAGCTACAACGGCGGCAAGTGGTTTGAGCCCAGCAAGTACCTGACCGATTACTACACCGATGAAGCCGTCACCGCGATCAAGCGCAACAAGAACCGTCCCTTTTTCCTTTACCTGGCGCACTGGGGTGTCCACACGCCCTTGCAAGCCAGCAAGGCCGACTACGACTCGCTACCCAACATCACGGATCATCGCCGGCGCGTCTACGCGGCCATGGTCAAGTCGGTGGATCGAAGTGTGGGGCGCGTTCTGCAAACCCTGCGCGAAGAGGGGCTCGATGACAACACCATCGTCATCTTCACCAGCGACAACGGCGCACCGGGCTACATCGGACTGCCCGAGGTCAACAAGCCGTACCGGGGCTGGAAGCTGACGCAATTCGAGGGTGGCGTGCGTGTCCCCTATGTGGCCAAATGGCCGGGACATATTGCCCCTGGCACAAAGTACCAGCCGCCTGTGTCGAACATCGACATTCTGCCTACGGTGCTCGCTGCAGCCGGAGGAACTTTGCCAAAGGACCGTGTCATCGACGGCGTCAACCTGCTGCCCTTCCTGGGCAAAGAGACGATCCAGCAAGCGCCGCGCCCCCTGTTCTGGCGTGACGGTCCCCTGCGCACCGTGCAGGACGCAGGCTGGAAGCTGATCGTCTCCGAGATCCCGAAGAAAGACTGGCTGTTCCATCTTCAGCAGGACCCCACTGAAAAGAACAATCTTGTCGCCACGCAGCCGCAAAAGCTGGCCCAGCTCAAGGCGCTGCTGCAGGCGCATCACGCCGGCATGCCACCACCGATGTGGCCCTCGTTTATTCAGGCGCCAATCTACATTGACAAGACGCTGGACCAACCCAAGAGCGCGGACGACGAGTACAGCTACTGGTCGAACTGAACGTGCGTGACACGAAGCGAATCCTGCTTGGCCTGTTGATTGCGCTGCTCCTGCTGGGTGGTGCGCTTTACGCCAAGCGCGACTACATCCTTCTCGGTGCTGAGGCCTACCTCTTTGGCTACCCGCTGGTCATCATGGATGTGACGCGAAGCAACTCGGCGCTGACCATAGGCCCGGAAAACCAGTTACGCCGGGTGCGCCAGTTCCCGGACGCGAACTTCCGTGAAGTGGTGAGGCCCAACGCCGATACGCTCTACACCAGCGGCTTCATTGACATGGCCCAGGGTCCCTGGGTGTTCGAGATACCGGCCAACGCCCAGCGCTATGAAGTGATGCCCTTCATGGACGCCTGGACCAACGTCTTCGCGGCACCCGGCACGCGCACGCTGGGTGCTGCGGGCGCGAGGCTGCTGCTGGCAGGGCCCGGCTGGCAGGGCTCAACACCGATGGGACTGACCCTGGTGCGTGCGCCAACGCAAATGGTCTGGCTGATCGGGCGCACGCAAACCAATGGCGTTGCCGACTACCCGCTGGTGCACCGTTTGCAGGACGGCATCAGGCTGCGCAGTCTGAGCGATTGGCAGGCCGACCCCGGTGCGGCAGAAAAGGTCTCAGCCGGGTGGCGAGCTGCGCCAGGCAGACCGATGCCTCCCCTGGAGCAGATGCGCTCCATGACGACCGAAACTTTCTTCAGCCGCTTTTCGATGCTGCTGGTGAACAACCCACCCGCCGCAGCGGACGGCGCCATGCTGCTCAAACTAGAGCGCATCGGCCTGAAAGCCGGCCAACCACCGCAGTGGGGGGTGCTGCAGCGCTGGTGCGTGGCGCTCGGACGCTGGATCGCCGACTTCAAGGTTGCCAGTGAGTTGAAGAAACCACCTGCGCTGGTACGGGGCTGGCAGACACCGCCAGCCACGCTCGGCAACTACGGCACCGACTACAACACGCGCGCTGTGGTCGCCATGATCGGCCTCGGCGCGAATCTGCCGGCCGATGCCATGTATCCCAACACCCGCATTGACGCCAACGGTCAGGCGCTGGACGGCAGCCAGCGCTACCGCCTGCATTTCAGGGCCGGCGAGCTGCCTCCGGTGAACGCTTTCTGGTCGGTCACGGCCTATGGTGCGGACGACTTCTTCATCGACAACCCGCTGCAGCGTTTTGCTCTGGGCGACCGCGACCCGCTGCTGTTCAACGCCGACGGATCGCTGGACTTGCTGGTGCAGGCAGCACCGCCGCAAGGCGACATGATGCGAAACTGGCTGCCGGTCAAGTCGGGCCAAGCTTTTCTTCTGAACGCCCGGCTCTACTGGCCCAAGGCGACGGCAATCAAGGGGCAGTGGGGCATGCCGGCAGTGGAGCGCGTAGACTGACGGGTCACGCTCACTCACCGGTCAACCCCGAAGGAAGCCAGGCCATGCAAGCACTCAGTCCCACGGACTCCGCATTCTTGTGGATGGAAACGCGCAATCAGCCAATGCACGTGGCCGGCCTCAATATTTACTCGCCACCTGCTGACGCCGGCCCGCACTACGTAGCCTCGCTGCTGGCCGAATGGAGCCGCCACCTGTCGGCTGTGGCTCCCTTCAATCTGCGCCCCGTGTTGCGCATGGGTCTTTGGTATTGGGAAGAAGATGCGGAGTTTGAGCTGGACTACCACCTGCGCCATCTGGCCTTGCCGCAGCCGGGCCGCATCCGCGAACTGCTGGCCATGGTGTCGCGCCTGCATGGCAATTTGATGGACCGCAATCGCCCCCTGTGGGAGGCCTACGTGATCGAGGGCCTGCCCGGCGGCCGCTTTGCCACTTACATCAAGATTCACCATGCGCTGGTGGACGGTGTCAGCGGCGCCCGAATCATGGCGGAAGGCCTGTCGCGCAGCGCTGACGAAAACAAGCCACCGGTCTGGGCGCAAAAAGTCTCCAAACATCCGGCGTCCAAACGGGCAGCGGCAGCACCCGGATTGCTGACCCAGCTCGCCAATGCGGCGCGCGCCGGGCGCGAGATCCTGCCGGGCATAGGCAGCGGTTTGCTCGACATGCTGCGCCTGGGCTCCGGCGCTGGCGCGGCGCTGCCTTTTCAGGCGCCGCCAACGCCCTTCAATGTCGAGATAGCAGGTTCGCGGCGCTTTGCTTCGCAGTCCTATTCGCTGTCACGCCTGAAGCGCATTGGCGAGGCGACTGGCGCCACTGTCAATGACGTGACGCTGGCGATCTGCTCTGGCGCACTGCGCAAGTACCTGCAGGCGCAGGACAAATTGCCCAGAAAGCCCCTGATCGCGATGGTGCCGGTATCGCTGCATGACCAGACCGACGCTGGTGGCAACCAGGTATCGCTTTTATTGGCGAACCTGGCCACCCATCTGCGCGATCCGCTCAAGCGTCTGGCGCGCATCGTGCAGTCCACTACCGAGGCCAAGGAGCGTCTGCGCAGCATGCCGCGTCTGCAAAAACTGGCGCACGGCATCACCTCGATTTCACCCATGGGTCCGGCCATGGTGACTGGAACTGCCAAACAGCATCCCTTGTTCAATGTCATCATTTCCAACGTCCCTGGACCGCGAGAAACGCTGTACCTGAACGGCGCCCGGCTTGACGAGGTTTATCCGGTCTCCATTCCGACGCAGTATCTGGCGCTCAACATCACCATCAGTGGCTACGGC
>CAITZZ010000044.1 GCA_903897005.1 uncultured beta proteobacterium | reverse complement strand
CCTGCGCGGCGTTTTTGCCCCGGTTCTGACACCGTTCAAGGCTTCTCTGGAGCCTGACGTCCAACGCTTTGTGGCGCACTGCCGCTGGCTGATTGACAACAAGGCAGGGCTGGCTATTTTTGGCACCAATTCGGAAGCGGCGTCGCTCGCCGTGGCGGAGCGTCTGACCCTGACCGATGCGATTCTGGAAGCCGGCATTCCGGCTGCGCGCCTGATGCCGGGCACCGGTGGCTGTTCCATCACCGATGCAACCACACTGACCCGGCATGCGGTGCAAAGCGGCGCTTCCGGTGCGCTGATGCTGCCGCCTTTTTTCTACAAGGGTGTCTCTGACGAGGGGCTCTATGCCTACTACTCCGAAGTGATAGAGCGCGTTGGCGATGCGCGGCTCAAGGTTTATCTGTACCACATCCCCCAGGTCACGCAGGTGCCTATCACCCTGAACCTGATTGCCATGCTGCGCAAGCGCTACCCCCATACCGTGGTCGGCGCCAAGGATTCATCGGGCAGCTGGGACAACACGTTGGCCATGATCGAGAACTTTGCTGGTGATGGCTTTGATGTCTTTCCGGCCAGCGAGTCCCTGCTATCCAAAGCCCTGCCGCTGGGCGCGGCCGGGTGCATCAGCGCCACGGTGAACATGAACCCGGCGGGCATCCATGCGCTGTTTGAGGGCTGGAGTGGAGCGAACGGTGCCGCGCTGCAGGCCAAGGCCGATGTGGTGCGCACGATCTTCCAGTCTGTGCCCATGATTCCGGCAATGAAGCGGGCGGTGGCCGAGTTCGTGCACGATCCGTCCTGGGCGACGGTGCGTCCGCCGCTGTGCGCTCTGGGCGACAGCGCCGCCACCGATTTGCTCAAGACGCTGGCCGCAGCCGGCTTCGCCATGCCAGGCTACCCGCAAGCCTGAACTACATCGCCTTGAACAGGTGCAGGTAGAGCCGGCTCACCGGCAGTTTTTCCGATCGGCCACGCAGCGACACACTGAGCTTGCCGGCCTCGTCGCGCAGCACGGTCTCGACGCAGCTTGAATTGACGACCGTGCCACGGTGGATCTGCCAGAACAGCGTGGCATCGAGCTGCGGCAGCAGTTCTTTCAGCGGTGTGCGTATCAGGTACTCGTGGCTGGCCGTCAGAACGCGAACGTACTTGTCCGCCGCTTCAAAATACACCACGTCAGCGACCGGCACCATGCGGATCGTCGTACCGACGCTGGCCTGGATCACTTTCAGCGGCGCGCTCGCAGGCTGCGCCGCCCCCAGAAGACCGCGCAACTGACCCAGCGTGGTTTCGAAGTTCAAGGCAGTCTGCGCACGATTCGCCAGGGTCTGCTGCAGCTTGGAAACGGTCTTGCGCAAGCGCGCCGCCTGCACCGGCTTGAGCAGGTAATCCATCGCCTGCGTCTCAAAGGCTGCCATGGCGTACTGGTCGTAGGCTGTCACAAAAACCAGTGCCGGAAAGGGAGTTCCGTGATCGGCGTCGGTGTTCCAGCGGTCAGCCAGTTCGGCAGCTGCGTCCAGCCCGCTCAGACCCGGCATGCGGATGTCGAAGAACAGCACGTCGGGCTGCAGCTTGAGCGCCTGCGTCACGGCCGAGGCGCCGTCCCCCACCACAGCCACCACGTTCAGCTCGGGCCAGGCCAGCGCCAGCTCCGCCTGCAAGGCTGCCGCCAGCAGTGGCTCGTCTTCGGCAATCAGAGCGGTGGGTCGGGAGATCGTTGTCATACCTGACTTTGTCAACGTCATTGCGGGCTCGACCCGCAATCCAGTGTAGGCGTGGCACTGGATCCCGGATCAGGTCCGGGATGACCAAGTGGAGGTCCGGGATGACAAATAGCAGGTCCGGGATGACAAATAGCAAGTCCGGGATGACCACAGGGAAACACAAGACTCGCTGTTGCGCCTACCCCCGGGCCTGGTGTCAACACCAGCGTGCCGCGCGTGCCGTAGATGGTGGCCAGTCGCTCACGCACCTGGGTCAGGCCGAAACCGTCATTCGGTTGACTGCCATCGGTCAGACCCACGCCGCTGTCGCTTACCTCCAGCTTCAACTCGCCACCTCGGTGACTGGCCCGCACCGTGATGCTGCCACCCTCGATTTTGGGTTCCAACCCATGCTTGATGGCGTTCTCGACCAAGGGCTGCAACAGCAGCGGCGGCACCGGCACGCTGGCCAGCGCCGCGGGGAGCTCCAGTGTGTAACCAAGGCGTGACCCCATGCGCACCTTGAGCAGTTCCAGGTAGTCACGCACGCGGTCAAATTCGGTTTGCAGCGGGTGCGCGCTGGCGCGCGAGGCGTTCAGGGTGGCGCGCAGGTAGGCATTGAGGTGGTCCAGCATGGCGGTGGCGGCAGCCGGGTCGGTGCCTATCAGGGCGCGCAGATTGGCCAGCGTGTTGAACAGCATGTGCGGCTCCAACTGGCTTTGCAGCAGCACCAGCCTGGATTCGGCGGCGTGGCGTTGCGCCGCTTCGGTCTGCGCGCTGGCATAGGCCATGTCCTGGCTGGCTGCAGCGAGCTGCTCGCGGCTCATGAAGAAGTAGGTCAGGGCGCCGCCGGCCGTCAGGCTCAGCAGCAGATAACCCAGCACCATGCGGGGCTGCTCGGACCACAGGCCGTCGGTCGGGTAGTTGAGCAGCCAGGCTGCCAGATAGAGCCCGATGACGTAGCCCAGCACGACGCAGGCCGGAATGATGAAGTACAGGCGGCGCCATTGGTGCTTGGGCTCCGGAATCAGGTAGCACTGCGTGATTTCAATCAATAGCCAGATACTGATGCCGATGCAGTGCGAATAAACCAGATTCGGGCCAAACGGGGTGTCGCCAAAGGCCGTCAGGTTCAGGGCGATGAAAGTGTTGACCGTCAGACCCGGCAGGCTGCGCTGCAACAGCGCCAGCGGCGTCCATGGCACGACGTGTTTTGAGGCGATTGGCATCAGCGCCGGTTCTGCTCTTGCAGGCGCTCGCGCTCGCGTTGCACCAGGTTTTCGCGGAACTGGCTGCCGGGCGGCGCAACAAATACGACGAGGCCGTGGATCAGCAGCCCCAGCCCCCAGCCCAGCGCCGGAAAGACGGCCCAGTGGCGACCGGTGAAACTTGACAGCAGCGCCAGACCGATGTTCACGGTGATGTACACAAAGGCGTGGATATACCAGCCCATTTTCTTTCCGGCACGCTTGCGGGCCAGGCGTTCGATGTCTTCGGGTGTCATGTTGGAGCTCATGGAGATTTCCTCGAAATAATACAGGCAGTCCGGACTATGCCGGCCGGCGCTGGAACTCCATACCGAAATGCGACCAAACCGCCAAAGGAACGCGCGAGATGCGCTCAGCTGGCGCCAACTTCTTCCGCTGTCCAGCCGAATTGGCGCAGATGGTTCTCCAGCGCAGTCATGGGCATGGGACGGCTGAACTGATAGCCCTGGTAGGCGTGGCAACCCAGCCCGGCCAGAAAGTCGCGCTGTGCTTCGATTTCGACACCCTCAGCGATGACCGACAGGCCCAGGTTGTTGGCGAGCGCCACGATCGTTCTGGCGATGGCGGAATCGTTCGGGTCGGTCAGGATGTTTTTGACAAAACCCTGATCGATTTTGAGCTGATCCAGCGGCAGCCGCTTCAGGTAGGACAGTGACGAGTAGCCGGTGCCAAAATCGTCGAGCGAAAAACTGACGCCCTTCAGTTTCAGTGTGCCCATCTTGGTGATCATGCCTTCTACATCCTTGACCAGCATGCTCTCGGTCAGTTCGAGCTTCAGGCGTTTCGGGTTGGCACCAGTTTTCTCAAGCACTGCAACTACCTGATCGACAAACTCCTTCTGGTGGAACTGGCGGGCGCTGACGTTGACCGCCATGGTCAGGTGCTCCATCTCGGGCCGGCTGGCCCACAGCGCGAGTTGCCTACAGGCGACTTCCATGACCCATTGACCGATCGGCAGGATCAAGCCGGTTTCTTCGGCCAAGGGAATGAACTCGGCCGGTGACACCAGGCCGCGCAGCGGGTGCTGCCAGCGAATCAGGGCTTCGACACCGGTCAGACGGCCGCTGTCAACTACCTGCATCTGATAGTAGAGCGCAAACTGCTGGTTCAGCACGGCTTCCCGCAAATCGGCTTCCAGAGCGAGTCGATTGGCAACTTCGACCTGCATCTGCGGGTCAAAAAACCGCATGGCGTTGCGGCCGATGGCCTTGGCCCGATACATCGCCAACTCGGCGCGCTTCAGAGGCTCATCGCTACTTTCCTGTCGATGCCCGCCAAACAGCGTGATACCGATGCTGCAACTGCCGTGATAGGCGCCATGGTCGAGTTGATGTTCCTGACGAAGGGCTTCAAGTATCTTTTCGCTGATGGTCTTGGTCTGTGTGGCAGCTTCGATTTCATTGCGGCTCAAATCTTCCAGGATCACGACAAACTCGTCGCTGCCAAGTCGGGCTACGGTGTCGCCTTCACGCACACAGCTGCCAAGGCGCTGCGCCACCTGCGCCAGCAGGATGTCGCCCTGCCCGTGCCCCAAGGTGTCGTTAAGGCTCTTGAAGTGGTCCAGATCAATGAACAGCAAAGCGCTCAGCTGCTGATGTCGTGCTCCAGCTGTGCAAGCCTGCGCCAGCCGGTCCATCAGCAAGCGCCGATTGGGCAGATGCGTCAAGGGGTCGTAGTAGGCCAGATTATTGATTCTGTCCGCGGCCTGTTTGCGCTCGCTGATGTCGCGGTGAAAGGCCTGGATCAGCGATTCACCGTTGGAAACAATCTGGCTCGACGTTACCTCCAGCGGCACGACGTGCCCATCCTTGTGGTAGTGCTCGACTTCAAAAGTCAGGGTCTCGCCGGCCAGGATGCGTTTGAGTCGACCAGGCAGTCCGCGCAAGGTGTCGGGCGTGTCGAGGTCGCGCAGATTCAGGCTTTGCAGGTCCTGCGGCTGGTAACCGTGCATGCGCGCGAAGGACTCGTTGGCAGCAACAATGGTGCCGTCAGATCGCAGGATGAGAATACCGTCACTGGCCCGGCTGAAAAGGAGTTGAAAACGCTCATCGCGCATTCGCAATTCGCTCTCAGCCTGCATGCGCGCTGTGATGTCCTGCGCAATCCCCACCGCACTGAGCGTAGTTCCATCTGCGGCCAAGGTGAATTGCGCCTTCTGACGGACCCAGCGCAGGGTGTCGCCGACCCGGATCCGGTGTTCATGATCAAACATATCACCCCGCAGAGCTGCGTTCCAGGCCTTGTCGACGCTGGCTCGGTCATCGGAATGGGTCTGCTTGAGGTAGAGCTCCCGGTTTCCCCGGGTGCCTGGGGGTACACCAAAGATGCGGCAGGTTTCGTCCGACAGCGTCATGGTGTCCGTGCCCAGCTCATAGATCCAACTACCGACACTGGCAATGGCCTGCGCCTGATCGAGCTGGGATTTGCTGACCTGCAGGTCCAGCGTGCGCTGGCCTAGAGCATCGCCGACGCGGCGCAGCTCTGCCAGGCGACCCTTGTAGGCGCGTACCAGAAACACGGCCGTCATCACCGACAGGAGGTAGATGATGCTTTGATCGATGGCGTACATCAGCAGCGACGAAGGCAGCGGTAGGGGCAGCAGATTCGAGTACTCCGTCCACATCAGGACAAAGGTTGAAACAATCGTCATGCAGGTCAGGGTCAGACCGGCACGCAGGTTGATAAGCCAGGCGCCGACCAGGATGATCATGGGGTAGCCGATGATGACGGGAGAGCGCACGCCTTCGGTAAAGAGGGCGGTCCCGGTCAACGCGGTCCAGGCGCCGAGCGTCAGCACGATCTTGCTCGCGCGAATCTTGCCGCGACGCAGAAAATACCAGCCGGTCAGCGCAATCAGCGACACCAGCAGCGGCGCAAAAGTGCGTGCCACCTGATCCGGTGCGATAAGCTGCAGCACGATCAAGGCCAGAAGGGTGCCTGCCATCAAGGCCGTGATGGAATACTCAAGAAATACCTGCGACTGCTCCAGTGAAATGGGGCTGTCGTTTTCAGCGTTGAAGCTCGCTGCAGGCTTCTCCGGATGGGTAATGGTTGCGGCCACGGGTGCTTGAGAAATTCCCGGATCCCGTCGGGGGCAGGGATTTCACGAAATTCGCAAGTTATACCGGCTTGGGCTGCGGCAGAGTTTGACCTGGGTCAGTGGACCGCTAATTCATCGCGCGTTGCTCGGAGCGGCCCAGCGTCCAGGCCAGCGCCAGACCGACCGAGGTACCACTCGATTGCAAATGAAGCGGGCTGTACTGATTGGCCGCGCCTGCGTAGGACTCCAGGCGGATGAAGCCGAACAAACGCAGATCGTTCCCGAAATGTCGGGAGGTGCTGAGGGATAACCGGCTCGCAATCAGTCCGGCCTGGGCTTCGTAGACCGGGCGGACGGCCGTGGAAAACTGCGGCGAGACACCGTAGAAGAAGTTGTTCAGTCGGCGGTCGCCCCAAACCAGACTGCCGCTGGCTGAGAAGCCCCAGCCAGCCACCGCGTCCCGTGTTTCATAAATGAGCTCGGGCTCAAACACGAGGCCTTGCGCGTTCAAGCCACTGTTGAACTCCAGCACGCCACGCAAAGGCAACTCCACGCGCACCCGGCTGCTTGCAGTGGGTCGTGCCAAAGTCCATTTCAGGCGCGGACCAAATTCAAGCAGTGTGCCCAGGTCAGTCATGCCGGCGCGTGCTGCGCTGTCGGTGGCGCGCGACGGCAGGGATCCAGCAAAGCCGACATCCAGTTCAACATCATTGGTGTGAACGACGCGTGCCCCTATGCCATCCCGGTCAGCACGCAGGACCTCGCCGCGGTAGATCAGATAGGGCAGCACGATGGCACGCGTGGCGCGATCGGTCGCCGCCGGGTAGGAAGGGGTAGAGACGAAACCGCCCATAAGTCCCGCCTCCCAAAGCGGCAGGTTCGAAGGCTGAGCCTGGGCGATGACCGATGCGCTCAGCAATCCCAGAGCGGTGGCAAGAGATATTTTCATGAAGGAGGCAATTCAGGTAAAGGCTGTGATTGAACCACGTATTGGGAAGTCACGGTGGAGCCCCTCTTTACCATCCGGAAACCAAGCGCCTGCCAGCGTTTCCTACAATGGGCAACATGAAAAAGTCATACTGGATTGTGGGTGTACTGGGTGTCGCGCTGCTGGGCTCCGGCGCGTTCTGGTGGTGGAGTCAGCGCTCGGCGGCCGATGCCGTGCAGTACCGCAGCGCGAAGATAGAACGCGGCTCGCTGCTGGCCACGGTGTCTGCCAGTGGTGCGGTCAATCCGGTGA
The DNA here is from genome assembly GCA_903897005.1 of uncultured beta proteobacterium. Lineage (GTDB taxonomy): Bacteria > Pseudomonadota > Gammaproteobacteria > Burkholderiales > Burkholderiaceae_C > Rhodoferax. Next base: position 15,780 of record CAITZZ010000044.1, on the reverse strand, counting down.
CGCAGGTTTCAGTGGGCACCCAGGTGTCGGGCCAGATCAAGGACTTGCTGGTGGACTTCAATTCGGAAGTGAAGGCGGGTCAGCTGATTGCCGTGATCGATCCGGAAACGTTTCAGTACCGGGTCCGTTCGGCACAGGCCGATGTGGATGCGGCGCGCGCCACGGTGCTGACGGCGCAGGCCAATTCTGCTGCCAGTCGCGCCGGTGTCTCACGCGCTCAGGTGGACCTGATCGAGGCGCAGCGGGATCTGGACCGCAAGCAGATGCTGGTAGAAAAGCAGTTCATCACCCAGAGCGAGGCCGACAAGGCGCGTGCCCTGGTCAACACCACCACCGAAGCCCTGAAGTCAGCCCAGGCGCAGGTGGGCGTGACCGAGGCCCAAATCAAGAGTGCGCAAGCCAACGTGGCGCAGCGCGAAGCTTCACTGGCGCAGGCGCGCATCGACCTGGAACGCACGCGGATTACCTCGCCGGTCAATGGCATCGTGATCAAGCGCGCGATTGAAAAAGGTCAGACCGTGGCTGCCAGTTTGCAGTCGCCGGAGCTGTTCGTGATTGCGCAGAATCTACAGGACATGCAGGTCGATGCCAGCATCGATGAGTCCGATGTCGGCCGCATCCGCACCGGCCAGAAGGCTACGTTCACCGTAGATGCCTTTCCCGGACAGACTTTTGAGGGTGAAGTGCGCCAGGTGCGCAAAGCGGCGCAGAACGTTGCCAACGTCGTGACTTACGTGGCGGTCGTGGGGTTCTCGAATGTGGGAGGCCGCTTGTTGCCAGGCATGACTGCCAATGTGCGCGTCGTGATCGAGTCGCGTGACAATGTGCTGAAGATTCCGAACGCAGCGCTGCGCGTGCGCATCGCCGGTGTGGAGCCGGCTGCGGCGGCATCGGCGCCGGGCGGTCGCGCCTCCGGTGCGAGCGTGGGGCAGGCCGGGCACTGGAGCTGGTTCAGTCTGGCCCAGGCACAGCCCGCCGGCGGCGGTGGTCTTGCCGCCTTGCGCGAGCGACTGCTGGTCGAGTTGCAGCTGACTACCGACCAGCAGGCTCAGCTTGACCTCATTGCCGCCGAACTGCGTCCCAAGTTTGCTGCGCTGCGTGAACTGCCGGAGGAGGCGCGGACTGCGGCGCGCGAGAAAGTCAGCAGCGAGATGCGGGACCGGATCAATGCCATGCTGACGGCGCCGCAGCGGCTCAAGTACCAGCAGATGCAGGCTGGCACCACCCCTGCTACGGGAGTCGCGCGTTCGGATGCCCCGAGCGGCCCTGGCGCCAGCAAACCCAGACCCGTGCCGGCGCCTGCGTCGGCGCCCAGCGCTGCAGCCAGCGCTGTTCGCGCACCCGATGTCGCGGCTGCACCGCCAGTGATGGGCGGCAGCAACCCGGCATCCGAATTTCGCAACCGTGTTGTCACCGAGTTGGCCTTGAGCGCATCGCAGGTGGAAAAAGTGGATGCCATTTATGCCGAAGCCCGCTCGAAATTCGCGACCTTGCGTGAGTTGGCGCCCGAAGAGCGTACCAAGGCACGCGAGCGCATCAGCGCCGATATCCGGGCCCGTATCGGTGACCTGCTGACCGTCGAGCAAAAGCCAAAGTTTGCGGCGCTGGTGGCGCAGGCAGCGGGCCGGCAGAACACCCGCGGACGGATCTATCTGCTGGGCCCGGAGGGCGAACCGCGTGCCTACAACGTCAGACTGGGCATCACCGACGGCACCAGCACCGAATTGCTGGTGGACCCGAACTCGCCGGATGCCACCTTGTTCAAGGAGGGTGCGTTGGTCATCGTCGGAACCGTGTCGCAGGGTGCCGGACAGCCCAAGCCCTCCGGCACCGGCCCGCGCATGCCCTTCTAAAGCCATGGATACCCCTGTGAGCTCGGCGTTGATCGAGGCGCGTGATCTGGTCAAGACCTACACCATGGGAGAGCAGACCGTGCACGCCTTGCGTGGGGTCTCGCTGGACATTGTCGAGGGCGACTTCGTGGCCATCATGGGCGCTTCGGGCTCGGGCAAATCGACCTTGATGAATATTCTGGGCTGCCTGGATTTACCCAGCACGGGCGAATACCGGCTGGCCGGTGAAGAGGTGGAGGCGATGGCGCAGGATCAGCTGGCCTCGATCCGCAACCGGCGCATTGGTTTTGTCTTCCAGCAGTTCAACCTGTTGCCTCGCACCAGCGCGCTGGAAAACGTCGAACTGCCCATGGTTTATGCCGGGGTCAAGGCAGCCGAGCGCAGGGCGCGCTCGCTGGCCGCTTTGCAACGGGTTGGCCTGGGTGAACGCGGTGACCACACGCCCTCCGAGTTGTCGGGTGGGCAGCAGCAGCGGGTAGCGATCGCACGTGCCCTGGTCAACCAGCCGCAACTGATTCTGGCCGATGAGCCAACCGGTGCACTGGACACCAAGACCAGCGAAGACATCATGCGACTGCTGACCGAACTCAATGCGCAGGGCATGACGGTGGTCATCGTTACCCACGAGAGCGACATTGCCAAGTGGGCCCGGCGCAAACTGGTGTTTCGGGATGGGGAAATTGTGGAGGATGTGCGTCAACAAGGTGGTCCTGCAGCGAGTCAGGGCTCGGAAGTTGTCATCCCGGCCCCGGATCAGGTCCGGGGTTACAGCACCCGGGATCCAGTGCTGCACGAACACTGGATTGCGGGTCAGGCCCGCAATGACAAGTCTGTGGTGGCCGATATATGAACTTTTTTGCCCCCTTTCGCATCGCGCTGCGTGCCCTGGCGGCCAACACCTTGCGTTCCATCCTCACCATGCTGGGCATCATCATTGGTGTGGCGGCGGTCATCACCATGATTGCGGTGGGCAGCGGCGCCACGCAGCGCGTGCAGGACCAGATGAAGGGGCTGGGCTCCAACATCATGCTGGTGATTCCCGGCGGCGTTACTGCCGGCGGTGTGCGTCTGGGCGCGCAGACCGGGCAGGGGCTGACCGAGGAGGACGCGCTGGCCATCGGCCGCGAAGTACCCGAGGTTCAGGTGGCGGCACCGAGTTCACGCACCGGCGCCCAGGTGGTGGCCGGCAACACCAACTGGAGCACTTCGATTTTTGGCACCACCAACGACTACCTGGAAGCGCGCGAATGGCCCATCGAAGACGGGCGCGGCTTTGATGCGGCAGACCTGCAGGGCTCGGCCAAGGTGGCGATCGTCGGGCAAACCGTGGTGCGTGAATTGTTTGGCGAAGCGGATCCTCTGAACCAGGTGATACGGGTCAAGAAGATCCCGGTCACCATCATTGGTGTGTTGTCCAAGAAGGGACAGAATTCGATGGGCCAGGACCAGGATGACGTGGTGCTGGTGCCGATTTCCACTTACCGCAACCGCATTCAGGGCGGCACCGGGGGCAAGCTCAAGCGTATCGGCTCCATCAGCGTCAAGGTGCGTGAAGGCCAGAGCATGAAGGCCGCGGAAGACAGCATCAAGGATCTGCTGCGTCAGCGTTTCAAGGTGCAGCCGGGGGCGGAGGATCCGTTTTCGGTACGCAACCTGACGGAAATTTTGCAGGCGCAGGAAGCGTCGAGCCGCATCATGACCATGCTGCTGGCGGCGGTGGCGGGCATCAGCCTGATCATTGGCGGCATCGGCATCATGAACATCATGCTGGTGAGCGTGACCGAGCGTACCCGTGAGATCGGCCTGCGCATGGCGGTGGGCGCGCGCGGCCGCGACATCCTGGCCCAGTTTTTGATCGAGGCCGTGACACTGTCACTGATCGGTGGCGCGATTGGCGTTGCGCTGGGCGCGATCGCCACCTGGGCTGTCGGGCAGTTTGCCGGCTGGCAGGTCAGCATGAGCCTCAACTCGATTGTGCTGGCGGTGGGCTTTTCTGCCTTTGTCGGGGTTTTCTTTGGCTTCTATCCGGCCCGGCGCGCCTCCAGTCTGCTGCCGATTCAGGCGCTGCGCTATGAATAGAATCGACTGACATTCACTGGAGAAGTTATTGGATATTGCATTGCTCATCAAGGCCGCCATCATGGGCGTCGTCGAGGGACTGACCGAGTTCCTGCCGATTTCGTCGACCGGGCATCTGATTCTGGCTGGCGCCTTACTGGGTTTTGACGATGACAAGGCCAAGGTGTTTGACATCGCCATTCAGACCGGCGCCATCTTTGCCGTGATCCTGGTGTACTGGCAGAAGATTCGCGACACCATACTGGCCCTGCCAAGCGACAAGCAGGCGCAGCGCTTTGGACTCAATGTGCTGATTGCCTTTTTGCCGGCCGTCATTCTGGGGCTGTTGTTTGGCAAGGCCATCAAGGCGCATCTGTTTACGCCAGTGGTGGTAGCGAGCACCTTCATCATCGGGGGCTTCATCATTTTGTGGGCCGAGCGACGCCAGCAAAGGAACCCGACGCTGGCACGCATTCACGAAGTCGAGCAGATGACGCCACTCGATGCCCTCAAGGTGGGGCTGGCGCAGTGCCTGGCCATGGTGCCGGGAACCAGCCGCAGCGGCGCCACCATCATTGGCGGAATGCTGTTTGGCCTGTCGCGCAAGGCGGCGACAGACTTTTCTTTTTATCTTGCCATTCCGACGCTGATGGGTGCCGGGGCCTACAGCCTGTACAAGGAACGCGCCTTGCTGTCACTGGCCGATGTGCCGCTGTTTGCTGTCGGTCTGGTCGTCTCGTTCCTGAGTGCCTGGCTGTGCATCCGCTGGTTGCTGCGCTACATTGCGACGCACAGCTTTGCCGGCTTTGCCTATTACCGCATCGTCTTTGGTGTCGTCGTTTTAGCCACTGCCTGGACCGGCAGCGTCACTTGGGCCGCCTAGCTGTTTTGTCATTGCGGACCTCAGTTTGTCATTGCGGCCCCGGATCAGGTCCGGGGTTTCAACATCCGCAATCCATGGATCCCGGATCGAGTCCGGGATGACAGCACTTTGGTCCGGGATGACAGCCAAGCAGGCCCGGGATGACGCAGCGGATGAGCAGGTCGGCTCATGACCTACATGGTCAGCAGCGCCGCCTCCATGGCGGCGGCCGTGGCCAGTGGCTTTTCCATCGGGAACAGGTGGCTGCCTTCGAGCAACATGAGGCGGCCCTTGGTAATGCGCTCGGTCATGGCCATGCCGACCTGCTTCATTTCGGCGGAGTGGGTGCCGCCAATGAAGGCGACCGGGCACTTGAGCGGATGGCGTTTGAGAAGCTGGTCGAGGTTGTCGGGCAGCGTGTTGTAGATCGCAGTCTCGACCGCGCGGTCAAAGCTCAGCACGCGCTTCTTCTCCGCTCCACGACCCTCGTCGTGGGTGCCGTGCGCGATGTAATCCTGCAGCACCTGCGGCTCCCAGCGGGCAAAGGCTTTCTTGTGGCGAAAGTGCTCCAGAGCGGCTGCCTGGCTAGGCCAGTGGTTGCGGCGCCGGCTGCTGGTTGCGCCGGGCGAGAGTGAACCCACCAGCTGTGCGCTTTTCATGACGCCCAGCGTGGTGGCGCGCCAGCCGCCCAGAATCGGGGAGTCGATCAGCAGCACACCACGCGCCAGCTCGGGCGCCAGCGCTGCCACCATCAGGCTGACAAAACCGCCAAACGAATGACCGGCCAGAAATACCGGCGCACCGACTTTGGCAACTTCAGCCTGCGTAAAGTCAAGTAGCTGCTGCACCAGATGCGGCCAGTTGTTGGTGACGGGGTACTGCGGGTCGTGGCCGAACTTTTCGATGGCGCGCACCGCGAAGCCGCGCGCCTTCAGGCTCTTGAACAGGATGCGGTAGGTGCTTGCCGGGAAGCTGTTGGCATGCGAGAAGATGATCATCAGCGTGCGTCACCGTCATGGCGAGGAGCGTAGCGACGCGGCAATCCATTTTTCATATTAACCTCTCCTGGGGCGTGCTGATCTTCTTCAGCGGCTGGCTGCGTCCGGCTTGCGTCATCAGCGGCACGGTGGTCTGCTCGCCGTTCCACATCGGGTCTTCGATGCTGTCAAACACTTCGCGCAACTTCTGCCCCCAACTACCGTGCAGCATGCGGAAGTAGGGGTTGTTCTCGTCGATGCAGACGACCTTGTCGGTCTGGAACTCGTTGGCCTGGTAGATCACCATGTCCAGTGGCAGTCCGACCGACAGGTTCGATTTGAGCGTCGAGTCCATCGACACCAGGGCGCATTTGGCGGCCTCGTCCAGCGGTGTCGTCGGTGTGATGACGCGGTCCAGCACGGGCTTGCCGTACTTGGATTCGCCAACCTGGAAGTAGGGTGTTTCTGGCGTGGCTTCAATGAAGTTGCCAGCCGAATAGACCTGGAACAAGCGCATGCCCTCGCCATGGATCTGGCCACCAAAAATGAGCGACACATTGAACTCGACGCCCGCCTGTTTGAGCGAAGCCGCGTCACGTTCATAGACGTGACGAATGGCGGAACCGAGCACGCGGGCTGCATCAAACATGCTTTTGGCGTTCCAGATCGTGATCGGGTCGCTGTCCTCGTGCTCCTTGAGCTGCTCAACCTGCAGGATCTCGCGCACCGACTGCGAGATGCTCAGGTTACCGGCCGACAGCAGCACCATGAAGCGGTCGCCCGGCTTCTCGTAAACAATCATCTTGCGGAAGGTGCTGATCTGATCCAGCCCGGCATTGGTACGCGAGTCGGACAGAAAAACCAGCCCGGCATTGAGTTTGATGGCGACGCAGTAGGTCATGGGGTGCGCTGAAGTAAAAGCAACAGTGTAGAACGCTCCAGAAGTCGAAAGTGATAATAGGCACCCATGCATGAAATCCGCCGCCCCAGCAGGTTTGACCGCTCCAAGCCGGTCGGGCGCGTTTTGCAGTGGATCACGGACATCTTTCTTGATGAGGGCACGGCAACGCTGCCGCTGCGAATCATTCGATCCAGTGCCGTATGCTTCGTCTACTACTGGCTGTTCAAGGATTTGTTTGGACCCGCCGTGTGGATTTTTCTGGCGGCCTTGGCTGGCCAGTTGTTCAAGCGCATCGTCGTCGATCTGCTGGCTGAAATGGGTTGGCAAATGCGCCGCGCCGCACTCGAGCCTCTGAGCGGCAGCCACTATCAATTTCAAAACTTCCAGCTGCAGGTGGTCGAGGACGACGATCACTGCCGCTGGATCCCTACCGAAAAGGTGCGCCAGATTGTCGGGCAGTTGGCCAGCGATGAGGCCCTGGCCAAACTATTTCCATCAGGTCACCAGCGCCTGGGCGACGAGCAAAAAGGCTATCTGCGCGACGACGCGCTGATGGCGCATCTGGCTGGCGCACAAAGCTCGCAGGCCATCAAGTTCAAGAACTGGATCGAGCGCAATGTCGCCTTTCCGGCGCGCAGGATTCGCGAGCGCAAGGGCGTCGTCATTCGGGCCGCGACGGCCGAGTGTGAGGATTGAGCGCGCTGGCGCTCAGTATTTCAAGACCAGCTTGTCGACCTGTTCCTTGGTGACAGCAGGAACATCACCACGTGCCTTCCAGCGGTTCAGATTCCAGCCACCCTGGCCAAGCCAGGCTTTCAGCGTGGCCAGGTTTTTGGCGCGCTCGGCATCGGTTTCACCCAGGTATTTGTACATATTGCCGGGCTTGCCGCCAGCATACTGGCTGGTGCCATCGTCCAGACGGCGCATGAACGCACCAGAATCCGGGTAGGCGATCAGTGCCACCAGGGTTTCATAAGTGTCCAGGCGCGGACCGGTCTTGTCCTTGGTGAATTTTTCCTTGGCCAGGTCAAACTCCTGCAGTGTGGGTGCCCCGGCCGCAGCGAAGTGGCACTCGGCGCACTGGGCCTTGAGCAGGGGCGCGACATCGGCGCGGTAGCTGACGTCGGCTGCCATGGCAGGCAGGGCGAAAGCGGCGCAAGCGGCGGTGGTCCAGAAATTCGGTTTCATTGCTCACTCCTCGGGGTTAATTCTTTTACGAAAGGCCCAATTCTACTGAGAGGTATTTGATCGCTGATCAAACGCCCGGCCAACTGAACCCCATTTGGCGATGAATTCCTGCGGAGTCATGGCGTGGGCCAGTCGCCGGGAAGTTGCTTGAACGGATCGGCACAAGCGATGCCCAAGGGTTCAAAGTGCTTGAGGTTGCGCGTGAGTAGCAAGTGATTGGCTTGCATGGCAATGGCTGCAATCGCGACGTCAGCAAAGCCAGGGTGGCGTCCCTTGGCGGTTGCCTCGTCAGAAAGTTGACCGGACAGGCGTGCTGCCAAAGTGTCCAACGGGAGGATGCGCTCACCGAATCCGGCGATCAGTTGATCCAGCCAATCGTCCAGCCTATCAGCGCGCTGAGCCGCGCCGGCGCGGCGCAATTTTCCGATACCCTGGGCCAGTTCGGCAACTGCCACACAGGGCAGGAACAGTTGCGCATCATGCGCTTGCAGCCACGGCGCCAGGTCCACGCTCAAGTGCGCTTCGCGGCCCGGCGCCAGCGCAGAAATGACGCTGGTGTCGAGCAAAAAGCCGGCGCTCACAGGGCCACGCTGCGCAGAGGTGTCTTGCTGCGCGTAGTCACGACGGGCTCAGGAATGGACAGCAGGTGCGCTGCCAGACTGGGTGTGTCCAAGGGAAAAAGGCGCTTGCCTTGCTCTATGGGCACTACCATGGCAGACGGGTGCCCATGTCGGGTAATGATAGTAGGCTGGCCGCGCTCGGCAGAAGCCACCACGGCCGACAGGCTGGCCTTGGCGTCGCGAAGTTGAAGCGTTTGCATGTGATGCTCCCGTTGTGTGACTACAGGTGGTCATTTTAACCGGAGCACTGCGCAGTGCTAGGTTTTTGCCGCCAGCGCCTTGAGTTGGTATAGCGCGTCCAGCGCCTCACGCGGGCTCAGGGCATCGGGGTTGATGGCCTCCAGAGCTTTCTCCACCCCACTCAGCGGCACGTTTTCGGTGGCTGGCGGCGGCGCAAACAGATCGACCTGGGTGTGGTTGTGGGTCGCCTGTAGTTCCAGCGCATCCAGCGTGTGGCGGGCCTGATTCACAACCGCGGCGGGCATGCCGGCCAGGCGCGCCACCTGGATGCCGTAGCTGCGGCTGGCCGGGCCGCTCTGGATTTCATGCAGGAAGACGATGTCGCGGCCGGACTCGGCGGCGCTGACATGCACATTGATCGCCGCGTGGTGCATGGCCGGAAACTCGGTCAGCTCGAAGTAGTGCGTGGCAAACAGGGTGTAGGCCTGAGTCTTGTCATGCAACTGGCTGGCAATGGCTGAGGCCAGCGCCAGACCGTCAAAAGTGCTGGTGCCACGGCCAATCTCGTCCATCAGCACCAGAGAGTTGGGTGTGGCGCTGTGCAGGATCTGCGCAGCTTCGAGCATCTCCAGCATGAAGGTGGACTGGGCGTTGGCCAGATCGTCGGCGGCGCCGATGCGGGTGTGGATGGCGTCAATCGGCCCGAGCCTGCAAGTCGCTGCCGGCACATAGCTCCCTATGCTGGCCAGCAGCACCATGACCGCGACCTGGCGCATATAGGTCGACTTGCCGCCCATATTGGGGCCGGTGATGATCTGCATGCGTTGCTTGGGACCCAGCCGTGTGTCGTTGGCAATGAAAGTACCTGCGCTGGTTTCATTCAAGCGCATCTCCACCACCGGATGCCGGCCCGCTTCGATTTCCAGGCAGGGCTCACGGGAAAACTGCGGCGCACACCAGTTCAGTGTCAGGGCGCGCTCGCTCAGGGCGCACAGCGCGTCCAGCGTGGCCAGGGCACGCGCCAGTTGCGTCAAGCGCGGTACGAAGACCTGCAACTGATCGAGCAGTTCCTCAAACAGATACTTTTCCCTGGCCAGGGCGCGCTCCTGGGCGCTCAGTGCCTTGTCTTCAAAAGCTTTCAACTCCGGTGTGATGAAGCGTTCTGCGTTCTTCAGCGTCTGGCGGCGCCGGTAGTCGGCGGGCACCTTGTCAAGCTGGCCCTGTGTGATCTCGATGAAAAAGCCGTGCACCTTGTTGTACTGCACGCGCAGATTGGCAATGCCGGTGCGGGTTCTTTCGCGCGCCTCGATGTCCAGCAAAAAGGCGTCGGCGTTGCTTTGAATCGCGCGCAGCTCATCGAGTTCAGCGTCAAACCCGCTGGCGATCACGCCGCCGTCGCGCAGCAGCGCGGCGGGTTCGGGGTCCAGTGCGCGGCAGAGCAGTCCCAGGCAATCTTCGGGGCGCAGCAGATGCACCGCAAGCTGCTGCAGGTAGGGCTCTCCTGCGGGAATGCCGGGCAGCAGAAGTTCGGTCTTGCGCAGGGTCTGTTGCAGTGCGATGAGCTCACGCGGGCGCACCTGACGCAGCGCCAGACGCGCCGTGATGCGTTCCACGTCGCTGCTGCCCTTGAGCTGCTCGCGCAGTGGCAGCGCTGCGCCCTGATTGAGCGCCCCGATGGCGCCCAGGCGTTGCTGCGCCTGCGTGCGCTCGCGCCGGGGTGAGAGCAGCCAGTTCTTCAACAAACGGCTGCCCATGCCGGTCATGCAGGTATCAAGCAGGGAGAACAGGGTGGGCTGGTCTTCGCCGCGCAGGGTCTGCAATAGCTCCAGATTGCGCCTTGTGTTTTGCGGCAACTCGATCAGTTCGTCGTCGCGCTGCACGCGCAGGCTGTGCAGATGGGTCAGCGCGCGCCCCTGCGTATGCTCGGCGTAGGCCAGTAGCGCCGCCGCCGCAGCATGCGCCAGCGTCAGGTCCTGTGCCTGCCAGGCTGCCAGACTGGCGGCCTTGAGTTGCTCCAGCAATTTGCGCTGGCCCAGACCGGCATCGAACTGCCAGTCTGGTCGCAAGGTGACCGTCAGGCGCCCTGGCGCTTGCAGACTGCGTAGCCGCGACTCAAAAGCCGGTGTCGCACCAGCACCGAACAGCAGTTCGCCGGGGTTGACACGCGCCACCCAGTCGGCCAGTTCATCGCTGGCACATTCGGCCAGGCACATTTCACCCTGCGTGATGCTGAGCCAGGCTAGACCGCACTGGTTGCGTGTGCCTTGGTGCACAGCCATCAAGAGCGATTCGGTCTTGTCGCCCAGCAGTTCCAGGTCAGTCAGCGTACCTGGCGTGACCACGCGCATCACTTTGCGCGCGACCGGCCCTTTGCCCGTGACCTCACCCACCTGCTCGCAGATGGCCACCGATTCACCCAGCTTGATCAGGCGCGCCAGATAGGTGTCCAGGGCGTGAAAGGGCACACCGGCCATCACGACAGGCGCGCCGGCCGACTGGCCGCGCTGCGTCAGCGTGATGTTGAGCAGCCGTGACGCCTTTTCTGCATCGCCAAAGAACAGCTCGTAGAAGTCACCCATGCGGTACAGCAGCAGCGTATCGGGGTATCCGGCCTTGATCGCAAGATACTGGCTGATACCGGGGGAGTGCTGGTTGGCTGTTTCGCTCATCGACTGAAGTCTAGCAAGGTCGCCGTGCGCCCGGGTCCTGGGTATCGTGTTAAGGTGCCGGAGCCCATTTTTTTGTGAGAGGAATACTTATGACCGCGTTCATGGTGGTTGATACGCTCTTGAAAGACCCTGAACTCTACGAGCAGTACAAATTGCTGGCCAAGCCGCTGGTCGAGAAATTCGGTGGCCAGTACCTGGCACGGGGTGGCAAGATGAGCGTGAAAGAAAACAGCTTGTGGACACCAACCCGAATGGTGCTGGTGATGTTTCCATCCAGTGATCACATCGAGGCTTTTTACCATTCCGAGGAATACCAGAAAGTCCTTGCCATCAGCAAGCAGTCCGCCGACCGGACGGTTTTCAGCCTGGAAGGTGTGTGAGCCAGTCCTGCATGACGCAGTTTTCACAGCCATGAATCAAATATATCGATATGGTCGCTGGCTTGGCCTGTGGCTCTGCAGTTGTTTCTTTTTCGCAGGCCAGGCCTTTGCTGGGGACAAGGTGCTCGACGTCACGCAGGTGCAGAGCAGCGCAGTCTCGCTGACAGAGTATTTCTCCGTTCTGGAAGACAGCGCTGGCACTTTGACGCTGGCGGATATTACGAAGCCAGAGTTCGCCGATCGCTTCAAGACCGGGCAGGCGCGCACTGAGGCTCTGGGTTTTTCCTACACGAAGTCAGCCATATGGTTGCGCCTGCACGTGAAAAATGCCAGTGATCAGCCACTGGAGCGGGTGCTGGAAATTACCTACGCACTCCTGGCGACGGTTGACTTCTACCAGCCTGGTGAGAAGGGGTTTGAACGAATTGAGGCAGGCTATTTGCGACCCGCCTCGGAGCATGCGCACACCAGCCGCTTTATCGCGCTGCCCTTGGTCGTGCCGGCCGGTGCCGATCAGCTGCTGTATCTGCGCATCCAGACACCCAACTCGCTGAACATTCCGGCACGCCTATGGTCGATGGAGGCTTTTCATTCTCATCAAGCTGGCGACCATGCCTTGCAGGCGCTGTACTTTGGGATCGTGCTGGCGATCGCCTTTTACAACCTGATGCTGTTTATCGCGCTGCGTGACCTCAACTACCTGATCTACGTGATTTTTGCCACTTCCCTGTCGCTCGCATTGGCGAACTTCACCGGCATGGGCGGTGAGTTCATCTGGGGCTTTGCACCGATCTGGACCAAGATCGGCGTCAACGTGCCAGCGGCGCTGGCCTCCGTAGCGATTCTGCTCTTTACCCGCCGCCTTCTCAACACGGCGCAGGTGGTGCCGCGCATCGACCTGTGGATCAAGTTGTTCATGGCGGCCAACGCGGCATTTCTCTTTCTGCTGATGCTGTGGTTCTGGGAGTTCAACCGCTTCTTCGTCGTCACGAACCTGCTCACCTCCGTGTTGATTCTGGGGGTGGGCATGGTCTGCGCCAGCAAGCGCCAGCGCAGTGCGTACTACTTCGTTGCTGCCTTTTCGGTACTGTTCCTGGCCAACGTGCTGTCGCATATGCGCAATCTGGGCTGGGTGCCAACGAATGTGTTTACCAGTGATGGCCTGCAGATTGGTTCGGTCATTGAAATGCTGCTCCTGTCGCTGGCTCTGGCGGACCGCTTCAATATCATGCGACGCGAGAAGATTGCAGCACAAGCGCGGGCGCTGCAGGTACAGGGTGAACTGGTCGAGACGCTTAGGGCTTCCGAGCATTTGCTTGAAGGCCGTGTGGCAGAGCGCACTGCGGAGTTGCAGGCGGTCAACCGGCAACTCGAGGCGATCAGCACGACCGATGCCCTGACTGGCATTGCGAACCGCCGTCACTTTGACACCGTGCTGGCCGACGAATGGACGCGAGCCGCGCGAGCCGGTCATACGCTGGCGCTGGGTTTCATGGACGTTGACTGGTTCAAGAAGTACAACGACCACTATGGCCACCCGGCTGGTGATGAGTGTCTGCGCCAGGTTGCCAGGGTTCTCTCAGAGGCCATAGGCCGCACCGGTGACCTGGTAGCGCGCTACGGCGGCGAAGAGTTTGTCTTCATCACACCAGCGACCACGATTGAAAATGCCATGTTGATGGCGCGGCGTGTCTGCGCGGCAATGCATGCACAGTCTCTGGCGCACGAGTTGTCTGAGTTCAGTTGTGTGACGGTCAGCATCGGCGTTGCCAGTATGCTGCCCGCACAAGGCCGAAGTTCCTACGATTTGGTTACGGCGGCAGACAAGGCCTTGTATGCCGCCAAGCAGCAGGGGCGCAATCGGGTGGTTGCCGCCGCTTAGTTAGTGCGCCTTGTTCTCCATCAGGCGATTGGTAAAGGCCATCGCCAGCGCTGAGAGCACGAAAGTGAGGTGAATGATGACCTGCCACATCATGGTTTGCTGGGTCAGGTTGGGCGCCTCGATAAAGGTCTTGAGCAGATGGATCGACGATATGCCGATCAACGACATCGACAACTTGACCTTCATGGTGCCGGCGTTGACGTGTTCCAGCCACTCCGGCTGGTCCGGGTTGCCCTCCAGATAGAGGCGCGAGACAAAAGTCTCATAGCCGCCGACGATCACCATCAGCAGCAGATTGGCAATCATGACGACGTCAATCAGGCCTAGCACCACCAGCATGATCTGGGTTTCTGTCACGGTCTGGGTGTTCTGAACCAGGTGCGTCAGTTCCACGCCAAAGTGGTAAACGTAGACCGCCTGCGCGACGATCAGTCCGAAATACAGCGGTGCCTGCAGCCAGCGGCTGGCAAACACGGTTCGTGCCATCAATCGGAGAATGCTGCTTTGATACTTTGTGTCCATCCCCTTAATTTATCAGGTCTGCGAGTCAGTGTGGTGACGCGTCAAGAATGGCCCTCAGCTAATTCGCTGCGCGGTGACATAAATCAGAAGCACAGGCCCTGTTAAGAATTCGCTAAGAAATCTCGCCCGATACTGGCTCGTTATGGATACATTCAGGTCATGAGTTCCCTGTCACTTCTGCTGTGGATAGCCGGCGGCATCCTGCTGCAGTTGGCGATTTATCTAGGCTATCGCTTCTGGCAGCACTGGCTGGACTACCTGGCGCTGCGCCGCAGTGCGAGGGAACTGAGTATTGCTGTCAATGCGAGACCCTCCAGCGACGAAGCGGAAGTCATGGCGCCCGCCTGGCAAGGCCTGCGCAGCTTTCAGGTGGTGCAAAAGCAGCTGGAAGACGCCGGGCAATCGATCTGCTCCTTTTACCTGGCGCCGCAGGATGGCCTGCCGCTGGCGCCGTTTCAGCCGGGGCAGTTTCTGACGTTTCAACTGGAATTGCCAGTGCCGGGTGGCGCCACTGCCGCAATAGTCCGCTGTTACTCGCTGTCTGACGCGCCCGACCCCATACGCTACCGGATATCGGTCAAGCGTGTTTTTGCGCCGGCGGGCAGCCCTCATGCGCCGGGCCGATCCTCCAACTATTTCCATGATCACGTGGAAGTCGGCTCGGTATTGAAGCTGCGGGCACCGTCGGGTCATTTCTACGTGGATCGCAGCGACGCGCCAGTGGTGCTGATAGGCGGCGGGGTCGGCATCACCCCCATGATGAGCATGCTCACGACCTGCCTGGGCGAATGCCCGGGACGCGAGATCTGGCTGTTTTACGGCGTGCGCAACAGTCGCGAAGTGGCGTGGAAATCCCAGCTTGAGACCCTGGCTGCAGGCCATCCCCATTTTCACTTGCAGCTGTGCTGGAGTGATCCCTTGCCAGAGGACCTGTTAGGGCGTGATTTTCAGCAGCGTGGCCATGTAGACGTGGAACTGCTCAGGCGCCAGTTGCCACTCAAGCCCTATCACTTCTACCTCTGTGGTCCGACACCCATGTTGCAAAGTCTGGTGCCGGCGCTGGAAGACTGGGGTGTGCCGGAGCAACGCATTCACTTCGAGGCATTTGGCCCGGCATCGGTCCGGCGCAAGTCCACAGCGCCGGTGCCGGCCGCTGTGTCAGACGAGGCGGCCGGCCTGGTCGTCACCTTTTCCAGATCCGGCAAGCAGTTGCCCTGGCAAAGCAGTGCAGGCACCTTGCTGGAGTTTGCCGAGGCACAGGGCATCAATGTCGATTCCGGCTGCCGCGCCGGCGGCTGCGGCACCTGCCAGACGACGATCCTGGCCGGCGAGGTGGCGTATCGCCAGACGCCCGATTTCGATCCGGAACCAGGCACTTGCCTGCTCTGTGTTTGCACCCCCAAAACCGGGGTGAGTCTGGACTTGTAAATGAAAACATCACTCTGGCGCCGGCATGTGCTGCCTTTCATCCTGCTGCTGGGCCTGCTGGCAGCGGCCACGCTGGCCGGCGACTATGCGCTGCATCGGCTGAATCTGGTCTGGGTGGGGCGCTACCTGGGCATTCCGGGCACCTTGCTGATCATCGCCTCCATGGTCTATTCGATGCGAAAGCGCAAATACATTACCAGCGGCAATCCAAAGACCCTGCTGACGCTGCATGAGTTTGGCGCCTGGCTTGGTTCCCTGAT
>CAITZZ010000043.1 GCA_903897005.1 uncultured beta proteobacterium | reverse complement strand
CTATGAGCTGATTGCCTACTTCGCCATGTTTGCACCGGCCGGAACCTCGCCCGAGATCATCACCAAGCTCAACCAGGCGATCAATGTCGCGGCGCAAAGCAAGGAGATTCAGGAAAAGTTCGCGGCCATCGGCTTTGCGGTCGACCCCGGCACGCCTGAAGCGCTGGCCCAGCGCAGCCGACTGGAAACGGCCAAGTGGGCCAAGGCGATTCGGGAAGCGAAGATTGAACCGCAATAGGCTGGCGGGCTCTTGACGAGGGGCCGCGCCTGCGTGACTTTGCCGGCGCGGGTGATGTTTGGCGGGCAGGTTTCGACCAGTTGCCCCATTGCCTCCATGCTGGCACCCAAGGGCCTGGCCGCCGCCGTGCTGGTCAGTATTGCCTTGTGTGCCGTGTTGATCATGGCGTTTTCTGCCCGACCGGTGCAGTCGCTGTACGCCGTGATGCTGGGAAAGCGCCCGAGCACAGGCGCGACGGACGCCCAATAGACATGCTTTCCAAAACCTTCGCCAACTTCATCGAGTCCGAGAAGTCCAGCGCGCTGGTGCTGATGGCATGCACGCTGGTCTGCCTTTTTATTGCCAATTCTGGCTGGGGCCCAGGCTACCTGCACTTTTGGCAGCAACAGGTTTTAGGAATGAGCCTGGAGCATTGGGTGAACGATGCCTTGATGGCGGTGTTCTTTCTGCTGATTGGCCTGGAACTGGAGCGGGAGTTGTATGTGGGCGAGCTTGCCAGTCTCAAGGACGCGCTGCTCCCGATCGTGGCGGCACTGGGCGGCATCATCGTGCCTGCTGGCGTGCACTTTGCATTGAATTCCGGCACAGCCACGCAGGCGGGCAGCGGCATTCCCATGGCGACCGATATTGCCTTTGCCATCGGTGCGCTGGCACTGTTGGGCAGCCGGGTACCGCCGATGCTCAAAGTCTTTATGACCGCCACCGCAGTCATGGACGACCTGGGCGCCATCATTGTGATTGCAGTGTTCTACTCCACCCGGTTTTCGCTGGGCTATCTGCTGGGCGCATTGGCTGTGTTGGGCGTGCTGCTGTGGTTCAACCGGGTGTTGCGGATCACTGCGCTGACGCCGTATCTGCTGGGCGGTGCGCTCATGTGGTTCTTGATGGTCAAGTCGGGCGTCCACGCAACCATCGCCGGGGTATTGCTGGCCTTTGCAATTCCGTTCACACCGAAAGCAGAACAGGAGGAATCACCCTCGCACCGCCTGGAACACCTGCTGCACAAGCCGGTGGCATTTTTCATCCTGCCCCTCTTTGCACTGGCCAACACAGGCGTTGTCTTTAATCCGCAGTGGCAGCAAAGCCTTGG
Organism: uncultured beta proteobacterium; assembly: GCA_903897005.1. GTDB lineage: Bacteria > Pseudomonadota > Gammaproteobacteria > Burkholderiales > Burkholderiaceae_C > Rhodoferax. The sequence goes on along the minus strand of CAITZZ010000043.1, from coordinate 745 downwards.
TGGGGCCAACAGTCTGGGCATCATGGCCGGACTGGTCCTTGGCAAACCGGTTGGCATCGTGTTGCTGAGTTACCTTGCCGTCGCAACAGGCCTGTGCCGCTTGCCTGCGGACCTGAGCTGGCGCCACCTCATAGGTCTGGGCTTGTTGGCCGGCATCGGTTTCACCATGTCGATCTTCATTACCAACCTGGCATTCAGCAATCAACCGGACATCATCAATGCATCAAAGATGGCCATTCTGGTCGCCTCTGTGTCTGCTGGTCTGTTGGGAATGCTTTGGCTCACGCTGGTGGTCCCAAGCAGTGAGCGCCTTACAGATTCGCACTGAGTGCCAGCCAAAACCTCCATGCTTTCAGGCTATGGAACACCCGGCGGCCGGATCCAGGCTTGCTGCACTGGGCGTCACGAGTTGCTGCGCTTTTTCAACCATCGCATCAGGCTGCCGATCAGAGGCAGCTTTTCATATAGTTCTTCAGCTGCATCCCAGTAGTCGCGGTGCAGGGTGATGCGACCTTCATCGTTGAGCATCAGATGCGATCCACCCAAGATGCACTGTGCTTGTCCCGGCCTGAAACGCCTGAAAGCAAAGTGAAATTCCCAGGTCAGGAAGCACTGCGCATCCTGCTCGATGCGCTCGGTAATGATGAAGCGAGGGTTCTCCAGATTCACATACATGTGGCGAAAAATACGCGCAATCTCGTCCAGCCCGCGCACATCGTTGAACGGGTCCTTGAAGCGTGCGTCG
>CAITZZ010000042.1 GCA_903897005.1 uncultured beta proteobacterium | reverse complement strand
ATCTTCAAAGCTGACAGTGCGTTCCTCTGGCATCGCTTGACCAGCGTCGGCCAATCTTGCCAACGCCTTCCCCCTGCGAAAGAAATCTTGTTCGTTACCTGCCTTAAGGGTGACATTTTTCATGCGGTGCTCCTGAGTGCGGCCCAATCGGTCTGGAACTGATCTTCTATGTTGTCAAAACTCGTGAATTCAACCGCAGCCACAACGCCGAAATAGTGCCGGTGGTGATGCCCATGTTGGTTGTCATAACCCACCACGCGTCCGTTATCGCCAGCGTGAAGTGCACGGTTGATGTAGGCAAGGTTGTAGCGAGTCACCTGACCTTGTGCATCAACCCAGATTTCACGTCGAAGCTGACCATTCCCACGCTTTTGCGTGATGTGGTGCGTATCGTCGACCATCTTCCGATCAGCCATGACATATATTATCATGGCTGACTCCCGGGCATGCATTGACTTGACGACACGGTCGACGGAATGATCACCCGACAGCCGCGGCAATCCATGCACTTGCTAGATATGGATCGCCACGTTACGCTCGCGATGACGAGATGCGTGTCGTGAATTCTGGAAACATCAATAGAGCATCACCAAGTGCTTGGCGCTGGCACCGCGCACGGCACTCAGGGGAATGCGTGCGTCGAAGCTCACCAGGCAAGCCTTGTTCTTGACTGCCAGTCCGAGAAGATAGAGGTCGGTCAGTTGCCGTGGCCCGTGCATGTGGGCGTGATGGAAGCGCGCGGCGTCCAGCAGGCTGATGTCGTCCGGCCACAGGGTGTGATAGGGCGTGGCGGTGGATTGCTGCAACATCAGAATCAGACTCGCCAGCGGCTGCGACCCGGGGTAAGCCGGTTGACTCATGATGCGCAAACAACCGTTTTGCGTCAGCGGGCAACTGGCCCAGCCTTTGTCTGCATTGCGGGCGAACCATTGCGCGGCAAGTACATGGTGCACATGATCGCGGTCATGCAGGGCAATGAGAACGTTGATGTCAAGAAGGGCACGCATCAGCCGCCGACACTAAATGCCTTCTTCATCACGCAGACGGTCAATCAACTCGTTGCTGACGATGCTGCCGCGCGCGGGAAGCGGATGGATTCCATAGTCCGCAAGATTTTCAGAAGCCTGATGCTGCGCCGCCAACACCTCACCGGATTGCGCTGTTGCCTGCGTCGGCTGCGCAAAGGCCCGGCGAGCCAAATCGCTGATGATTTGGCCCAGCGGCTTCTTGTCGCGCCGAGCAATCTCTTTGGCGGCAAACAGGACGTCGTCGGCAATGTCGAGGGTGGTGCGCATGGCAAATCTGATGTTTGATGCGTGATGATACAGCATCAAATCGAATATCCTGGATAGGCTTTTCATGGCAATTTTGGTAGTCTTGCGGCATGCTCAAGCCCCCGCAACCGAAGCGTCCATGAAAGTAGCAATGACAAAGCCTGTTGCCCTCATCACCAATGCACTCGCATTTGCAGGTCCGCCGGCGGTCGATTCCCTTCTCAAGGCTGGATTTCAGCTTGTGGTGCACGACGTCGCCTTCATTTCTTCTGCGGCACAGGAGAACTATCGAAATGCCCACCCGGAAGTCCTTGTACTCCCTGACCAGACTCCGGCAGAGATTGTCGAATCCGCCTGGGCCGTGAGCCGTCGGCTGGACGTATTGGTCAGCAATGATGCCTATCGACCGATCCACGGACCTGTCGAGGACGCCGAGATTGAAAGCCTTCAATCCACCCTGGATCGCCTGGTCGTGTTTCCGTTTGGGATGGCAAGAGCCGCTATTCCGCGGCTGAAAGCGCAGGCGAAGGCTCGCATGGTTTTTATTTCATCGAACCGCAACCGGCTTCCCTTGCGCGGCGGCTCCATTCCCGACATCGCGCGCGCCGGGGCCAATGCGCTCGTCAAGTCACTGAGCATAGAGCTCGCACCTCACAACATCCCGGTCAACGCCATCGCACCGAACTACCTGTACAGCGAAACCTACTATCCGAAAGCACGTTTCGTTGATGACGCCGCTGGTCGCGCCTACATTGAGCGAACAGTGCCTGTTGGACGTCTGGCGAAGCCTGAAGAGATAGGCGAACTCATTGCCTATCTGGCGACCATGCAGGGAACCTTCATGACCGGAGCGATCATCGATTTCTCCGGCGGCTGGCCGATTGCGACACCCATCCCGGATTGACCTCCCGAGCGGGCGATGGAGATTCATGAACGCATGGCTGGCTGGCACGCAATCTGCTAGCTTTACAGTGTCAAAATAGACGCTGGCCAGCGCTTGAAACGAATAGACTGGCAGCCGTTGTTCCATCGTGTCATTAACCTGGAGAAACCATGTCGAAGAAGTTCATCACGCGCCGCCAAGCCCTCGTTCTGGCCACCACGCTGGTCGCCCTGACCCCCGGCCTCACGCTGGCGCAAGCCAAACCCAAAGTCGCCGGCATTTACACCGTGCCTTTCGAGCAGCAATGGGCCGGGCGCCTGCATCAGGCACTGAAGGCGGCCGAAGCCCGTGGTGACATCGAATACAAGGCCAGCGAGAACGTCTCCAATGCCGACTACGAGCGCGTGATGCGCGAGTACGCTACCGCCGGCAGTGTGCTGATCGTGGGCGAGGCCT
>CAITZZ010000041.1 GCA_903897005.1 uncultured beta proteobacterium | reverse complement strand
CCAGTTGCAACAAGCTGGCGAGTTGGCGCGCGCTGATGCGCTCCAGCCGGGACAGGCCGGAGCCGTTTTCCATTACCAGACCCTCGGTGGCGATGCCGTTCTTGATAAACCAATGGCGAATCGCGGCGTCGGCGTTCATAAAGGTGCTGGCTTGGCGTCCCTCTTTGGGCAACTGGGTGCCCAGGGTCAGGTAGAGCGTGCGGGCCATCAGGTTGTCGGAAGCCTTGTTGATGGGTTTGACCAGATCAGCCAGCGTGTCGGAGTTGCGATCCACCAGCGGTTGTGCGTCCGGCGGCGCCAGGCCGTCCTTGACATGACCTTTCCAGGTGCCGCCCAGTTCCTGCCAATAAGCCTGCAGGAAGCGCTCGATGTAGAGGTTGCGATCCAGCAGACTGAGTCTGGTTTTGGTCTTGCAGTTGCGGGGAAAGGCGCCGCGCAGCATGACAGTGATGTTGCCATCGCTGGACGCTTGCACCAGCGGCGCGTCCCAGTCGTCGTCCCAGGCGTCACAGGACATATCCCTCAGCGAAAGATCGGCGTCGATGAGAATACCCGCCAGCGGCGGCTGCGTGCGAACCGAGGTTTTGTGCTCGTTCGATTCGAGACTGAACTCGATCACGTTGCCGTTGAGCACCAGTGCATCAGGGATGACGTTGTAGTAAGCCTTGGGCGATTCGTCAAAGTCAGGCGCTCCGATGTCGGGGCGCATCGGCTGGAAAAGACTTCGATCCACTGCGAGGTCTGCTTCCAGATGCGCTATGCCCTGGGCACGCAGGGAGCGGAACATGGCACGCAAACCATCCCAGTTGAGATTGGGCTCGCCACCACCGCGCAGGTACAGCGTGCCGCGCAGGGTCGCGGCATCGATGCGACCCTGGCTTAGCAACTCGGTACGCCAGCGAAAGGTCGGACCGAGTTCTTCCAGTGCCACCAGAGTGGTCGCCAGCTTCATGGTCGAGGCCGGGGCCATCGCACGCTCTTCCAGAACGGCCAGGCGTGGCGCGCCACCCTGAATCGGTAACACCAGCGCACTCAGGGAGGCTTCGGCAAGACCGGCGTTGCGCAGGATGGCCGATACGCTTTCCGGCAAAATGGTCTGCGCGCAGGCGGCGCTCGTGGCCAGCAGCAGCGGGAGCCAGAAGAATTTTTGTTTCATCATCGCTTGCCTATAGGACACCCATGCTTTGTGAATTGATGGCGGGTCACCCCGATTTTCGGTCGCTCGCCACGATAGAGGGGATCAGTGTAGATCTGCGCTATGCCGGCACCAATAATTTTGTCGGACGGGATCTGTACGGTCAACTTGACTGCGCCTGGCTGCACCGGCAGGCGGCGGCGGGAATGGAGGTGGCGGTTGCCTGGTTGAAGCGACAAGATGGAGCTTATCGACTGCTGTTGCTCGATGCCTTGCGGCCGCACCGGGTGCAAGAGACGCTGTGGCAATGCCTGGTTGGGACGCCCTTGCAGCAGTATCTGGCGGATCCGGCCAAGGGGTCTATCCATTCCTTTGGCATGGCAGTCGATGTGACGCTGGTTGACAGCACGGGGATAGAGCTGGACATGGGCACCGGATTCGACGATCTATCTGATTTGTCGCACCCAAAATACGAGCAAAGGCATCTGGCCCAGGGGCTGCTCAGCCAAAGCCAGATCCACAATCGGGAGATTTTGCGCGAGGCGATGCTCGGCGCCGGCTTTTCGGGCATTTCGACCGAATGGTGGCATTTTGATTTTGGTGACAGGGTGGTGGTCCGGCGCGACTATCTTCGCATCGAGTAGCATCCGTGATTCCCCTATGTGAAGCGTAGGTAAGATTGTGTAAAGTAACCCCCTACCCTCGATTGGAGCATCCAAAGTGAAATTGAAGAAAATTACGCAATGTCTGGCCTTGGCTGGTCTGGCTAGCTGCGCCGCTGCGCAAACCGCTGAAGTCTCGCTGCAGTGCGTGGAAATCACTGGCAGTAGCATCAAGCGCATTGCGTCCGAAGGCTCGCTGCCGGTGCAGATCATTACCGTGGAAGACCTGAAGCGCCAGGGTATCACGACCGCGGAGCAGTTGATCAGCACGCTCAGCGGTAACGGCAGCGGGCTGGACAATCTGGCCAGCAATGCTGACGTGGTGGCTGGCGCCCAGCGCGGCAACAACGGTGCTTCATCGGCGAATTTGCGCGGTCAGGGTGCTGCCAGCACGCTGGTGCTGCTCAATGGTCGGCGCGTCGCTGCCCATGGTCTCAACGGCGGCGTGGTCGATTTGAGTTCGATCCCGATGGCCGCCATTCAGCGCATCGAAATCCTGAAAGACGGCGCGTCCGCCATCTACGGTACGGACGCCATTGGCGGCGTCATCAATTTCATCCTCAAGAAGGATTACCAGGGCATGGAAGTGCAGGCGTTCAAGGACGTCACGCAGCAGGGTGGCGGCAACATCGGCCGCGTCAACCTGACGGGCGGTGCCGGTAACCTTGAAAAAGACAAGTACAACGTGCTGTTCTCATTGGGGCGCACTGAAAATCAGGCGCTGCGCGGCGACCAGCGCGACTTCGTCAACACCTTCCAACCTAATCGCGGCCTGTCAGTCGATACCCGCGGTACGCCCTTCGCCACGATTTTCCCGCTTAGCAGTTTGTGGACGGCCCTTAGCAACAAGAGCAGCGTGGGCCCGATTCAGCCGGGTACGACCACCGCCATGTCGGGCGGTATCAATGTGCTGAATCTGCCAGGCGGCGCGGGCTGTAACTCGGTTGACGGGCAAGCTGCCTATGACTCGGTATTGTGGGCCGTGCCCAATGCAAGATGGGCTTGCGCCTGGGATACCGGTCGTGCGGCTGTCTTGCAGCAACCGGTCAGCAACACGAACCTGGTGGCGCGCGGTGCGGTGATGGTTGGGGAGAACCAGCTGTACGCAGAATTCACCGGTGCCAAGGTGGAGTCGGCAAAGACCTTCTCGGCCAACCAGATTTCCAGCAGTGCTTCAGCCACGAGCATGTTCAGCAACCTGGCCTACCCGAGCACGGGGTCGTCATACAACTCGGTGTTCAATCAGCTGGTTGCTGTGTTTCCGACGCTGGAAGCCAATCGTGGTCAGCCACTGGCTTTCCGCTGGCGCTGTCTGCCCTGCGGCTCGCGCGAGCTAGACACCAGCAGCGAAACCGCACGTCTTCTGCTCGGCGCCGAAGGCCCTCTGCCGTGGTTCGCTGGCTGGGATTACCGTGCCGGTATTTCCAAAGCGACCAGTTCCGCCACCTCGGTCCTCGGTAATGGTTACTTCTACGGCAAGGAGTTCGCCGCCACCATCAACAGTGGTCTGCTCAATCCCTTCGCGCTTCCAGGCCAGTCCCAAACGCCGGCGGCTCTGGCTGCACTGGCAGCCACTTCAGCCAACGGCGTGACGCTGTACGGTGGCAAGTTCACGCTGCAGCAGGCCGATGCAACTGCCAGTGGCCCGCTGTTCAAGTTGCCAGCAGGCGACGTGATGGCAGCGGTTGGTGTTGATCTGCGTACCGAAGAGTACCGCTTCAATGGCAAGGAGACCGATCTTGCCACGCAGGCACGGATCTTCAATGCACCGTTTGACAGCATCAACACGCTGGACGTCGTCAAGCGTGATATCAAGGCCGTCTTTGCGGAAGTGTTGGTGCCTATCACCAAACAATTGGAGGCAACGGTGGCGGCGCGGCGCGACGACTACACCGGCTTCGGTAGTACCACCAATCCGAAGATATCCTTGCGTTTCACGCCAGTAGAGCAGTTCCTGGTACGCGGTTCCTACAACACAGGTTTCCGGGTGCCGACTTTCAATCAGTTGTTCAATGGTGTGACCGAGTCGCCCTACAGCGGCAAGGACCTGGTGGACCCGGCCAAATGTGCCGCCGGCAAGGTGGACGCGACGCCAGCGTGTCAGGCAATTACACCTAACACGCTGACCGGTGGCAAGGCGGATCTGGGACCCGAGCAGAGCAAGCAGGGTACGGTCGGTTTCGTCTGGGCACCAAGCAGCAGCTTCAGTCTGGGTGCTGACTGGTGGAGCATCAACAAGACCGGAACCATTCAGATTCTGAGTTTGACGGATCTGGTCAATAACTACGCCTTGTTCCCGCAGAATTTCATCCGGGATGCTGCTGGCAACGTCGTGCAGATCGACCAACGCTGGGTGAACGCCGGTGAGTCGGTGACCCGGGGCATGGATATCAATGCCAGCGCCAACGGCAAGCTGGGTGATGCCCGCTGGGGTGTCAATCTGGATGGCAGTTACCTGATCGAGAAGAAGTCACGCCTGATAGCGAGCGCTCCTTTTGGCGCCAGCGAAGTTGCCACCTTTACCCGTGCGGGTGACTTGGGTGTGCGCTGGAAGCACGCGATCACCGGCACCTACACCCGCGGACCCTGGGTTGGTACCCTGACGCAACTCTACCGCAGCGGTTACAAGGATTACGTGCTGCCCGGTGTTGCCAATGGCAGCATCGTGCCGCCGGATTGGAATGCCAACGTGGCCGCCTATGCCCTGTATAACGCGAGCGTTGGCTACACCGGGATCAAGGATCTGAATTTGACGTTCGGTATCAAGAATCTGTTCAACACCGATCCACCGTTCTCGGCGGCGTATGACAGCAATACGGGTGCCGGCAGTTCCTGGGAGCCCCGGATTGCAGACCCGCGTGGTCGCGCGTTCACCTTCCTGGCGACCTACAAGTTCTTCTGATCCGGGTTTTCATCGGATAGCTTGAACGCCTGCCCTGTGCCAGCCAACGCTGGCACAGGGCATTTTTTCAACTACGGTCGCAGTTGCAGCGTCGAGCGAGTGCTCTCGATGCCAAGGCGATTGATACAACTCACGACGATGGCATCGGGCTGGCCCAATGTCGGATCGTTGTTCAGCACCAGTTCAATCTGGCTGGCTGGCTGCACCGCAAACACCCACCTGGGGCCATACCTCTTCCAGATCGAGAAGCGGCTCACCGATGGGTCACCTGCTGTTCGTATGAGCACGCGATCCGGCACGCCTGGGTCTTGCGACTGTTGCAGTGAGAGCTCGGGAGCATCAGGAGTCTGTGCTCCAAGCCAGGGCGTGGCGGGTACCAGTGCTGCATTGGCGTACGGACCGGCTTTCAAAAGGGTGGCGATGCCGCGCCTATCCTGCAGCAGGGCAATCATGCTGAAGTGAATATGGCCGCCGACGCCGGGCTGCTCGCGGGTCAGACCGATCTGGCGGGCAATTTCTTCCGGCTGCCATGACTTTGGCGAGTTGTCGATGCGGCTGGTGAAGAGTCCGGGCCAGAGGTGTCGCGACCGCGTGTTTTCACGCGTCCAGGTCTGCAGCAGGACCGGGAATGCTTGCGCCGGCTGATCAATCGGCCAATACAGTTGCGGTGCCACATAGTCGAGCCAGCCTTTGTTCAGCCAAAGCTCGGCATCCGCATAGAGCTTGTCGTACTGGCTGAAGCCGGTAATGCCTGCGGAGCGACGCTCCGCTCGGCCCAGACCAAAAGGGCTGATGCCGAAACGGACCCAGGTTTTTTCTTTGTGGATGACGCTTCCCATCTGCTCGATCAACTTGTTCACCTGTTCGCGCCGCCAGTCGGCGCGCGCTGACTGGCCATTGGCGGACAGGTAGCGTTGCCAGGCTGGATGGTCCGGAAATTCCAGTTCAGTTCCGTTACCTGCAGGCACCGGATAGGGATAAAAGTAGTCGTCAATGTGGATGCCGTCGACGTCATAACGGTGCACCAGATCAGCCACCACGTCCAGAGTCCGCCTTACCGCCGCCGGCTCTGCCGGATCCATCCACAGCATATCGCCGTACGGCTTGACCGCCCAAGGATGGGTGTTTGCGATGTGATTGCCTGCCAAAGCCGACCTGGCGCTGGAGTGCCGGGCGCGGTAGGGATTCAGCCAGGCATGCAACTCGATGCCGCGAGCGTGCGCTTGCTCAATCCACATTTTCAGGGGATCGTAAAAAGGCTCTGGTGCCTTGCCCTGGCGGCCTGTCAGGTATTCCGACCACGGTTCCAGGGGGGAGGGGTAGAGAGCGTCAGCCGCCGCACGCACTTGCAACACGATGGCGTTCAGATTCAGCGCCTTGGCCTGATCGAGCATGAGCACGATCTCGGCCTGTTGCTGCTCTACCGTCAGGTTGGAGCGACTCGGCCAGTCGATGTTGGCGACACTCGCCACCCAGGCGGCGCGAAACTCGCGTGGTGCAGCCGGCGGATCTTCCGCCGCTGGTTTATCGGGAATCAGGTTGACGGCGCAACCGAATAGCAGCAGCGAAGAAGTCAGTGCGACCCGTCTGAGCATCGTTATACCTTTACAAACCAGCGCTGACGCCACATTAGCCAGGCGATGCACAACATGAAGCCATTGAACAGCATGGCATACAGCAGTGACGCGTCGACCGCTTCCAGTGGTAAGGACTGAATGGCTGCGTACAGCACCGCCTTGAGCGAAAGCAGGCTTGCGTCAATCTGGGTGATTTTGATGAGCAGCAGGGTCTTCGCAATCACACCGGAGAGGGCGAAGATAAACAGGGAATTCATGCCATAGATGACACAGGGACGAAGCAGCCATGCGCTGCCTTGTTGCAGCCGGAAAGAAGAGCTTGCGTCGAGCAACCAGTAGAAAACGCCAAACACGATGAGCGCCCAGCCGTTCATGAAGATGGCATAGGACACGGTCCACAAACTCTTGTTGATCGGCATGAAAGTCACATCAAGCACCGCGCCAAGCCACAGGCAAGCCAGCCCGGCGATCAGAAGCCACACCGCCTTTTCCGCCTTGGTCAAAGCTTGCTCAATCCAGCGCCCAGCCAGCACCCCCAGCAACAGATTGGCAAGCGCGGGCAAGGTGCTGACCAGTCCTTCGGGATCCCAGGTGCGGGACGCGGCCCATAGATGTCCATCGAGCAGCCAGCGATCCACAAACGCACCAACATCGCGTCCCGGCTCGAGCACGCCGACGCCGATGACTCCCGCAGCGTCAGGCACTGGAACCAACTGCATCAACACGCTGTACAGGGCAAACAGGCTTGCGATCCAGCCGAGCTGCTGGCGCCAGTTGAACCACAGGACGATGGGACCAGCCAGCAGCGTGCACAAAGCAATGCGCTGCAACACGCCGGGAATCCGCACGGTACTGAAATCAAAGATTGGATAGAGGTTCAGTGCCAGTCCGATCAGGAAGACGACGGCGGCACGCTTGCTGAGCTTCAACAGCAAAGCGGCTGGCACAGCGCCGGCTTGGCTTTGACGACTCAGCGACAGTGTGAGCGAGACGCCACTGATGAAAAGAAAGAAGGGAAAAATCCAGTCAGTAAAGGTCCAGCCGTTCCACTTGGCATGCGCCAGCTGTGAATACAGATGTCCCCAATCACCCGGATTGTTGACCAGCAACATGGCTGCAATCGTGAAGCCGCGAAAGGCATCGAGCGAGAGCAGTCGGTTCGAAATCATGGCTCCCGGATGGCCAGTCTCAGGTTGTCACCGGCACTGGCCAGAAGTTCCCTGGCCCGCGCGGCGCTGACCTTGTTCTTCAGCGCGACGATCGCCACCTTGACCTGAAAGGCGCAATCCTTCAACGTCTCGCCCGCCAATTCCTCACTGGCGCCGCTGACCAGAGCCGTCAAGGTGGTGGCGCGTCGAAGCAGTTTGGCGTTTGTTGGTTTCAGGTCCACCATCAAATTGCCGTAAACCTTGTGCAGGCGGACCATCACGGCGCTGGAAAAAGTATTCAGCGCGATCTTTTGCGAAGTACCGGCTTTCAGTCGGGTGCTGCCGGAGATGAGTTCGGCCCCGGTGTCCAGCGTGATGCCAATGTCGGCCTGCGTTGTCAGTGGTGCCAGCGCGTTGTTGGCGATGCCAATGCTCAAGGCGCCGACCGAGCGGGCTGCCGCAAGAGCGCCCATTGCGTACGGTGTATTGCCCGATGCGGCCAGCAGCAGCACCACGTCCAGTGCCTTGAGGCCGACGGCCATGATGTCTATCGAGCCTTGCTCGAAGTTGTCCTCAGCACCTTCAACGGCTTGATAGACCGCTGAGGGGCCACCGGCCAGCAACGCGACGGCGCGTTCCCTGGGCCAGGAGAACGTGGGGTACAACTCGACACTGTCGAGCAGACCCAGGCGGCCTGAGGTGCCGGCGCCGACATAAATCAGGCGCCCACCCTGAATCAGGCGCGCTGCGGCGGCGTCAACTGCCCTGGCTAGCTGTGCGCTGGCTGCACGCACCGCGTGGACAGCACTGAATTGATCGTCCACCAGGGCATCAATCAATTGATCGGTTGGATATTGGTCCAGCGTCGTGTGCGCAGCGCTGGGAGTTTCCGTCTTCAACATGGGTGTTTGTGTCTGCTCTGTGAGATTCGCTGTACAGCTTACTTTATTCCGGCGCAAATTTTCGACCGGAATTCAACTATAAACGTCGGATGCAACAAGTCGACAAAGCGTCAAGAGGAGTCTGGTGGTGGGTGCCATCGCTTTATTTTGCCCAGGGACTGCCCTATGTTGCAGTGATGACGATGTCGGTCGTCTTCTACAAGAACATGGGGATCTCTAACATCGACATTGCGCTGTACACCAGTTGGCTGTATCTGCCATTTGTCATCAAGCCTCTGTGGTCGCCTTTTGTCGACATGTTCAGGACCAAGCGCTGGTGGATCCTCACCATGCAATTGCTGGTCGGTTCGGTCTTTGCGCTGGTTGCGCTGGTCATTCCCATGGCCAGCTATTTCCAGTTGACGCTGGCCTTCTTCTGGTTGCTGGCCTTCAGTGCCGCAACCCACGATATTGCTTCTGACGGTTTTTACATGCTGTCGCTGAAGCAGCATCAGCAGGCGGCTTATGTCGGAGCACGCAGCATGTTCTTTCGACTGTCCATGCTGACCGGGCAGGGCGCCCTGGTTTTTCTGGCCGGGAAATTGACGGAACTGACTGGCAACACTGGCTTCGCCTGGTCTGTTGTGTTTTTTGTCCTGGCTGCGATGTTTCTGTCGCTATTTGTTTACCACCGCCTGGTGTTGCCGGTCCCCTCGGCAGATCGGGCTGTGGTCGGCGATCAAAGCCTGGGCGCGGAATTCCTGTCGGTCTTCAGGAAGTTCGTGGCCAAAAAGGACATCTCCCGGGTGCTCTTGTTCCTGCTCCTGTACCGGTTCGGTGAATCCCAATTGGTGAAGTTGGCGCCGCCCTTTTTGTTGGATTCCAATGCCAAGGGTGGGTTGGGCCTTTCCACGGCCCATGTCGGCATCGTCTATGGCAGTATCGGTATCGTGGCTCTGACGGTGGGCGGCCTGCTCGGCAGTTACCTCATTGCGCGCGATGGGCTCAAGCGCTGGCTCTGGCCTATGGCGATGGCCATCAACGTTCCACACCTGGTCTACGTTTATCTGGCACTGGCTTTGCCCTCCAACCTGTATCTGATCGGTGTGGCCGTGGCCTTTGAGCAACTGGGCTATGGCTTTGGCTTTACCGCCTACATTCTGTTCATGATCATGACGGCGGACGGTGAGCACAAGACCGCGCATTACGCCATCTGCGCCGGTTTCATGGCCATGGGCATGATGCTGCCCGGCATGTTCAGCGGCTGGATTCAGGCCGGCATCGGTTACGCCAATTTCTTCATCTGGGTTTGCGCTGCCGCCGTCCCTTGCTTTGTCGCCACCGCCTTGATCAAGGTGGATCCTGCTTTTGGCAGGGAGCAGCGATGAAGTTCTTTAGAACTGCACTGACCACCGCAGCGCTTACCATGCGAAGTCATGGGATCACCTGCATTTTCCTGCTTGCTGCGTTGATGAGCGACTGTTGCGCCGCCCAGAGCTCCGCCCTGCAAACCAGACTGCAGGCCGTCATGAACGATCCGGTGAAGCCGCTGGCGAGCCTGTCGGTGGTGGCGATCCGCGATGGGAAGAGGGTCTATCAGGGCTATTTTGGCAAGCGCTCCATCGATCCATTAGATCCTGCGCACAGCGTCGGGGTAGACAGCAAGACGCTGTTTCGCGTCGCATCCATTTCAAAACTCGTCACAACCCTTGGCGTGATGCAACTGGTGGACCAGCGCAAACTCGACCTGGATGCGGATGTCAGTACCTATCTGGGTTTCAGGCTGCGCAACCCGAATTTTCCGGAGGCACTGATCAGCACCCGCATGCTGCTCAACCACACTTCATCGCTGCGAGATGAGGGTGGCTATTCTTTTCCAATAGAACAAAGCCTGCAAAGCGTGCTTGACCCACGGGGCGAGAACGATGGTGCGGGCGGACATTGGGCGCTGCCGAGTAGCAGCGCTGACCGCAGCCCGGGCCGCTATTTTGAGTACGTGAATCTGAACTGGGGCGTGCTGGGTACGGTGATCGAAGCTGTGAGTGGGCAGCGCTTTGACCGCTACATGAAACAGGCCGTGCTCGCTCCTTTGAAGATCGCCGGTGGTTTCAATGCGCAGGAGTTGTCCGAAGACGAGATCGGGCATCTGGCAGTCTTGTACCGCAAGCGAAGCGGCGAGGTTTGGGATGCAAGCGGTCCCTGGGTGGCGCAAGTGGACGACTATCAGGGCAGGGTGCCAGCCGTTCGCGCTGGAATGGAGCGTTACCGGCCCGGGCGCAATGCCACACCCTTCAGTCCGCAAGGTGGCTTGCGCATCCGTGCCGGTGATCTTGCCAGGCTGATGTTGCTCCTGATGAACGGCGGTGAACTTGATGGTGTTCGCCTGTTAAGCACGGCATCGGTTCAGACCATGCTGAGTGAAACCTGGCGTCATGACGAGAAGACGCAGAACGGCGACAACTACAAAGGCTTGTTCAATGCCTGGGGTCTGGGCGTGCAAAAGTTCCTTGATCTCAGTGCACCGGGGCAGGGTGACCGCCTGGTGGCGCGTGGCGGCCTGACTGGCTACGGCCACCTTGGATTTGCTTACGGTTTGCAGAGTGCGTTTTTCTTCGATCCGGTCAAGCGTCTGGGCATGATCTATATCGTCAGTGGTGTCGGTTCCGATCCGGAACTCGACACAGGACAATATTCGAGCCTGAACTCATGGGAAGAAAAGATACTTGACGCCCTGTATCGCCACGCCATTCTGGAAGAGCCATGACGCCACCTGATACGACCAACGCAGCGATACCAAGGAACTTGTGGTGGTGGATTCCATCGCTCTATTTTGGCCAGGGTATTCCGTACGTGGTCGTCATGACCCTGTCGGTCATCATGTACAAGAAGCTGGGAATTTCCAACACGGATATTGCCCTGTATACGAGTTGGTTGTATTTGCCCTGGGTCATCAAGCCCTTGTGGGCCCCTTTTGTTGACATGTTCCGCAGCAAGCGTTTCTGGATCGTCAGCATGCAACTGCTCATTGGCGCGCTGTTGGCCGGAGTTGCTTTGACGATCCCGATGCCGCACTTCTTTCAGCTCACGCTGGCCGTGTTCTGGCTGATGGCGTTCAGCTCGGCCACGCATGACATTGCTGCAGACGGCTTCTATATGCTTGCTCTGAAGGAACATGAGCAGGCAGCGTTTGTAGGCGTTCGCAGCACCTTCTACCGAATTTCCATGCTTGCGAGTCAAGGGGGTCTGGTCTTCCTGGCGGGTCAGGTTGAAGAAGCGACCGGCAATGTGGCACTGGCCTGGACCGTCGTCTTCTTTGTCTTGGCGGCCATGTTCCTGTCGCTTGGCGCGTATCACAAGTGGATCTTGCCTAAGCCGACGAGTGACATCGAGCGTGCTCGCGTGACAGCGCCAATGCGTGAGTTCTTCGCTGTCTTCGCCGCTTTCCTGAAGAAGAAGGAAATTGCCGCCATCCTCGCTTTCCTGCTGCTATACCGCTTTGGCGAGGCTCAGTTGCTCAAGCTCGCAGCTCCATTTTTGTTGGACAGCGCAGCCAACGGCGGGCTGGCGCTGTCGACGCAGCAGGTCGGTATTGTTTACGGAACGATCGGTATTCTCTGTTTGACCCTGGGCGGGCTGCTCGGTGGCTACGTCATTTCGCGTCATGGCTTGAAGCGCTGGCTTTGGCCTATGGTGTTGTCAGTGAATGTGCCACATCTGGTTTACGTCTATCTGTCGATGGCCATGCCGACCAATATCTGGCAGATCGGCGCCGCTGTTGCGATCGAGCAGTTTGGCTATGGCTTTGGCTTTGCCGCTTACCTGCTGTACATGATCATGATTTCAGACGGGCCGAACAAGACGGCGCACTATGCTATCTGTACCGGCTTCATGGCCTTGGGCATGATGCTGCCGGGCATGATCAGTGGCTGGGTTCAAAGCCAGCTTGGATATGCCAATTTCTTTGTCTGGATTTGTCTTTCTGCCGTGCCCGCCTTCACCGCGACCGCCCTGATCCGGGTCGATCCGGGATTTGGCAAGAAGGAATAATGGGGGCTTCATCTTCAAGCGATCTATTTCATGCAAACACACCATTTCAAAGCTGTTTCGTATCAAAGCCTGCGGCCCGGGCCGCGCCTGCTGGTGCTCGGTGCTGTGCATGGCAATGAGACCAGTGGCACCAAAGGTATCCTGCGTGTGCTGAGCGAAATAGACGCCAGGCTGATCAATCTGGTCGCGGGCAGCGTGACTTTTGTGCCGATTACCAATCCGCTGGCGTACGAGCGTGCTCAAAGGGTGGGCGAACGCAATCTGAATCGCAATCTGGGTCCCACCGCAGAGCCCAAGGAGTTCGAAGATCACATAGCGAACTGGCTGTGTCCCCTGATGGCCAGGCATGACGTGTTGCTTGATCTGCATTCCTTTCAGGCAGTCGGGCGGGCCTTCGTGATGGTCGGGCCGGAAAACAATGCAGACGAGTTGGAACCTTTCACGCACGCTGAAGCGGAGGTGGCACTGGCTTTGCGCCTGGGCGTGAATCGCTTTGTTGATGGCTGGCTGAGCACCTACGCGCGCGGCGTGGCGCGCAGGCGGGCCGCCCTTGGCGCGATTTCCAGTCGTGAGCAGCAACTCGATACCGACCCGCGCTACGGCGTGGGAACCACCGAGTACATGCGCTCGGTCGGTGGCTATGCGCTGACGCTGGAATGCGGTCAGCACAATGATCCTGAATCCCCGGCAGTGGCCTACCGGGCCATCATGAACACGCTGGCGCATCTGGGGCACATCGACGCACCCAAGCCGCAAGCCGTGGCAGCCATTGAAGCGCTGCGCATTTACGACGTGATCGACAAAGCCCATGAAGAGGACAGCTTCAGCCGGCCCTGGTCCAGTTTTGATCCGCTTCAAGCTGGCGACCTGATTGGTACCCGGCATGACGGGACCCTGGTGCACGCCGAAACGCCGGGCTATATCCTTTTCCCGAACGCCAAGGCAGGTGTCGGGCATGAGTGGTTCTATCTGGCCAAGGCGAATTCACGATTGAGTGCTGTCTAGCAAAATGAGCGCAAGCCTTGGAATTGACGCTGGTGGCAGCCAGACCCGTTGGGCTTTGG
>CAITZZ010000040.1 GCA_903897005.1 uncultured beta proteobacterium | reverse complement strand
GCCTCGGCCTTTTGCAAGGCAAGCAAGATCAACCGTCCGCCCAGCTGTGCCAGCCTGTCCTGCAGGCTGCCCGTGGTATCGCTGGCCTCGATCGGTACGGTATGCGCCATCAACATGTCACCGGTATCCAGGCCAGCGTCCATCTGCATGATGGTGACGGCCGTCTCGCTGTCACCGGCCTCAATCGCACGATGAACCGGCGCTGCACCGCGCCAGCGCGGCAGCAATGAGGCGTGGATATTGAAACATCCGTAACGTGGTGTATCAAGAACCCATTGCGGCAGGATGAGGCCGTAGGCCGCCACCACCATGGCGTCGGCCTGCGCCGCCTCGATGGCCGCTTTGGCCGCCTGAGCCTCTTGGGGATACTTGCCGTCAAGCCTCAGGCTGCGTGGCTGCGCCACGGCTATGCCGTGCTCGACAGCGTACTGCTTGACGCTTGACGCCTGCAGCTTCATGCCACGCCCGGCCGGTCGATCGGGTTGCGTCAGCACCAGCGCAACCTCGTGACCGCCCTGCTGCAGATGTTCCAGCGCAACCCGGGCAAATTCCGGTGTGCCGGCGAAAATCAGCCTCACCGGGCTTCCTCACGCTGTGCCTTGAGCATCTTCTTCTTGATCCGGTTGCGTTTCAGAGGTGACAGGTATTCAACGAAAACCTTGCCCAGCAAGTGGTCCATCTCATGCTGGATGCAGACCGCCAGCAAACCTTCGGCCTGCACCACGCGGGACTGCCCCATGGCGTCGAGGGCGCTGACCGTAAGCGCGTCAAAACGCTCAACACCGTCGTAAATACCGGGCACTGACAGGCAGCCCTCCTCGTTGAGGTGAGTTGTCGAACTGGTCCAGACCACTTGGGGATTGATCAGCACGACCGCCTCGTCACGCTGCTCCGATACGTCAATGACGATCACACGTTCATGAACATCAACCTGGGTCGCGGCCAAGCCAATGCCTTTGGCCTCGTACATGGTCTCCAGCATATCGGCAACCAGTCTGCGAACGCGTTCATCAACCGTGGGAACCGGCTTGGCGACGGTCTGCAATCGCGCATCAGGGAAGAAAAGAAGGGTAAGTAAAGCCATGTTTTAATTGGATTCCAGATGTCGCTATTTTCGCTACTTTTATGTCCCCCTCCAGCTCATGCCCCCTAAAAGCGTTGCCCTCTGCAGGGCTTGAGAGCAAAATTGCGCCAGATTATCAAGGGAACCCAGTGCAACCGATCATGACAAACAGCAGGACCGCGAAATTCAAAGTGGCGGCGCAGTCCGCCAGCCTGACCCTGGTATTGCTCGCGACAGCGCCGGCAGTTGCCCTGGCCCAGACCCTGACCGTGACGCCCCAGCAAAAGGCCACGGCAGACCAGGTGGCGCACAGTGGCATTGCCCTGAGCGCGCTCGCCGTCAACGCGCCTGACAGCTACAGCGTCAAGGGCGGCGACACCTTGTGGGGCATCGCTACGCTGTTCCTGAAGTCTGCCTGGCGCTGGCCCGAGTTGTGGGGCATGAATCTGGCCGACATCAAGAATCCGCACCTGATTTACCCCGGACAAAGGCTTTACCTGGAAAAGAAGAACGGACAAGCGACCCTGCGCAGCGTCGCCGATTCTGCCGTTCCCGTCACTGGCGCCACCGCAAGCGCCGCCGAGCCGCTGGCCACGGTACGCTTGTCGCCCCGTACCCGCTACGAAGCACTGGGTAGTGGCGCCGTTCCGGCTCTGAAATTTCACTTGATCGAGCCCTATCTGGCAGAACCGGTGATCGTTGACGAAAGCGTGATGCGTTCCGCGCCACGCATCGTGGCGGCGCAGGAAGGGCGCGTCCTGCTGACCAAAGGCGATCGCGCCTATGCCCGCGGGCCGGCCGATGCTGCCTTGAAGGATGACCTCAGCCAGAAGCAGCAGATGTACCGGATATTTCGTGAGGCCACAGCACTGAAAGACCCGATCACCGGTGAGGTTCTTGGTTTGGAAGCACAGTATCTGGGCAAGGCCCTGCTGGCGCGCAGCGAGGCGACCGAGCAGACGCAGGACAAGGATGGCAAGACCCGTACCGACACGATCCCAGCCACGATTGACATCACGGCGGCCAAGGAAGAAATTCGCGTTGGTGACCGGCTGTTGCCCGAACCAGAACGGCAATTGCTTAATTACGTGCCGCATGCACCGCAGACCCCGACCGATGCCAGAATCGTTTCCGTGTACGGCAATGCCGTCGTCAACGCAGCACAAAATCAGGTGGTCGCGATCAATCGCGGCACGCGAGACGGCATCGAGAACGGACATGTGCTGGCCATTCTGAAGGATGGCGCGCGACTGATTGACAAGACCGATGACGCACGAACCGAGCTGAAACTGCCCGATGAGCGCAACGGCTTGCTGATGGTATTCAAGACTTTCGACCGGCTTTCCTACGCCCTGATTATTGAAATCACCGACAGCGCGCGCGTCGGCGACCGGTTGGTCAACCCGCGCTGAGCCTGCCTGCGCCATGCAGTCCATGCAGCGGCCCGAACTTGAGGGCTGGTTGCGTCTGACGCTGGCGCCGGGTGTCGGCAACATCACGGCGCGCAAATTGCTCAGCGCGTTCGGACCGCCGCAATCCGTATTCGAGCAGTCGACCACGGCGCTGCGTCAAGTGCTTGGCGACACTCAAGCGGTGGCGCTGCGCCAGACGCCGACGCAATTGCCTGAACTTCTCGAACTGAGCTGGAAATGGTTGCAGGAATCCGGCGCGGGTGCCGCTCAGCGCCAGATTCTGGTTCTCGGCGACGCCGACTATCCCGCCTCTTTCCTGAGCATCGACGATCCGCCCTTGATGCTCTACCTGCTTGGTTCCGGCAACATCGCCGGCACCGGCCTGGCCGACGCGCTGCGCAGCAGCGTGGCGGTGGTTGGAAGTCGCAACCCGACGCCACAGGGTGCGCTCAATGCGCGACTCTTTTCCAGGGCGCTCGGAGAAGCAGGCCTGGCCATCGTCTCCGGTCTGGCTCTCGGCATTGACGGCGCCGCTCACGAGGGCGCGCTGGAGAGTCTGGCCGTCGGCTCGGAGCGGCTCGCCACGGTGGCAGTGGTTGGCACCGGACTGGACCGCGTCTACCCCAAGCGGCATCTGGAACTGGCGCACCGAATTGCACGCAACGGGCTTTTGCTGAGCGAGTACCCGCTGGGTACGCCCCCTGTGACTGCCAATTTTCCAAGGCGCAATCGCCTGATTGCCGGACTGGCGCAGGGCACGCTGGTGGTGGAGGCCGCGCTGCGCTCGGGCTCGCTGATCACGGCGCGGCTGACAGCGGAGCAGGGCAAGGAGGTTTTTGCCATCCCCGGCTCGATTCATTCACCTCAAGCGCGTGGCTGTCACGCCCTGATCAAGCAGGGCGCCAAGCTGGTCGAGTCGGCGCAGGACATCCTGGAAGAACTGAAATTTGATTTTGTGCCGCAGCCGGCCAGGGACAGCGCAGCGAACAGCGGCAAGGACGAACTCGGTGGACCCGACCCGACGCAGCACCTGCTTGTGCTTATCGGTTTCGATCCGGTCGGGCTGGACGCGCTGCAAGCGCGCTCGGGCCTGGAGACGGCCCAGTTGCAGGCGCAACTGATGACGCTTGAACTTGCTGGTGAGTTGGCGCGCCTGCCCGGCGGCCTGTTCCAGCGCGTCAAATAGTTCAACCCAACAAACGCTCCGGATTGGCATTGAGCTTGACCAGCGCGTCGCGCGTGGCGCGCACGGTCAGCGCCTCCTGCTCCTGCGGCACCAGCAGGCCCGCCTGCAGATAGGCTGCCAGTCGTCTGGCCTGGATCAAATAACTGCGCCCGTCGCTCGAAGCAAACAGATTCAGGTGTTTGCGCTCGCTGCGCCAGACAAACTGCACCTGCGCCACCCGACCGTTGTGGTCCAGCGTAAACCAGGCACCTACCTGCAACTGCTGCGCCCATGAAATCATGGCCGGTGTCGGCTTGGATCCGCCGTCGGTGACGACGTCGATATTGGAGGCATCAATTCCGAGCATCATTTCGATGCCCTGCGCATCCAGCGGCAAATCACCCGTGCCTTCGTCGCTTACGAAGTCTTCCAGATTGGCCAGGCGCTCGGCCATCGCGGCAATCTGCTCGCTCGGGATCGCCTGCGTCTTGGAGACAAAAGCGTCGGCCAGCGTATCGCTGACGGTCTTGATGTGAGCGTCCTGTTCGGTCGAGCCGATACCAAGCAAGGTCATGCCGGAGCGCAGCTTTTGCAGCAATTGCGGCAAGTCCCGAATGACGCGGGCGCGGTCAGCGCGATTCGGTTTCGCACTGGCCGACCAGACCAGATCGGATGCCAGTTTTTTCAGACTCAGCGTCTCTTCGTGCTGCGGGCCTTTGCGCACCGCTGCCAGCGCCAGCACCTCGGCCCAGACCTTGAACAAAAACTGTCGAATCTCGTCGCGCACCGGCAGGTCCTTGAGCAGGTTGCGCATCTCGATCGTGTACTGGATCGTCAGCGTTTCCTTCTGCTCCACCTGCTGCGCCACACCCACCACTTTTTGCGTTGAGTCGCGCCCGGTCAGGAACTGCGCCAGAAATTTCTGGAACTCGTCATAAACCAGCTGATAGACACGCTTGCCGGTTTCCGGGTACTGCTCGATCACCTGGACCACCCGCTTGATTTCGGTCTCCAGCGGACCGCCATTGATGCCGCTGGCGTCAAACCCCATGACGCAGGAACCCATGCGGTCAATCAGCTGACGCGCCGGGTGATCCATGGTGCCAAAAAAATCCGGCTCCGCCAGGGCCACGCGCAAAACCGGCATTTGCAGTCGGGCAAACCAGACCCGGATGCCGGGCGGAATCCGCTCTTCCTGCAAAATCGCCTGAAACATCAGCGCCACGATTTCAATGGTGGCCTTCTCGCCCTTGGTTTCCGCCTTGTTCTTGAGGTCTGTCGTGCGCTGCCGCAGGTCTGCCGAGACCCTGGCAACCCCCGCCGGACTGTAATCCTCCAGCACGGTGGCACTGCCGCCAGTCGCCGCTGATGGCGCTGCGATGGCAGCAGCCAGCGCAGGCGAAGGCGCCCGGTGCACCGTCGCCTCAAAATCGACACCGGCCGAGTTGCCGAGCAAGCGTTTGAGCTGCCCCACCACACCGGCTGCACGGCTGCGCGCCCTGGCCAGTGGCGTGGTACTTGTCATCATGCGGGTTTCTTCGGCGGCACTGGCGCCATCGGAGCCGTAACCGCCAGTAGATGGCCGGCTTCGTGCTCGCTCGACCGCACCCGAGCCAGTGGGCGTACGGACCGGCGCGGCGCCGAAAATGGGCGTGCCCGCAGAACTGACCGCACCCGGCTCGCTTTCCCAGCCCAGGCGCCCGGCAAATGGAGCAGCCGGCCGCTGAGCAGCAGCTGCGCCCTGTCGCGACGCACCCGCTTCGTGGGGACGGGCTTCCACGGCCGGCGGCGCTGGAACCGGTGCCTTGGTGGCGGTCGGCGCAACGTGGCCGGTCACCACCGGTGAACGCGATATCCGGTCGGACAATTCAATGGTTGGGAAAACACCCTGCTCAATCAGGAAAGCGTTGGCGCTGGTATAGGCCTGTCTGATACCTTCGGTCAACAATTTTTGCGCTACGTCATTGACCATGGCCCAGGCGTCGCGCGACAGGTCAAGACCGGCCCAGCGCTCCACCATGGCCAGAAACAGCACTTCGGGCCGCAGGATATCGTTGCCTTCCAGTTCCTGCGTCCCCAGCAGTTGCTTCATGCGAAACAGCAGATCGTTGTATTCGGAGCCCGCCTGCTCGAGCACACCGATGGCCAGACGCGATGCCAGAATCTTGTTTTCAGCGACATCGGTCGCCACCAGTTCAAAAGCGCCATCGAGCACCTTGTTTACCTTCGGCAGCGCTGGCTGCAAGGCCAGGGTCCAGACTTTGCGTGTGCCCTCGACCCAGTTCGTCCGGGCTTTCTGGTAGGCGCTCCAGGCGTCGCGCCGATTCTGCATTTCCCGCGAGGGTGCTGCCTCATCCCTCAACTCGGTAAAGCGATCGAGCACGACGTTGCCAAGCTGCTCCATGACGCGCCCTGCATCACGCACAAAGCGACGCCGCGTTTCCTGCGGCAGTTGCTCGCGCTGTATCACAGTTGCTTGCGTTGCCATAGCCTCTTTTCCCGTCAAACCGTGGCGCCAGCGTTGGGATCGTTCGGGTCACCGTCTTTCTTGGTGCCGCCCTTGATCAGGTCTTCGCGCTGGATACCCAGCCACATGGCAATCGCCGCCGCGACAAAGACCGAGGAGTAAATGCCAAACAGGATACCAATCGTCAAAGCCAGAGCAAAGTAGTGAAGCGTGGCTCCACCAAAAAGCAGCATCGACAACACCATCAACTGCGTGCAGCCGTGCGTGATGATGGTCCGGCTGATGGTCGAGGTGATAGAACTGTCGATGATCTGCACCGTGTTCATCTTGCGATAACGCCGGAAGTTTTCGCGAATCCGGTCAAAAATCACGACCGATTCGTTGACCGAATAACCCAGCACCGCCAACACGGCCGCCAGCACCGGCAGCGAAAATTCCCACTGGAAAAAAGCAAAAAATCCGAGAATGATGATGACGTCGTGCAAATTGGCAATGATGGCCGCCACAGCAAACTTCCACTCAAAGCGCATGGCAAGGTAAAGCATGATGCCGATGACCACCGAAGCCAGCGCCTTCAAGCCGTCGGTGGCCAGTTCATCACCGACTTGCGGGCCGACGAACTCGGTGCGGCGCATGGACGCAGAGGCGTCAGCCGACTTCAAGGCAGTCATGACCTGTTCGCTTTGCTGCGCCGAACTGACGCCTTTTTGCACCGGCAGACGGATCAGCACATCCCGCGCCGTGCCGAAATTTTGTACCTGCACGTCCTTCAGGCCGAGTGCCTCCACCGCACTGCGCACGCCGTTGAGGTTGGCCGGCTGGGCGTAGCCGACTTCCATCAAGGTGCCACCGGTAAATTCAACCGACAGATGCAGACCCCGGCTGAACAGGAAAAAGACAGCTGCCAGAAAAGTGACCAGCGACACCAGGTTGAAGATCAGCGCATGCCGCATGAACGGGATATCGCGCTTGATTTTAAAAAATTCCATGCAATATCTCCGTTACTGAGGCGCGACCTGATTGCCGGCATCGGGACGCCAGACCGTGCCAATGGACAGGCTCTTGAGCTTGTTCTGTCGGCCGTACCAGAGATTGACCAGGCCTCTGGAGAAAAACACACCCGAGAACATGCTGGTCAGGATGCCCAGGCAATGCACGACGGCAAAACCGCGCACCGGCCCCGAGCCAAAGGCCAGCAGGGCCAGCCCGGCGATCAGGGTGGTGACGTTGGAGTCGAGAATCGTGGCCCAGGCCCGGTCATAACCGGCATGAATCGCCGCCTGCGCCGACGCGCCGTTGCGCAATTCCTCGCGAACCCGCTCGTTGATCAGCACGTTGGAGTCAATCGCCATACCGAGCACCAGCGCCATCGCCGCCATACCGGGCAGCGTCAAGGTCGCCTGCAGCATCGACAACATGGCCACCAGCAGCAGCAGATTGACGGCCAGCGAAATGCTCGAAAACATGCCAAACAGCACGTAATACATGCACATGAAGACCGCCACCGCCGCGAAGCCGTAGGTGACGCTGTTAAAACCCTTGGCAATGTTTTCTGCACCCAGGCTCGGCCCGATGGTGGTTTCCTCGATGATCTCCATCGGCGCAGCGAGCGATCCGGCGCGCAGCAACAAGGCCGTGTCGTTGGCTTCCATGGAGGTCATGCGGCCGGAAATCTGCACCCGGCCACCGCCAATTTCAGAGCGGATCACCGGCGCCGTCACAACCTCACCCTTGCCCTTTTCAAACAGCAGGATGGCCATGCGCTTGCCGACGCTCTCACGCGTCACATCCCTGAAGATGCGCGCGCCCTTGGCGTCCAGTGTCAGATTGACCACCGCCTCCTGCGTCTGACTGTCAAAGCCGGGTTGCGCGTCAGTGAGGTTTTCGCCGGTCAGGATCACCTGTTTCTTGACGATCACCGGCTGGCTGTTGCGCTCCAGATAGCGTTCGGAGCCAAAGGGCACGGCCGCAGCGCCACTCTCGGCAGCGCGCGCTTCGCTGGTCTCGTCGACCATGCGTACTTCGAGCGTCGCCGTGCGTCCCAGAATGTCCTTGGCCTTGGCCGTATCCTGCACGCCAGGCAACTGCACCACGATCCGGTCCAGACCCTGCTGCTGAATCACCGGCTCGGCGACACCGAGTTCATTGATCCGGTTGTGCAAAGTGGTGATATTTTGTTTGAGTGACTGATCCTGCACCCGACGCGCTGCCTCGGGTTTGATGCTGGCGGTCAGCTTGAACTCTGTTCCTTCGGGTGCCTCGATCGTCTGCAGATCCGGAAACTGATCCACGATCAGCGCCTTGGCAGCGCCCAGTGTCGGCATGTCCCGAAAACGCACTTCAATGGTCTGGCCGTTGCGGCTGATACCGCTGTGGCGAACATTCTTTTCACGCAAGCTGGTGCGAATGTCGCCCGACAGGGATTCCGCCTTCTTGGCCAGCGCCGCCTGCATATCCACCTGCAGCATGAAATGCACGCCACCGCGCAAATCCAGTCCCAGATACATCGGGAAGGCATGCAGGGAAGTGAGCCAGACCGGCGAGCGCGAAAGTAGGTTCAGGGCCACGATGTAGCCTGCATTGGCCGCATCCGGAATCAGGGCTTTTTGAATTGCATCCTTGGCCTTGAGCTGCGTCTCGGTGTTGCCAAAGCGCGCCTTCACCGAGGTGTTGTCCAGCGTCACAAAATCAGCCGTAAGACCGGCCGCCTTCAGGATCTCTTCAACCCGCAGCTTGGTGCTGTCGTCAACCTTGATGGTGACTTTGGCCGACGAGACCTGCACCGCAGGCGCCTCGCCAAAAAAATTCGGCAGGGTGTACAAAAACCCCACCACCAACGCGATCACAATGATCGTGTACTTCCATATCGGGTAACGATTCATGATCGCGTGTCTTGCTTACTTGATGCTGCCTTTGGGCAGCACCTGTACCACAGCGCTGCGCTGCACCTGCAGCTCAACACCGCTGGCAACCTCCAGGCTGAGGTAGCTGTCGCCAAGCTTGGCGACCTTGCCGAGTACGCCACCCGCGGTAGCAACCTCGTCGCCCTTGGCCAGCGAATCAATCATGGACTTGTGCTCCTTTTGCTTCTTCATCTGGGGACGAATCATCACAAAATAAAGCACCACAAACATCAACACCAGGGGCAACATGCTCATGAGTGAAGACTGCATATCACCGCCAGCGGCGGCGGTCTGAGCAAAAGCGGAAGAAATAAACACGGAAATACTCCAAATCTGACGGCCCGCTATTGTATGCGGCGCGGCTTGGTGCCTGCGCTGCTGGGGTCATCGCCGCTGCTCACCGGTTCTTGGGCCAAAGTACCCAAAGCCGCAGCGGCTGCTTCAAGCGACCCGCGAGCTCGGCCGCGGCGCCGCCTGAACCGGCAAAATAGTCGGCGCGCACGGCACCCGTGATGGCGCTGCCGGCGTCCTGCGCCAGCACCAGCTTCTGCAAGCGCACAGCCGGTCCGCTCGAGGCCAGCCAGACCGGTGTGCCATAGGGAATGCTGGAAGGATCGACGGCAATCGAGCGCCCCGGCGTCAGCGCCACACCCTGCGCGCCTTTCGGACCCCAGACACCCTCCTGCTCCGACAAACGCTGCTCCTGAAAGAAAACCACGCGCGGATTGCTCCAGAGCAAGTCGTTGACACGCTCGGGGTTGCGCTGCAGCCAGGCTTTGATCGAGGGCCAGGAGACATCGCGCAGCGCACCCTGATCAATCAGCCAGCGTCCGACACTCTTGTAGGGATGCTCGTTGGAGCCGGCATAAGACAAGCGCAGCGTGACTGGCGTGCCGTCGGCCTGACTCACGCGCAAACGCCCGCTGCCCTGAATCTGCAATATCAGCGCGTCAATCGGATCGGCCAGAAAGGCAATTTCACGGCCCCGCAGCGCCGCCTGAGCCTGCGCCGAAGTATCGATTTCCTGTCGCGTGTACCAGGGCTTGCGCTGCGCCAGACCGACCGGCGGCTGGTACAAGGGAATGGAGAACTGGGCGTTGGCCCGACGCGAGGCTTCCAGCACCGGCTCAAAATAGGCAGTCAACAGGCCCTCAGTCGTTCCGTCCAGCGCCTCCACCTGGTAGGGCTGCAAGCGCGCCATCAACCAGGCTCGCTGCTCGTCAGCGTCGGCGATGCTGAGCGTCCTCACTTGGGCGCACAAGGGCGCGAACACCGGTCCGGGCCGCTCACAACTCTTGAGCCAGGCGTTCCAGGCCTCGTGCAGCGCATCGTCCTGCCACCCCGGCAAATCGGCCCAGCGCACGGCGGTCCAGCGGCTCCTGGCCTGCAAAATCGGTCCCGGCAAATCTTGCTTGTCCGCGCTCCGACTGGCACTGGGCGGGGCCACTGGCGCCACCTGCTGCTCACTCACTGGTTCCTGCATTGGCGGGGGCGGCTTGCTGGCGCAGGCCACGAGCAAACCCAGCAACAGGCCGCGTCCGGTCGATGCCAGAAGTCGGCGCAGTCTCTCAGCGAGTGACTTCATCGGACGGAGCGGTCGGCACTTGGGCCGGCGCCTTGTGATCAACCTTGGTGATCTTCGGGTCGGCCCAGCTGCCATCGATATGAAATTCCTGCGTGGCCGCCTCGTTCAAAGGTCGGCGCAACAACAGCTGTGCCAGAAAGGTGGAAAGACCAACCGCGGGGTTGATCACCGAGGCAATCAGCGAAGCCGTGCCGGCATTGATTTCCGGAACCACCACGACCTTGAGATCCTGCGTCTCCCGGGCCAGATCAGCACGGCCCTCCATCAACACGGCTGCATTCACGCCTTTCATCTGCAAATTGTTGGTCTTGGCAATACCCTGCTCGATGCCGACGTCGCCGCGAAAGAAATCAAAGGCAAAGCCGTCGCTGAAAACGTCCCTGAAATCGAGCGTCAGGCGTCGCGGCAAGGCCTGCAGACTGAGCACCCCGAGTAACTTGGCAATGCCGGGATCATTCGCCTTGAGAAACTGTCCGTTCTCGATGTTGACAGTGAAGGCGCCGGTCATCGACGGGTAATCCAGGCTGAAGGGTGAGCCCAGCCAGGCGACCTGCCCCTCCAGCTTGCCGCGCCCCCTGCGCACCACATCCTTCATGCCAAAACGCGCCAGCAGTTCGCCGCCATCGGCCACATCGAGCTTGAAATTCATCACCGTGCGCCGGCGCTCCACCACGGCGCGCGTACCGGACGCTGCGGGCAGACTGGTCTGGGCGTTGCCGCTGCTCCAACTGCCGCTGGCCGTCAGCGAGGCTTCGGGCGTACTGATATTGAACTTGCTCAGCCGCCACTCGCGCGCAGAAGCGCCGCGCACTGGCGTCACAGCACCCCGGTTGATGGCCTCGACTTCCAGACGTCCCAGCCGCTTGCCGCGCAATTCAAAATCTTCCACCACAATGTCGAGCGCCGGAATGCTGGCCGGTTGCTCGTTCAGCAGCGCCTCGACCTCACTGACATCACTGGGGGCCACGGTCAGCTTGCCCAGTCTGGCATAAACCCGCCCGGCGCTCGTCTCTGACGCCTGGCGGTATTCAAGGTAGCCGCTGAGCTCACTGGCGTCCAGATTGGCACGCCACAAGAGACCCTCACGGGACCCCCCAACCACGACGTTGCTGAACTTGCGCCCACCGAAGCGCAAATCCCGCGCCCGCACTGCCACCGTGGTGGGCAGGTAGGTCAAGGGCGTGCTGGCGGCTCGGCTATCGGTCAGGGAAGCACCGGTTGCCACCGACAACACCGCTTCCCAGGCGTCCAGATCAAAGCTGCCCAGGTTGATGTTGGCTGCCACCCCCTCGTCGGGCAGCGGCACGGTCTCCTGCGGCGACAATCCCGCCGCCATGCTGCCACGCACAACGCGCGGCTCCGGCCCCGACAAATCACGAATATAGACAATCGATGCCAGCCGTCCAAAGTCGAGCGTCAGCTGGTCCCGCAAGCGCAGCGCAGCGTTCGCCACAGGCGACAGCGACTCGCGCAGCAGCGCCGTTTCGAGCCGAAATGGCAAGGCCGCTTCAGCACTCTTGCTGAACGGCGCTGGCAGATTCAAGGCCAGCCCCTGCAGATTGCTGGTGACCAGCAATTCAGGCTCGCCGCGCCGAAAGCCCAGCGCCGCGGTGTAGGCAGCACTGCCGCTGGCGTGCTGCGCCAGACGCGCCACAAAGCCAAGCTCCCTGGCCTGGCGCAGGCCTTCGGACGTGACTCTGCCGCTGGCTCGAATCAGCATCGAAGGCGCGGTGCGGGCAGCGCTGCCGCCAGGGACCGGCACAGACCCCCCTTCGAGCCGTACATCGCCGCCGAGCATCTGCGCCTGCCCCGCAACGATGGAAAAATCGGCTTCCGAAAAATTGACACTGCCCCGAGCGCGCGTCAATTTCGGTGTATCGGGTGTCATCTGAATGTCGTTGCCAGCGAGCGTCACGCTGCCCTGCACTTTGGACTTGTCCAGGTCGACAATCGGCAGCGTCAGCTTGAGTTTGTAGTCGGCGCTGGCGCTGGCCACCGCGCGCGCCAGGGCATTGGAGGTCATGACCGACAGCGGCGAGCCATTGACAATCCCCAGAGCCTCGGTCAAGGCGCCACGGGCCTCGGCGTTGACGGTCACCACCGGGCGATCCAGGTCGGCAATGGCTGCTTCCACCTTGCTGATCTGCAAACCGGCGCTGGCGCCAATTCGGGCGCGCGCACCCCTGACCTGCATCTGGGCGCGCTCAAAAATCAGTTCGCCGCTGAGCTGGGTCAGCGCTGGCCAGGGCAGCGCGTCGCGCGCCTGCAGGCGGCGCGGCACGTAGGCGTAGCTGGCGTTGTGGACATTGGCTGCAATCCGGAATTCACCGCGCTTGGGGTCGCGAAACGGCATATCGCGCAGATCCCCTTTGACCTTGAACTTGACCCCGCTGGCAGTGCCGGTCTGGACCGCGTCGCGCACGTAGTCACGCACCGAGCGTTCAATGACCGAGGGCAGGTAGCGGTGCACGCGGGTTCCATCGGCACGGCTGAGGCTTCCCTGCAAATCGAGCACACCAGGAAACCTGGCATGTGCCGTCGATTTAGCCGGGTCACTGGTTTCCCACTTGATCTGCGCCTCGCCCTGCGCGTCGGCATTGCTGAACTTCAAATTGGGCATTTGAACGGCGATCTTCTCGCCATGGATCTGCCAGCGCGCGTCAAACGACAACTGGCTGACAGCAATCACCGGCTCGTCAAAAATGGTTGGCAAAGCCAGGGCGCCGCCGGTAACACTGACAGCAGACCGCCCGCCCGACTGGTTGAAGTCAAACTCGACGCTGGCACCCTTGACGCCTGGAAAACCGGCGGCCGGCGCCAGTTCGAGTTGACTGACCAGGCCCTTGATGTCGAACTTGCTCAAATTCTCCATCGGGCCCTGCCAACTCGTCTGCAATCTTTCGACCAAGCCGCGCGGCGCATGCGCCAGCAAGGCGGCGCGGGCCACCGGATCGAGCGGCAGGCGATTCGCAATCTGCGCCAGGGAACTCAAATCGAGCCGGTCGGCCTTGATCTCACCGCGCGCCGCCACCTTGCCTTCAGAGCCCAGGTAATTCACGCTGACATTGCCACCCGGCCAATGCAGGCCGTCGCGCGTATCGAACTGCAAGGCCTGCGTCGAGAATTCAAAACCGGCGGCCAGCAGCTTGCCGGCAAGACGGCCGCGCACAGATTGCAGTTCCAGCGCCTGCAGGTCCTTGCCCAGCGTCATGCTGACTTCGCCCAAGGCAACGTCCGCCGCCGCGCCCATCAGTTCGCCACGCGTGATATCAAACCACGCCGTCAACGCACCGTTGCCCCGGCGCAAATCGATGCCGATTTCAGCATAGCGCCGCAGTTCCGAGAGGTCGACCCGGGCGAATTCGGCGTACAGCTGCCCTTCCCAGTCCTGCCAGCGCCCTTTGCTGCGTGACAGCAGGGGCTGCTGGAACATGCCGCGCAGAGTAAAACGGTCGCCCCACTGCGCTGGCGGCGTGGCGTCGAGCCGCATATCGTGGCGGCGCCCGCTATTGCGCACCACCAGGTCAAGCTGCTTGAGTTCGAGCGTTGGCGCGGCACGCATCTCATCGGTCCAGCGAATCGTGCCGTCATGAATGGCAAACTCGATTTGCGAAAAAAACCACTCTGCAGCAGCGTTATCGGGTCTGCCCTCTTTTGAAAAATCAAGCCCGGCCACCGTGATCTTGCCGTCCGGAGCACGTCGAATATTGAGTTCGGGCCGGTCCACGTACAACTGCTCGAAGCCAAAATACCAGAGCGAACGCGGCGACAGCGCAGCCAGTACCCGCGGCAGCAAAAGGGCTTCACGGCCCTGCGCGTCGAACAACTGAACCTGGGTCAGCTCAAACGAGGGAACCATTCCGGTGGAATGCGCCACCACCGCACCGATGCGCACCTTGACACCAAGGATCTCGCTGGCGCGCGCTTCGAGCAGCGGGCGGTAATCGCCAATTCGCGGCACAATCAGCCAGTGCAACGCGCCCCAGGTCACCCCGCAAAGAAGCCAGGCCACCAATACGACGCCCAAGACCCAGCGGGCCAAGGTGGTCGCTATGGCCAGCCTGGATGAGGGTGCAGCAGTCGCGTCAATCATTTGGAACCGTTAGCCATGACAGGAATTATGACCCGAGCCGCCTTGTCCCCGCACTCGCGCCTGTGCCAGCGCGTGCAGCGCCGCTATGCCAGTGAAATGCCACTGCTGCCGCCCGGTCTGCCCGATCAGCCGGCGATGACGCAAACCCTGGCCGCCCTGCGCGGCCTGGGCAGCGAACTCGGTAGCGCCCTGCGCATCATCCGCCAGTTGGTGCTCGAGCGCCTGCTTTGCCTGGACTGCGACCAGAATGCAACGCTGCAGCAGGTCACGCAGGCGATGACCGACCTGGCCGAGTTTTCCCTGGGTCAGGCCTGCGCTCAGGTGCAGGAAACGCTTGACCTGAGCCACGGCGCCCCCCTTGCCAGCGACGGCGAACGCTCACAACTCTGGATCGTCGGCATGGGCAAGCTCGGCGCGCGTGAACTCAATGTCTCCAGCGATATTGACCTGATCTACGTTTACGAGCACGACGGCGAGACCAGCGGCAACGACCAGGGGCGCGGCCGGATATCGAACCACGAGTACTTTGCCAAGGTCGTGCGCGCCATCTACGCGCTGATCGGCGACAGCACGGAACACGGTTTCGTCTTTCGGGTTGATCTGGCCCTGCGCCCAAACGGCAACTCAGGGCCGGCTGCCGTCTCGCTGGGCGCGCTCGAAGAGTATTTTCACGTGCAGGGCCGTGAATGGGAGCGCTTTGCCTGGCTGAAAAGCCGTGTCGTGGCACGGCTGGGCTGCCCGGACAAGCAGGCGGCACAAAACCTGCGCAATGTGGTACTGCCCTTTGTCTTTCGGCGCTACCTCGACTACAACGTGTTTGACTCGCTGCGTGTGCTGCACCGCCAGATACGGGAGCACGCCAGCAAACGCAGCAGCGGCCACCCGGAGCGGGCCAATGATGTCAAGCTCGGCCGCGGCGGCATCCGCGAAATCGAATTCATTGTGCAACTGCTGCAAGTGGTGCGTGGCGGACAGTTTCCCGAGCTCAGGACGCGCCCTACACTGAGCGCCCTGCCGCGTCTGGCCAAGGCTGGCCTGATGCCTCAGGCCAGCGCCCAGGCCCTGGCCGAGGCTTACGATTTTTTGCGCCGGGTCGAGCACCGCATTCAATACCTGGACGATCAGCAGACACATGTACTGCCAACCCAGGACGCGGATCTGGACTGGATTGCCAGCACCATGGCTTACGCTGCGGCGCCCGCCCTGCTGCACCAGCTTGACTGCCACCGCGAGTTGGTAGCACAGGAGTTCGACTCCCTGCTCGGCGGCGGTGCCGAGAAGGAGTGCAAGGGCTGCAATGGCGCCAAAGGCCATGCCGCCGCACCCGGTTTTGACGAGTTGCTGCGGCAGTTGCCAGCCGAACTGCGCCAGCGCGTGGCACCCTGGCGTGAGCATCCCCGGGTGCTGGCACTGCGCGAGGAGTCACGCACCCGCCTGCTGCGCCTGCTGTCTCGCACCGCGCAGTGGATCGAGGAAGGTCTGGTGAGCGAGAGCGCAGCGGTGCGCCTGGCCGACTGGATCGAACCGCTGCTGCGCCGCGAAAGCTACCTTGCGCTGCTACTGGAGCGCCCCAAGGTGCATGAGCGCCTGCTGCGCCTGCTCGGAGCGGCGCGCTGGCCAGCGCGCTACCTGCTGCTGCATCCGGGCGTGATTGACGAACTGGCCAATGCCGACATGCTCGATGAGCGCTTCGAGGCGGGTGAGTTTGAGCGCGAACTGGAGCACCGACGTGACTCTCTGGCGGGCAGTGGCGAGGATGATGACGAGGCCTTGCTGAACCTGCTGCGCCGGGCCCATCACGCCGAAATATTCCGAACGCTGGCGCGCGACGTGGAGGGTCGCCTGACGGTGGAGCAGGTCGCGGACGACCTGAGCGCCCTGGCCGAAGCGGTGCTGCGCGTGACCACGCGCTGGTGCTGGAGCCGTCTGGCCAGAAAGCACCGGGAAAGCCCGCAGTTTGCCATCATTGCCTACGGCAAACTTGGCGGCAAGGAGCTCGGCTACGGCAGCGATCTGGACATCGTTTTTGTCTATGAGGATGAGGACGAGCGAGCGCTGGAAGTCTATGCCAGCCTGGTGCGCAAGCTGATCAACTGGCTGACCGTGAAAACCGGCGAAGGCGACCTCTACGAAATCGACACCGCACTCAGACCCAACGGCAACTCCGGCCTCCTGATCACCACCTTCGACGCTTACGCCAACTACCAGCAGCAGCGCGGCAGCAACACCGCCTGGACCTGGGAACACCAGGCCATGACGCGTGCCCGCTTCGTGTTCGGCGATGACGCACTGCGCGAACGCTTTGACGCGATCCGCAAATCCGTCATCGCGGCGCCGCGCAAGGCCGCCGACCTGAAGAGCGAGATCATCGTGATGCGCGAGCGCATGCGCAGCGCCCACCCGGTGAAGGGCGAGTTCTTCGACGTCAAGCACAGCCCGGGCGGCATGATTGATGTGGAATTCGTCATGCAGTACCTGGTGCTGTGCCACGCTGCTGCGCACCCGGAACTGACCGCCAACACCGGCAACATCGCGCTGCTCGAACGCGCTGAAGTTATCGGCTTGTTGCCGCCGGGTGTCGGCCACGCAGCAGCCGATGCCTACCGCGAATTGCGCCGCGTGCAGCACCAAGCGCGCCTGGACGAAGCGCCGACGCATGTGCTGCCAGCTGAGTTGCAAACTCAACGCGACGCCGTGCTGGCACTGTGGCACGCGGTGTTCTGAGCCGCCTGTTTCATCGCGGAGCACGTCTTGTCGTTGCGCGCCCTTTCTGTCGTTACGGGCCCTGTCTGTCATTGCGGGCCGTTTCTGTCATTGCGGGCTTGACCCGCAATCCAGTAGTGGCGTGGCACTGGATCCCGGATCAAGTCCGGGATGACAACTTGGGCGTCCGGGATGACAACTTGAGCGTCCGGGCTGACAACTTAGGTGTAAGGGATGACAGTTGAGGCGTCGGCGATGACAGCCACTGCAGCAACTGCTGCGTCACCGCCGGGCTGCTGAGCAATTGCATGTGGTTGGTGCGATAGAGAATCGATTGCCGGTTGG
>CAITZZ010000039.1 GCA_903897005.1 uncultured beta proteobacterium | reverse complement strand
GTACCCTGCGGCAATTTTGCCGGGGGCAGACGCAATGGCTAACAGGAGGTTCGAAATGTACGAAGTACGACACATCATCCAGCGCTTGAGATTGGGTGAAACCGACCGCGGCATTGCCAAAGGGCAGAGCGTCGGGAGGCGCACAGTGGCCCGCATCCGTGCCATGGCGGTGGCACAGGGATGGCTCAGCGCAAGTAGTCCGATGCCCGATGACGCCGCCATTGCCGCCCACCACAAATCGTTCGGCGTTACGCAGAACGGCGACCGGCCGAAGGTGACACAGAACACCTCAACCATCGAGCCGTGGCGCGCCGACGTACTCGCCTGGCATCAGCAAGGCATCGCCGCCACCACCATCCGTCAGGCCCTGTCGCGCACGCATGGATTTACCGGCAGCGTGCATGTCATTCATCGCTTCCTCAAACGCATCGTCCCCACCGCACCGGTCGCCACCGTCATGCTCGACTTCGCCGTCGGCGAAATGGCTCAAGTCGATTTCGGTGCCGGTCCGCTCATCACCGACCGGCACACCGGCGAAGTCAGCAAGACCTGGTTCTTCATCATGACCCTGGCCTGGAGCCGACATCAGTACGCCGAACTCGTGCGCGACCAATCTGTTGCCACCTGGCTGGCCTGCCACCGCCACGCCTTCGAGTGGTTTGGCGGCGTCCCGCGCAAAGTCCGC
Organism: uncultured beta proteobacterium; assembly: GCA_903897005.1. Classification (GTDB taxonomy): domain Bacteria; phylum Pseudomonadota; class Gammaproteobacteria; order Burkholderiales; family Burkholderiaceae_C; genus Rhodoferax. Next base: position 1,229 of record CAITZZ010000039.1, on the reverse strand, counting down.
ATCGACAACCCCAAGTGCGCCATCACCAAAGCCTGCTACTACGAGCCCACCGTACAGCGCGCTTACGGCGAACTGGCGCTGGGCTACGGCTTCCTCATCGACCCGTGCCCGGTCGCCGATCCGAAGAAGAAGGGGCGCGTCGAGGCCGGCGTCAAATACGTCAAAGGCAACTTCATGCCGCTGCGTGAATTCCACAGCGTCGCCCATGCCAACGAGCAACTGCGCGCCTGGGTGATGACAGAAGCCGGCAACCGCATCCACGGTAGCACCCGCGAACGTCCGCTCATTCGCTTTGCCACAGAACGTGCCTTGCTGCAGGCACTGCCCGACATCGCCCCGACCTGCGCCACCTGGGCCAAAGCGATCTTGCATCCCAACGCGCACGTCCAGCATGACTACTGCCATTACTCGGCACCCTTCCGCCTAATCGGCCAGACGCTCTGGCTGGAAATTACATCCGATGTGGTGCGCATTTACCAAGAGCATGACCTGGTGGCGATGCATCCGCGTCTGTCGAGGAAGGGCGACAAATCGACGGTCGAAGATCATGTGCCGCCCGATGCCCAGGCATTCATGATGCGCGATCCACAGTGGTGCTTGAAACAGGCGACCGCCGCCGGACCGGCGACGCAGGCCGTCGTAGAGCGCCTGTTCGCGCACCGGGTACTCGATCACCTGCGGGCGGTACAAGGGCTGCTGCGTCTGGCCGACACCTATGGCCGCCCCCGCCTGGAAGCCGCCTGCAGTCGGGCACTGAACTTCGGCTCGCCAAGTTACCGGACGATCAAGCAGATTCTCAAGGACGGACTCGATCAGCAGCCGGATCTGCTCGACACCGTGGTGTTGGAAGCGCCTTACTTGAGTGGCGGCCGCTTCAGCCGCACGCCGGCGAATCGACTCCATTAAGCGCCGCCGATGCGCACCGCCCACCCCCCCACGCCAATCCCTCTCGGCGCGAACGCCGATAGCCCATTTCAGGAGCTTCTCATGAATCCCATGCCATCTCTCGAACCCCTACTCAAACAACTGCGCCTGTCTGGCATTCTCGATTCGCTGGAAGCGCGCAACCGCCAGGCGATTGATAGCCAGCTGGCCTACACAGACTTTCTGACTCTGTTGCTGCAAGACGAGGTCGCGCGTCGCGATCAACGTCAGTTTGCCCAGCGTCTGCGCAAGGCGCAGGTGGTGGGCGACAAGACCCTGGAGCGCTTTGATGCCACCAGTTGTCC
>CAITZZ010000038.1 GCA_903897005.1 uncultured beta proteobacterium | reverse complement strand
TTGAGAACACCGAACAAGGCCTTGGCGGTAAAGTGAATGATCAGTGCACCGCCAGGGCTTCCGACACTGAGTAGCAGTTGCCCGGTAGTTTTGTCGAACACCAGCATGGGTGACATGCTGGACCGCGGACGCTTACCCGGTTCCACCCGGTTGGCGATAGGGCGGCCTTTGGCATCGGAAGGATTGAAACTGAAGTCGGTCAGTTGGTTATTCAGTAAAAACCCACCGGAGAGCCCAACGCCCCGGTTGACCATCAGACGCGATCCCCAGCCGTCTTCGATGGTTGTGGTCATGGCCAGTGCATTGCCAAAGGTATCGACCACCGAGATGTGCGAGGTGCCGTATTCGGGCTGCGGCGCCATCGGCGCGTAACTGATCGCCATGTCGCCGGGCTGTCCCGCTGGCGCGGTGGGCATAGCCATGCTGTCGCGGCTACCGTCGATCAGTTTGGCCCGTTGACCCAAGTAACGGGGTACCAGCAGGCTGCTCCAGTCGCCGGCCGGGGGCTGCACAAACGCCGGGTCAGCAACATACTGGGCGCGATCGGCAAAGGCCAGGCGCGACGCTTCAGTGTAGAGGTGTAGCCAGTCGCTGGAGGGTACGCCGTCCATGAGCTTCAGAGACGCAGCTGGCGTGTGATTGAGCAGGCCGAAAATCTGCCCTATCGCCAGTGTGCCGGAACTCGGTGGAGGCATGCCGCACAGGCGGTAGTCGCGCTGGGTGGCGGCACGATAGTCAAAGCACAGCGGCTCGCGCACCACGGGTTGATAGGCGGCCAAATCTTCCACAGACAGCGTTCCGGGGTTGCCGGGGTGCTGTTGTACTTTGTTGGTCATCGCGCGTGCGATGTCGCCGCGCATCAATACATCGGGTCCCTCAGTGGCTATGTGTTGCAGTACCGCCGCCAGCTCCGGGTTGCGCAGGACATGGCCTTGGGGCCACGGTCTGCCCTGCGGGTCGTAAAAGTAGGCGGCGGCCACGGGGTCATTTTTCAGAGCCTGTTCGCCCGCCAGCAGGGAAGCCATGCGCGGGCTGATCGCAAATCCGTCACTGGCCAGTTGAATGGCAGGCGCAAACAGTTGCGCCCAGGGCAGGCGACCATGCTGCCGGTGGGCCAGGGCCAGCATCCGTACGGCACCTGGTACGCCAACAGCGCGGCCACCGACCACTGCCGCCTTGAACGGCAACGGTTTGTCGTCCGGCCCCAGAAACAACCTCGGCGTGGCGCCTGACGGTGCGGTCTCCCGCCCGTCAAAGGCCTGGGTGCGCTGGCCATCAAAGTGAAGCAAGAAAGCACCCCCGCCAATGCCGCTGCTCTGTGGTTCCACCAGCGTCAGTACCATTTGCACCGCAATTGCGGCATCCACCGCGCTACCGCCCTGTTGCAGCATCTGCAAGCCAGCCTGTGTTGCCAGTGGATTGGCAGCAGCGACCGCATACGTGTGGGTGGCCCAGCCGGGTTTGGCGACCTGTGTCCCGGCGGCCTCGGGTTGTGGTGGTGCGGTGGGAGGTGCAGTGCAGGCTGTCAGCCAGAGTGCCATCGCGCCGGCCAGCCATCTGCGTCCGATTGCCACACTCAGTAGCATTGCGTGGAACCTACTTTTGCTTGGGCACGCGGCCCATCAGATAGAACTCGGGGTTGGGCAGCATGCCAGCCATGTTGGCCAT
>CAITZZ010000037.1 GCA_903897005.1 uncultured beta proteobacterium | reverse complement strand
GGGCAGCTCGTCAAGGCACTTGAAACCGACGCCCATCGTTCCCGCAAGGAGCGTCGGAGCGCCAAGCGGCTGTGGGGTGAGCTCAAGGAAGCCGGTTTCACGGGCAGCTACAGCCGGGTCACCGAATACGTCCGGCAATGGAAGAACGACGGTGGCGAAGCCAAGGCCAGCGTCGGCTTTGTCCCGCTCAAGTTCGAATTGGGCGAAGCCTTCCAGTTCGACTGGAGCGAAGAAGGACTCGTCCTCGGCGGCATCTACCGGCGCATCCAGGTCGCCCATCTCAAGCTCTGTGCCAGCCGGGGCTTCGTCCTCGTGGCCTACCCGAGCCAAGGGCATGAAATGCTGTTCGACGCGCACACCCGGGCCTTCACGGCCCTGGGGGGCATTCCGCGGCGCGGCATCTACGACAACATGAAGACCGCCGTCGATCAGGTCAGGAAAGGCAAGGGACGGATCGTCAATGCCCGGTTTGCCGCCATGGCCTCGCACTACCTGTTCGAAACCGACTTCTGCAATGTCGCCTCCGGCTGGGAGAAAGGCGTCGTCGAGAAGAACGTGCAGGACAGCCGGCGGCGCATCTGGCAGGAGATCGGCGAGCGGCGTTTCGGCAGCTTCCTCGAACTCAACGCCTGGCTGCTCGACCGCTGCCGGCAACTCTGGAAGGAACTGCCGCACCCGGAGTACCGCGGCATGACGGTCGCCGAGATGCTCGAACACGAACAACCGCACCTGATGCCGATGATCGTTCCCTTTGACGGCTACGTCGAAAGCCTGCACAAGGTCTCCAGTACCAGCCTGGTTGCCGTTGGCAAGAACCGGTACTCGGTGCCCTGCGAGTTTGCCGGCCAACGGGTCAGCGCCCGGCTCTACCCGGAGCGGGTCGACATCGTGTCGGGCGACCAGGTCATCACCAGCCATCGGCGGCGCGGCGACCGGGGGCACACCAGCTACGACTGGCAGCACTACATCCCGCTCATCGAACGCAAGCCCGGGGCCTTGCGCAATGGGGCGCCGTTTGCCGACATGCCGGCGCCGCTGCGACTCTTGCAGCAAGGGCTCCTCAAGCGCGAAGGCGGCGACCGCGTGATGGCCAAAGTCCTCGCCGAGGTTCCGGTCCATGGTCTGGAGCCGGTCCTGGTCGCGGTGGAACTGGTGCTTGAATCCGGCGTGTTGAGTGCCGAACACGTGCTCAACCTGCTCGCCCGGATCCAGCATCCGCCGACCCCGGAATGCATCGAGACCGCGCTGGTGGTGAGCGAGGCGCCGCTGGCCGACACCGAGCGCTACGACGCCCTGCGCACCGGGGAGAACAGCCATGCGTGACCTTGCCCTGGAATTCAAGCAACTGAAGCTGTTCGGGATGGCCGGTGCCTGGGGGGATCTGTCCGGACAGGCCGGGGGTCCGATCAGCGAAGACTCGCGGGGACTGATGGCGCACCTGCTGGATGCCGAGATCACCGACCGCGGCGTCCGCTCGATCCGTTACCAGATGAATGCGGCCAAGTTCCCGGTGCACCGCGACCTGGCTGGTTTCGACTTCGATTCGTCGAGTGTGGATCGGGCCCTGATCGCGCAGTTGGCGGGGCTCGACTTTACGGATGCGGCCCACAACGTGGTGCTGGTCGGTGGCACCGGGACCGGCAAGACGCATCTGGCCACCGCCCTGGGGGTGGCTGGAATCGGCGACCACGGCAAGCGGGTCCGTTTCTACTCGACGGTCGATCTCGTCAATGCGCTGGAGCAGGAGAAGGCGGCCGGCAAGGCCGGACGACTGGCCTACAGCCTGGCGCACATCGACCTCCTGATCCTTGACGAGCTCGGCTACCTGCCGTTCAGCCCGTCGGGCGGGGCCTTGCTCTTCCATCTGCTGTCCAAGCTCTACGAACGGACGAGCGTGGTGATCACGACCAACCTGACCTTTGGCGAATGGGCCAGCGTGTTCGGCGATGCAAAGATGACGACGGCGCTTCTGGACCGGCTGACGCATCACTGCCACATCGTCGAGACCGGCAACGAGTCGTACCGATTCCGGCATAGCAGTGCGACAGCGAAGACCCGGATCAAGGCGAGGGAGGCTGCGAAACGGCCGGCCAAGGCGGATGCTGACACGGCGCCCGTACCGGGCAATTGAGCGGCGCGCGCGGGAAACGCCGCTTCAGGCTACGCCCTGCGCGG
>CAITZZ010000036.1 GCA_903897005.1 uncultured beta proteobacterium | reverse complement strand
CCCGAGCCCATGGTTGCGTTTCCCTGCGGGTCAAGATCAACCATCAGCACACGTTGTCCGACCTTGGCCAGACCGGCCGCCAGATTGACAGTGGTTGTGGTCTTGCCAACCCCCCCCTTTTGATTGGCGATACAGAAGATTCTTGCCATGTGTTTTTTCTTTTGGGTGAGCCTAAACAGCGCTTTATGCCAAGCTCACCGAGACAGCGCCAGCTTGACGCCAAAACCAACCAGAAACAGACCGGCGAGTTTTTCCATGCCGGCAGATATCGATGGGTTGGCCTTTAAGCGCTCGGCCAAGAAGTGGGTCAACAAAACCACCGTCAAACCATAGACGAAGGTAAGTACCGCAATGGTGATGGCCATGAATGCAAAAGTGTTCAGCCCTTGATGCCGGGTCGGATCGACGAACAGTGGAAAGAACGCCATGTAAAAGACAATCGCCTTTGGGTTCAACAAAGTGATCATCAAGGCCTGTTTCAAATAGTGATGCGGCTTGATATGCAAGACCGGGGCCGATCCTGGTTTTGCCAAGAGCATCTTGCCGCCGAGCCAAGCCAGATAGGCGGCGCCGAGCCATTGCACCGCATTGAACGCCGCGGGATAAGCGATCAACAGCGCCGCCACACCCGCCACCGCCAGCCACATCAAGACCTGATCGCCAAGGATTACCCCGAAGGTGGCGGCCAGACCGCCTTTGATGCCCCCTTTGCTGGTCGAAGTAATCAGGGCCAGATTCCCTGGCCCGGGGATCAACAGAAAAACAATGATTGCGACAACAAATGCGCCGTAGTCGGCAATGCCAAACATAAAGTGATTTCCCCTTAAACAGGTACCGAGTTTACGTTAGGTCTTGCGCATCCAGACAATGCAACGATTTGCATCCAGCCCGGGCACCGTCAGTTGTTCCACGTGAAACACGCCGGCACTTCCTGGCAATGCCGCGATTTCATCCTCAGGGGTTTTCCCCTTCATCGCCAGCCAAATTCCATCTGGCGCCAGCAGATGGCCGGACAAGCGGACAAAGTCTGACAGCGACGAAAAGGCTCTGGAGCTCACCACTCGGTAGGTGCCCGACAAATTCTCCACCCGTTGATGCCGGCCACTCAGGTTCGGGAGCTTCAAAGCGCCCGTTACCTGCCTGATAAAGGCCACTTTCTTTGCCACGGCATCGACGCAGTCGACCAGGATATCCGGGCAGCAGATCGCGATCACAACGCCTGGCAGTCCGGCGCCCGAGCCAACATCAAGCAAGCGCATTCCTGTTGGCGCAAGAGCGGTCGCGGCTTTGTCGGCGGCGCACCCGTCGCGCGAAAGCTCGACCAATTTACGGCGCAACGGAGCAATCACCGCCAAGCTGTCCAGCAAATGATGCGTCAGCATGTCAGCAGGCTCGCGAACAGAGGTCAGGTTATAAGTCTTGGTCCACTTATGAATCAAGTCCAGATAGTCCAAAAGCATGCCGATTTCGCCATCGGCAAGATTCAGCGCCAGCGCTGCCAGGCCACACCGCAGCTCGTGTTCGAGTGCCCGCATCAGACAGAAACCTCGCCCGCCACGGGCGAGCCACCGCCTGTTGCACGCCCAAGAGAGTGATTTCTCTTCAGATGAATCAAGAGAAGAGATATGGTCGCCGGCGTAATGCCGGAGATCCTCGACGCCTGTCCGAGGGTTTCGGGCTTGTTCTTCTCCAACTTTTGGCGGGCTTCAATGCTCAGGGCGGACACCTGCATGTAATCAAGCTCCTTTGGCAACCGCAGGTTTTCATAGTGAACAGAGCGGGCCACTTCGTCCTTTTGGCGATTGATATAGCCAGAGTACTTGGCGGAAATTTCAACCTGCTCGACCACCACCGCAACAAAAACACGATCACCCGGCTGCTCCAGTGCCGTCGCTTCCAGCGGGTCCACAGTCAACTCCGGACTCCTGTAGGCGCCACCATTCAGGGACATGAGCTCGGCGTACCCCACGTTGGGCCGACGCAGCAAGTCTCCTACGCTGTACTCGTGCTCAAGCGCCTTTCCGAATACGCGCTCAGACTCCGCGTGGGCCAACCTCCCAGGACCGACCCAGATCGATTTGAGGCGCTCTGTTTCACGTGAAACAGCGTCTCGTTTGCGGCAGAAGGCGGCCCACCGAAAATCATCTACCAAGCAGAGCTGGCGCCCCGCCTCGGTCAATCGCGCATCTGCATTGTCTTCCCGCAACTGCAGTCTGTATTCGGCGCGACTGGTAAACATTCGATAGGGCTCGGACACGCCTTTGGTAATCAAGTCGTCCACCAAAACACCGAGGTAGGCCTCGTCTCGCCCAGGCAGCCAACGGTCAGATTGCCAGGCGGTCTTGGCCCCGGCCTGTAACGCAGCATTGATTCCGGCAAACAGTCCCTGTGCTGCAGCCTCTTCGTACCCCGTGGTCCCATTGATCTGTCCAGCAAAGAACAAACCCGCCACCGACTTGGTCTCGAAATTGCTCTGGAGTTGCTGGGGATCAAAGTAGTCGTATTCGATCGCATACCCCGGCCGCAGAATATGCGCATTTTCGAGCCCGGCCATTGAGCGAACCAGCGCATACTGAACATCAAAAGGCAGACTGGTCGAAATGCCATTCGGGTAATACTCATGCGTCGTTAAACCCTCTGGCTCCAGAAAAATCTGGTGACTGTCCTTGTCGGCAAAGCGCCCGATCTTGTCCTCCACGCTCGGACAGTAGCGCGGACCAACGCCTTCAATCTTGCCCGTGAACATCGGGCTGCGATCAAAACCACTGCGGATAATGTCGTGCGTCTGTCGATTGGTGTGCGTAATCCAGCAAGACATCTGTTTTGGATGTTGCTCAACGTGGCCCATGAAGCTGAACACAGGGGTATCCGTTCGCATGCCCCCCGGCATGCCGTCGCCCGGCTGTTCAATACACTTGGCAAAGTCGATCGTGCGCCCATCCAGGCGCGGCGGCGTTCCGGTTTTGAGCCGACCCTGTGGCAATTTCAACTCTCGGAGGCGGTCCGACAAGCGCAGTGCCGGCGGATCTCCGGCTCTTCCCGCCGCGTAACTGCTCAATCCAACATGGATCTTCCCATTCAAGAAAGTTCCCGCCGTCAACACCACGGTCCTGGCAGAAAACTTGATGCCGGACTGGGTGATGGCGCCGACCACCCGTTCTCCCTCCACCATCAGGTCATCCACCGCTTGCTGAAACAAACTCAAATTAGGTTGGTTCTCCAGCCGATGACGGATCGCGGCCTTGTACAAGACCCGGTCTGCCTGAGCGCGAGTGGCGCGCACCGCCGGCCCCTTGCTCGAATTGAGCATCCGAAACTGAATGCCGGCTTCATCCGTAGCCGCGGCCATGACGCCACCCATGGCATCTACTTCCTTGACCAGATGTCCTTTTCCGATGCCGCCAATGGACGGGTTGCAACTCATCTGCCCTAAGGTCTCGATGTTGTGACTCAAGAGCAAGGTCTTGCAGCCCATGCGCGCCGACGCCAGCGCGGCCTCGGTGCCGGCATGTCCGCCACCAATCACGATAACATCAAACTTTTGTGGATAGAGCATGGTTGCTTTGTGGTTTGCCTGGGTGCAGGGACAGTCAAACGCCCTGCGCGCGTGCGGATGCGCTGCCGATTTTACCGGTCACATCCTATTTCATTCAGTTGCCGCCATGTGACGCCGCCGAAGACCATCCTCCAAACGGAAGAAGAAACAGCAAACAAGCCAAAGGGCCTGCAAACAAACACCCATCTGCTATCTTTTTTATAGCGATATGGGTCGATCGTGAACGGTTCCCTCTTGGCGTCTGATGGGCCTGGTTTGGTGGTTTGAAAAAGCTCCCTATTTCTCCATGGTGATTACCCTTAACTGTCAAATTCTGGACAGTTCGAGGTCACACTCGGTATTACCCTCGCGTCTTCCCCTCCTGGCATCAGGGGCAAGGCCCCAGCCGAAACTTGCGCCGCCCCATTCAAACCTGAAGAAGCACCCTCATGAACACGATTCACCTGGACAGCACAAGCAGCGCCGACCGGGTTCGCAACGAACTCAGTGCCACCCTCGATCTCCAGCGCGCCGCCTACTATGCTCACCCCGTTCCCAGTTTTGGCGAGCGACGCGCCGATCTGCTCAAGCTGCAGGCTTTTGTCCGGGACAACAAGGAGGGCCTGATCGAGGCGGTCAATGCGGACTACGGTAATCGCTCGCGCCATGAAACCTTGTTTACCGAGATTTTCACAGTCATTGACGGTGTGGATCACGTGCTCAAGCATCTGAAAAAGTGGATGCGACCGCAGCGCCGCCTGGTCGATCTGCGCAACTTCTTCGGCGCTCGCAACCGGGTCCTGCCCCAACCTTTGGGCGTTGTCGGGGCTATCGTGCCCTGGAATTTTCCTATCAATCTCAGCTTCACCGGCCTTATCTATACGTTCGCGGCGGGCAACCGGTCGATGGTCAAGATGTCTGAAAACTCCCGCCACCTGGCACAATTCCTGATCGAAAAAATACCATCCTCTTTTCCCAGAGAGAAGCTTGCGTTTTTCGATGAGACCGGCGGGGTTGGCGTTGAGTTTTCGAAACTCAAGTTCGACCACCTCCTGTTCACCGGCTCGGGCCAGACCGGTCGCGCCGTGATGGCCGCGGCAGCGCAAAACTTGTGCCCTGTCACGCTGGAGATGGGGGGAAAATCCCCCGCCATCCTGTGTGAAGATTTTCCTCTGCAAAAAGCAGCAGAGCGATTGCTGTTCGTGAAGTTACTCAACGCGGGTCAAATTTGCACCACGGTGGATCACCTTTACTTGCCAAAAGGAAAGACCGCCGCTTTTGTGGCCCTTGCAAAGGAAATTGTTAGCAAGCGCTACCCCCAGCTAGCCTCACCTGACTTCACATCCATCATTGATGAGCGATCCTTTACCCGACTTACTGCTGCGCTGGAAAGCGCCGAGGCCGGCGGCGCCACCCTGGTGCAATTGATTCCCGGACCCAGGTGGGATGCCGCGAGCCGGAAGATTGCACCCCATCTGGTCCTCAATGCCCCGGCTGACAGCAGCCTGCTGACGCGGGAGATTTTTGGTCCGATCCTGCCCCTCATCGAATACAGTTCGCTAGAGGAGCCGATCAAAGCCATCAACAGCGGGGCGCGCCCTTTGGCCTTCTACCCCTTCAGCAAGGACGGTCAAACCATCCAGACCCTTTTGGAGCGAGTCATGTCGGGTGGCGTCAGTGTCAACGACTGCCTGTTCCATGTCGCTCAGCACGACCTGCCTTTTGGTGGTGTCGGCGAAAGCGGAATGGGGCACTACCATGGGTTTGAGGGCTTTGCCACTTTTTCAAAAATGCGGCCTGTGTTCTACCAAGCATCTTTCAGCGCTCTCAGGTTGATGTGGCCGCCCTACGGGAAGTTCGCCACCAAGTACCTCAACTTTCTGACCAAATAATCCACCATTCAAAGGGTTTTCAATGCAAGATCAAGAGTTCGATTACGTCGTCGTTGGCGGAGGTGCTGGCGGGTGTGTCGTGGCCAGTCGCCTGTCCGAAGACCCTGGTGTTTCGGTCTGTCTGCTTGAAGCCGGTGGGCCTGACTCGTCGGCTTTCATTCAAGCCCCGCTCGGCTTTGCTGCCACCGCTGCGCTTGGCCTCCACAATTGGAATTTCAACACCACGCCCCAAGCGGGACTGAATGGCCGCTGCGGTTTTCAACCACGCGGGAAAGTGATGGGTGGCAGCAGTTCGGTTAATGCCATGGTCTATACGCGCGGCAACCGGCTGGATTACGACAACTGGGCCGCGCAGGGAAATCCCGGCTGGTCGTATGAAGAAATACTTCCGCTCTTCAAAAGGGCCGAGAACAGCGAGTGTTTTGGTGCCAATGCGTATCACGGCGTCGGCGGCCCACTCAACGTGAGCTATTTGCGCAGCCCAAGCCCTATCAATCAAGCCTTTTTGGAGGCCTGCGAGAAGCAAGGGCTACCCCAGACCAAGGATTACAACGGCGCCTCACAATTTGGCTGTTCGCCAGCGCAGGTGACCCAAAAAAATGGCGAGCGCTGCAGCGCGGCCAAAGCCTACATTACCCCCCACCTGGACCGCCCTAACCTCAGCGTCATCACGCAGGCCCATACGCAGCGGATTTTGCTGGAAGCCAAACGCGCCGTTGGCGCCGAATTCTTGCGGGAGGGGCAAATCGCCCGGGTACGAGCCCGGCGCGAAGTTATTTTGTCTGGCGGTGCCTTTGGTTCACCACAATTACTGATGCTTTCCGGCATTGGTCCTGCGGCGCACCTTCAGGAACACGGAATCCCCGTTGTGCAGGACTTGCCGGGAGTGGGTCAGAACCTGCATGATCACGTCACCACTGTTCTGATCTACCGCACACAACGCAAAGAATCCACTTTTGGGTTCTCGCTTTCCGGGTTGGTTCAAATTGTCCGAAGCATCTTTGAATGGCGCAACAAGCGAAGCGGCATCGTAACGAGCAACGTCGCCGAATCACAAGCTTTTCTGTTTGCCGACAAAACCGAGGACACGCCAGACATCCAGTTGGCGTTGTGTACTGGCATCGTTGACGATCACACCCGGAAGAACCACCTCGGGCATGGCTATACGCTGCACGTTACCCTCATGCGCCCAAAAAGCCGTGGCAGCGTAAGACTGCAAAGCGCAAACGCGAAAGATGCACCATTGATAGATCCGCAGTTTTTGTCTGACCCTCGCGATATGACCAGCCTGATCAAAGGCTCACAAATCGGCTATGACATCATGCAAGAGCAAGCCTTTAGCCCTTACCGCGGAAAAATGCTTTATCCGTTTGAGCGCGACAACCCGATGCAGATCGAACAATTTCTGCGCGACCATGCGGATACCGAATACCACCCCTGCAGCACCTGCAAGATGGGTCCTTCCAGTGATCCCATGGCCGTGGTGGACTCCAGCCTGAGGGTCTACGGCATGGAAGGTCTGCGCGTCGTGGATGCGTCCATCATGCCGCAGTTGGTCTCTGGCAATACGAACGCACCCACCATCATGATTGCCGAAAAGGCGGTGGACATGATTCGCGCTCCGTCTGCGCCTTCAAGCCTGAACCGCTAACATCCTGTCTTGCGCTATTCATTTCAAATTTCACAGAACCACCGCAAGGACATTTCATGAAACTTTATTACTCACCTGGTGCCTGTTCACTGTCAGTTCACATTGCACTCAAGGAGTCCGGGCTGGCCTTTGAAGCTATTGCTGCCCCCACCAAAACCCATAAACTCGCTGACGGCACCGATTACTACACGATCAATCCCCTCGGTTATGTGCCCCTTCTCGTGCTCGACGATGGCAGCCAGTTGCGTGAAGGTCCGGCGATTGTTCAGTACATCGCTGATCAGGTCCCATCCAAGCATCTGGCGCCAGCCAACGGAACTTTTGCACGCTACAAATTGCAGGAGTGGCTTACCTTTATTGGAACCGAACTGCACAAAGGCTTCTCTCCCTTATTCACGCCTGGAATGCCAGAGGAGGCCAAGAATATGGCCAAGACGCGTTTGGCCTCTCGCTTGCAATGGGTCGATGGTGAGCTTGCAAAGACACCCTATCTGATGGGCGACCACTTCACGGTTGCTGATGGCTATCTTTTTACTGTCAGTAATTGGGCTCAATACGTTGGAATTGATCTATCTGTTTACCAAAATCTACTGGCTTTTCGCAGCCTTGTCAGTTCCAGACCGAATGTGATCGAAGCCATGAAGGCCGAGGGATTGATCAAATGAGGTGCCAACAACAAGGCTGTGTAAAGATCTTGAACAAGCAGCCTGTTATCCACAAAATTTACTCAAATTCAAAGTTGTCCAGATTGGCATAGCACTCAAGAAGCAGGGTCACCAACACCCTTTAATTTATTTTAAGTTATTGATTAATATAAGAAAATAGTGGTTATCCACAGAAGGCTGTGTCCCTTATCTACTACTACTATCTTTAAATAGCTTATTCAGAGGTACAGCTTTGTTTGGTGTCCAGCGTTTCAGCAAAAGCGCATTGCTCATCACGCTGATTGAACTCATTGCCATTGCTGCGCCAGCGACGACAGGGTTCAAGAAGCCAAAGGCTGCCAGTGGGATACCTGCTACGTTATAGGCAAAAGCCCAGAACAGGTTCTGGCGAATCTTTGCAACGGTGCGATTCGAGATGTCCAGTGCGGCCGCTACCAGCAGAGGATCACCGCGCATCAGTGTGATGTCTGCTGCATGCATTGCAACGTCGGTTCCGTTGCCCATCGCCATGCCAACATCTGCCGTTGCCAGAGCAGGAGCATCATTGACGCCGTCACCAACCATCGCGACGACATGTCCGCCTGTCTTCAGCGCAGCGACCCTTTTCGCTTTTTCAGCTGGCAGAACGTCGGACATAACTTCCCCTTCTTCGGGGCGCAGCCCGAGCCGGCGTGCCATGAACTCGGCAGAACCCCGGTTGTCACCAGAAATCATCACGGTCTTGATGCCCTGAGCCCGCAGAGCCGCCAGCGCGTCTTTGGCACCAGGTTTTGGTTCATCAAAGAAAGCCAATAGAGCGCACAGGACCAGACCGTGTGAGGTCCGTTCGGCCATTGCTGAAATGGTGGCGCCTTGCTCCTGGAGTGGGCGGGCTTGGCTTTCCATCTCGCTGGTGTCGATGTCCAACTCCTTCATCCAGCGCAGACTTCCGATAAGAAAGTGACGCGACCCAAGTTCACCCTCGCTGCCCCGACCTGGTAGAGAGTGCACATTGTTTGGCGTATCAAAAGCCAGACCACGCTCCTGCGCAAACCTGACGACAGCGCGCGACAGCGGGTGTTCGCTGCCACTTTGCAGACTGGCCGCGATTCTCAATATTTCGCTTTCAGTCATCCCGCCCACCACCAACAGGGAAGTAAGTCTTGGATGACCCAGCGTCAAGGTGCCAGTCTTGTCAAACGCCACAATGTCCACTTTATGCGCCAGTTCCAGTGCCTGAGCGTTCTTGATCAGAATGCCGTGCTGCGCGGCTACCCCTGTGCCCGCCATGATGGCCACGGGGGTAGCTAGCCCCAAAGCACAAGGGCAAGCAATGACCAGAACGGCAACCGTGTTCAGTAGCGCTTGCTCAAAGGAGTGACCTGAAAGCCACCAACCCAATAGAGTGATCAAACTTATCATTAGTACGGCAGGCACAAACACCGCACTGACCTGATCCACCAAGCGCTGAATCGGCGCCTTGGCGGCTTGAGCATCCTCTACCAGGCGAATAATGCGAGCGAGTACCGTCTCGCTGCCAATAGCCCGTACCAACATCACTACGCGGCCGTCGCCATTGATGGAGCCACCCGTGAGAGCCGCTTGCGCTGCAGTGCCAAGGTCAGCCGATGGATATTTGTCCACCGGAAGCGGCTCCCCCGTCAGCATCGATTCATCTACTTGCGTACGCCCTTCGATCAAAACACCATCCACCGGGATCCGCTCACCAGGCTTAATCACCAGTCGATCACCCACCAGCAGTTCGCCCACGGGGACATCCACCTCTGCATCGGGTCCGATCAGGTGCGCTAGGTCCGGGCGCAGTGCGTGCAGGGCTCGAATCGCGGAAGTGGTTTGGCGTTTGGCCCGCACTTCAAGCCATTTTCCAAGCATCACCAGGGTGACGACCCAAGCGGAACCTTCAAAGTACAGGTGGACCACGGCCCCGGGGGCGGACGTCAACCATAACCACATGGAAAGGCCCCAACCGGCGGAGGTGCCAATCGAGACGAGCAAGTCCATGTTTCCGGAACGGGCTTTGAGGGCATGCCAGCCAGCCCGGTAGAAATGCCAGCCGAGGACAAACTGAACCGGCGTGGCCAGCGCAAATTGCAGCCATGCCGGCAGCATCCAGTGCTGGCCAAACAGGTCGCCCACCATCGGCAGCATCAAGGGCAGGGACAAGAGCAGACCAAAACCCACGGGAGTAAAACCGGCCCAAGGAGAGGCCTGTTCGGTCGACACCGTTGCATCAGCGGCACGGGGTTCATAGCCTGCGTCCCGCACCGCACGGCGCAGCCGGGCTTGCACATCTTCACCTGGGGAAATCACAACACGCGCTGACTCAGTGGCAAGGTTGACCGTCGCCTCTTGTACGCCTGGCACCTTCTTCAACACTCTTTCCACGCGTGCAACACAAGAGGCGCAGGTCATGCCGCCGATTCCAATATCCACTGACGTTGGGGCTGTTGTGGTCGTTGAAGCAGTATTCATGGGCTCAAGACTAAACCCTCCCACCAAGGGAAGGTCAAGTAAATATATTATTTCTTGACCTTCCCATGATGGAAAGGTTCAGGATATGCTCTTTGACACTGAATGGAGATTATTTATGAAACAAATCTTTACCGTCACGGGAATGACCTGTGGTCATTGTGAAAAAGCGGTCATGCGCGCAATAACCCAGACCGACCCCAAAGCCGAAGTCATCATTGACCGATCCGTCAATAAAGTGGAGGTGCAGTCTGATCGGCCTCGAGAGGTGCTGGCCCAGGCGATTGCCGAGGAAGGCTACGCGGTTGCTGCATGAACCACAGTCACGAGGCGACTGAGCGGCTTGGGGCGCTTGGCAGCGGACTTTGGCCGGTCGCTATTGGTGCTGCCGCGCGCCTGTCGGGCGTGTCGGCCAAGATGGTTCGCCACTATGAGGCGCTCGGATTACTGCCTCCCGTGGCGCGGACCGATGGCGGCTATCGCCAGTACGTCCAGGCAGACGTGCGCACCCTGCAGTTCATCAAACGTGCTCGGGAACTTGGGTTTTCTATGGCTGAAATTGCCGAACTGGTTGACCTTTGGAACAACCGCAAGCGCGCCAGTGCCAGCGTCAAACGCATCGCTCAACGCCACGTCGATGATTTGACCCAGCGCATTGAAGCCATGCAGGCTATGCAGCGCACGCTGCTGGTCCTGCTGGAACACTGCTGTGGCGACGAGCGCCCCGATTGCCCGATTCTGGAAGATTTGGCTGGCGCTTGCTGCCAGATGGCGTGATGGACTTTGCGAAACAGTTGATTACGCTCTATCCGGCGTTGATGGCGCTGCGATCCACGCTCGCCGAAATGAGCCCGCCGCTGGCACCCATTCAGGCGCCGGGCGGTACGGTGCTGTTTAGCGAAAATGCGCCCTGTGAGGGCTTTCCGCTCGTGCTGCAAGGGGAGATCAAGGTTTCGCGCAGTTCGGTGGATGGGCGCTCTTTGGAACTGTACCGTGTTGCGCCAGGGGAGTTGTGCCTGGTATCGTCAGCTTGCCTGTTCCGAAATCAACCTCTATCCGCCCGCGGCGTGACCACCAAAGACAGTTCCCTGATGCTTATTCCCCCTGACATTTTTCTGCGGTGGCTGGAAACACCGGTCTTTCGCAACGAGGTGCTGGGCCTGTTTGCCGCGCGTATGGCCGACCTCACCAGTCTGATCGACGCGGTTGCTTTTTACAGGCTTGACCGACGGTTGGCGGCTGCGCTCCTGGGGCGTGGGCGGCAAATCGCGGTTACGCACCAGGCCTTAGCCGATGACCTCGGCACCGTGCGGGAAATCATTACGCGGCTGTTGCGCCGGTTCGAACGCGAGGGCTGGGTGAGCCTCGGGCGGGAGCAGATAATTATCGCGGATGAACCGGCGCTACGTGACTTCTGTCACAGACTCGGCGCCCGATAGCGCATCCAATGCGATCTTTGATAACTTGAAGGAGTTCTACATGAAATCGAACGTCGGCGGCGTGGACCGCATTCTGCGCATCGTGGTTGGCCTTGTACTGATTGGCTTGACCGTTACCGGCACTATTGGCGTTTGGGGTTGGCTCGGCCTTGTGCCGCTGGCCACGGGAGCCATCGGCTGGTGCCCGCCTTACGCCATCTTTGGCTGGAATACCTGCTCGACAAAGGCCAAGAGCTGAAGTGGCCTCTTCCCCTTGATGGTGCGGGCGATTGAAAGTTGCCGAACTTTACAAACTTTCTATCCAGCATCACGCAACAGATACGGGGGTGGAGCAAACTTCAACCTGGCTGATGCCATGTTTGGAGTATCAGACTGACCTAAATAGGAGGAAGTTCAAATGAAATCTGTTTTCAAACCCCTGTTGCTTGCTGCTGCTCTGGCGACCGCCGGTTTTGCTGCCTTTTCACAAACGCCCGGTGCGGGGCCTGCTGGAATGATGGGCGCTGGTGGTCCGATGCATGAAGGCATGGGTCACCCGGGCATGGGGCCGATGAATCCGGCACGGATGCAGGCCCGGATGGAGCGGCGTCAGGCCGCGCTGAAAACTGCCCTCAAGCTGACGCCATCACAAGACGGCGCCTGGAGTGCCTTCACTGCAGCCATGAAGCCACCGGCCGACTTGAAGGCCAAGCGCCCGGATTTCGCCGAGATAGCCAAACTGCCAACGCCAGAGCGGATCGACAGGATGAAGGCCGTGCACACCCAGCATGCGGCCGACATGACTGCTGCTATGGACAAACGAGGCGAAGCAACCAAGGCGTTCTACGCGGTGTTGACACCGGAGCAGCAGAAGGTGTTTGATACGACCACGGCGCGCCATCACGGCCCTGCTGGACGCATGGGCGGTCCCCGAGATGGCAAAGGCCCGATGCAAGCGAAACCCTGATTCAGCTGGCCCGTTCCTTCGGGCCGCATCGTTCGCGGTCAGGCCAGCATCTTTTTCAGCTCGCCACTGTCGATGAGGCTGATCAGCTCGTTGGCGCCGCCGACCAAGGTTCCCTTCACAAACACCATCGGCATGGTGGGCCATCCGGTCCACAGTTTGAGCGCATTGCGCTGGCGCCAGGTGTTGAAATAGTTGCCGTATTCCAGGTACTGGTGCGCCACTGCGGCAGCATCCAGCGCCTTGCGAGCCTTCTTCGGAAAGGGGTTCATGCCCATCCCGACCACGACTACCGCGTGTTGTGCGACCGCAGCCTGAACTTCGCGCACAATGGCCTGCTCGTGAGTGGCAATCTTCTCCCGGATGGCCGGGTGAATGCTGGCTTCGTCTAGTATGGGGCGTGGCATGTCGGTGTCCTTGCTGCTGGAATACAGCCATTATGCTTGTGGCCGGTCGATTTCGATGGAAGCACCCGAGGTGCCAACAGTTTAGTCAAAGGCGTTGCTGATGTTTGGGTATTCAGAAGAACAGATTGCCACCTTCGGGTTGACCTTTGGCGTTGCTGGCTTCATGCTCTACATGCTGTTCATCATCGGCCATCTGGCGTGGGAGTCAAAGGCCGGAAAGTTCGGTACTTTTGTCCTGTTTCTGGGCTTGGCATTTGGCATGACAGGCTTTGCGGTCAAGTATTTGATCCAGTGGGCCATCGACATCAAGTAAGCGACAGGACAATTTTTCTTGTGCCGCTCTCGCTGCCCCCAAGGGTGTCTACTTCAAAGCCAAGCTCCTCAGCCAGTTTGAGCATGCGAGTGTTGTAGTCCAAAACGGTTGCCACGAGTCGTTGTGTCCCTTGGGTGCGCAAATAGGTGATCATTTTTTGCATCAGTACCAACCCCAAACCCCTGCCTTTCAGCGCCGAACTGACGATCACGCCAAACTCAGCCTCCAGGTTGTCAGGATCTGTGATGGCGCGCACCACACCCAGCGTCTGGTCCGGACCGTTGGCATCGCCGGCCAGCGCGACAAAGGCCATCTCACGCGCGTAATCGATTTGTACCAGTCGGGCCAGTTCGCTGCGCGCCATCGTTCGTTTGCTGTAGAACACGCGCATGCGAACGTCCTCAGGGTCCAGTTGTTGCAGAAATGCCATGTGCATCGCTTCGTCTTCCGGTCGAATCGGCCGCAGGGTCAGACTTTGTCCCTGCCACTCAAGCGTTTCTTCCAGCAGCGCGGGGTATGGCCGGATGGCGAAATTGTCTGCCCCCGCAGGCTTGCTGGCGCACAGGCGAATGCGAGCATCCTGCGCTACAACACCTTCGGCGCTGGCAATGAGGGGGTTGATGTCAAGTTCGGCAATTTCAGGTATTTCGGCCAGTAGTTGCGATAGCGCCAGCAGCACGCCATGCAACGCAGCCTGATCGACCCCTGGTGTGTCGCCCCAACCCTCCAGCAGACGCGCCACACGGGTGCGCGAGATCAGCGCCTTGGCCAACGGAATGTTCAAAGGTGGCAAGGCGACCGCCTTGTCATCCAGGATCTCCGTGGCAGAGCCGCCCTGACCAAACACGATGACCGGACCGAAGACCGGGTCAATCCGACTTCCAACCATCAATTCCTGAGCCTGAGCAGTCCGAGTCCCGCCAGCGGCGGCTTGTTGCGCTAGCGCCAGCGGAATATGGCAAGCCTCAAGCATCGTCTTGACTTCCATCCAGGTCAGCGTTTCCCGACCGCTGGCCAGAACGGCCTTCACCAGGGCGCGCAGGGTCTGCACATCCGCAGGACGATCCGGCAGCAGTGCCGGCGGGGCTTCGGTCAGCTCAGCCTGGTTGCGCCGATAGCGCGTCAGCATGGAAAAGGCGCGTACCGCGTGCTCCGGCGTATCAAAATTGGCAATCCCGGCATCCTGAAAAATCGTGCGTGCCTGTGCTACGACCCCATCACCCAACCAGCAGCTCATCAACCGCGGTGGCACTGACTCGTGCGTTTGCGCCAACGGTACCAGAGCTTTGGCAACGTCGGCGCTGGACACCAAGGCTGACGGTGCGTGGATAAACAACAATGCTCCGGCGTCATGATCCGCATTGAGAACCTTCAGCGTCTGCTCATACCGTGCCACAGGGGCATCGCCCAGAATGTCAATTGGGTTGCCGTGCGACCAGTTGGATGGCAGCAGTGCATCGAGTTGGGCTTGGGTTCCCGGGCTGAGCGTTGCCAACTCGACACCAGCAGACTCGGCAGCGTCCGCAGCAATGACACCAGCGCCACCCCCATTGCCAAAAATCGTGAGATGGTCGCTGCGGTTGCCCCGGAATCGAGACAGCGTCTGTGCCGCCAGGAAAAGCTCTTGCAAGGTGTCGACCCGCAGCATGCCGGCTCGCGCAATCGCGGCATCAAACACTCTATCGGAACCGGCCCACGCACCCGATCCGCTCGCTGCGTCCTGACGGAATGACGGCGAGTGCCCGGCTTTCACCACGATCACCGGCTTGTTGCGCGCTGCCGCGCGCGCTGCCGACATGAGTTTTCGGCCTGACTCGAAGGACTGGGCGTACAACAAGATGGCCCGGGTCTTCGCGTCGCTGGCCAGATAGTCGAGCATGTCGCCAAAATCGACGTCGGCGTGTTCACCCAAAGTCACAAAGTGGGAGAACCCGATGCCCCGCCCTCGCGCCCAGTCAAGCATGGCAGAGGCCAACGCATTGGACTGGGAGACAAAAGCCAATTCTCCGGGCTGCACATCGAACGGAGCAAGACTGGCATTCAGGCCCAGATGTGGCGCCAGCAGGCCAATGCAATCGGGCCCCAGTATGCGCAGCAGGCGGCCCTGTGCCGCCTTCAACATGGCGTGTTTCTGCGCCTGATTCATGCCCGCCGTCATAACCACCGCGGCGTGCGTACCCAACTTGGCGAACTCCTGAATCAACGCCGGCACAGTAGCCGGTGGAGTGCAAATGATCGCTAGCGCGGGGACCGATGGCAGGTCCGATGCGCGGGCCAGCACCGGACGAGCATCCAGCATGCGATATTTTGGGTTAACAGCGTACAAGGCGCCCTGGTAGTTGCCCGAACTCAGGTTGTGCCAGACCGCGGCACCGATGCTGCCAACACGCGCCGAGGCACCGATGACCGCGATCGAGGGTGGATCAAACAGTGAGTCGAGGTTGCGTATGCTCACGGTTCAAACTCATGCGCCATCAACCGAACGGACGAACGCCGATCAGCATGCCATGCAGCCACAGCGCGAAGGCTAGCCATGCGCCCAGCCCGACGATCACGGTGATGGCTGTGGCGCCCGCGTTGCCGCGCCGGTATTGAATGTTGCCAATGCGATCGCGCCGGCGGGCCGCAGTGAAGTCGAAAACGGACCAGAGCAAAAACGAGCCGAACAGCAGCACGTGCGCCAGGTTGCCATTGGCCAGCAAATGCGCCAATGCCCACAACTTGACCGCCAGCACCATGGGGTGGTGAAGTCGTGCCTTGATCGCGTTTCCTGGAACGTAGGCGCCCACCAGCAGGATAAAGGACCCCAGGGTCAGCAGCGCAGCCAGATGGCGCATGCCGGTGGGCGGGCTCCACAGCTGCAGTGGTTGTTGCCGTGCCAGACCGAAGCCCCAAATCAGCAAGCCCAAACCCAGCAGTGATGCCACAGAATAGAGCCCCTTCCACGGCAGTTCGCCCACGCGCACAAGGGTTCGTGTGCGCCAGTCATCGGCGACGATGCGGATGGAGTGCACGCCCAGAAAGATGATCAGGCCGAGAATGAGATAGTTCACTGGAAGCTCCAAACTTAATGGAAAGATTGCCCAACTATAGTCCGACCCCATTACCCTGGGGTTGTTCGGGGCGACGCCTATTGCAATGCAGAACAATTTGTTTACACTGGACGATCGATATCAACCCATAAACTGGAGCCACTATGAAACCCGTTCAAGACCTCATAAAGGGACGTGATTCGACGGTTTTTCAGGTCAACCCGTCCACGACCGTTTTTGAAGCGCTGAAATTGCTGGCTGAACACGAAGTGGGCGCCATGGTCGTGATGGATCAGGGCAAGCTGGTCGGCGTGGTGTCAGAACGTGACTACACGCGCAAGGTTGCCTTGCAGGGCAAAAACTCCAAAGAGACCAAAGTCGCAGAAATCATGACTCGCGCGGTCATCACAGTGACACCCGCCACCGGCACGCTGGCCTGCATGGCGCTGATGAGTCAGAAGAAGATCCGGCATCTGCCGGTGCTGGATGGATCGGCCGTGCTTGGGATGATTTCGATACGCGACATCATGAACGACATCATTGCCGGACACGAAAAAACGATCTCGGAGTTGACGAGTTACATCAACAGTTAGACGTCAATATTGCCAGCGCGCAAGGCGTTGGTTTCAATGAAGTCGCGGCGCGGCTCGACTTCGTCGCCCATCAGCATGGTGAAAACACGATCGGCCTCGATGGTGTCGTCGATCTGTACGCGTAGCAAACGGCGCACGGTCGGGTCCATGGTGGTTTCCCACAACTGCGCCGGATTCATTTCGCCCAGACCTTTGTAGCGCTGGCGCGCGGTGGCGTGTTCGGCCTGCGCGATCAGCCAGGCCATCGCTTCGCGGAAGTCACCTACTTTTTCCTCTTTCTGGCGCTCACCCTCACCGCGCATGACCTTGGCGCCATCGTTGAGCAGCCCCTTGAAGGTGTTGGCCGATTCGGCCAAGGCGGCGTAGTCCGAGCCATGGACAAAGTCCTGCGTCAGGACGCTGCTCTTGATGTTGCCATGGTGTCGGCGGTTGATGCGCAGAATCGGCTTGTCGGTGCGCACGTCAAACTCGCCGATCACCTCTGCGTCCGGAAGTCTGGCTTGCAGCGCGGCGGCGGAAAGCCTGGCGTCGGCCAGCGTGTCCAGATTCAGTGCCACACCGTCAGCCACCGAGCGCAGCGCCTCGGCGTCCATGAAGTTGCGCAGCCGTGCAATCACGCCTTGCGCCACCTGATGCTTGCGCGCCAGTTCGGCCAGAGTATCGCCCGTGAGCAGGGTGCCGGTATCGCCGCCTGTGTGGACCGATGCGTTGACCAGCGCAATGCGCAGCAGAAAACCGTCGAGCGCAGCGCCGTCCTTCAGGTAGAGCTCTTCCTTGCCGGCTTTGACCTTGTACAGAGGCGGTTGCGCGATATAGATGTGACCACGTTCCACCAGTTCTGGCATCTGGCGGTAGAAGAAGGTCAGCAGCAGCGTGCGGATGTGGGCGCCGTCAACGTCGGCATCGGTCATGATGATGATGCGGTGGTAGCGCAACTTGGCAACGTTGAAGTCGTCATTGCCCGTGCTGCCGCCAGCCTTGCCGATACCGGTGCCTAGAGCGGTAATGAGGGTCAGGATTTCGTTGCTGGTCAGGAGCTTTTCGTAGCGTGCTTTTTCCACGTTCAGGATCTTGCCGCGCAGGGGCAGAATGGCCTGGAATTTGCGATCCCGACCCTGCTTGGCCGAGCCGCCGGCAGAGTCACCTTCGACGATGTAGATCTCGCACAGCGCGGGATCTTTTTCCTGGCAATCGGCCAGCTTGCCGGGCAGGCCCATGCCGTCCAGCACTCCTTTGCGTCGCGTCATGTCGCGCGCTTTGCGCGCCGCTTCGCGAGCCCGGGCCGCCTCAATGATTTTGCCAACGATGATTTTCGCGTCAACCGGACGCTCCTGCAGGTAGTCGTACAGCAGCTTGCTAACGATGTCTTCCACCGGGCCGCGCACTTCAGAGCTCACCAGTTTGTCCTTGGTCTGACTGCTGAACTTGGGTTCGGGAACCTTGACCGACAGGACACAGGTCAGGCCTTCTCGCATATCGTCGCCGGAGACCTCAACCTTGGCTTTCTTGGCCAGTTCGTTGTCGTCAATGTACTTGTTGATGACGCGGGTCATGGCTGCGCGCAGGCCGGTCAGGTGGGTGCCGCCATCGCGTTGCGGAATGTTGTTGGTAAAGCAAAGCACCTGTTCGTTGTAGCCACTGTTCCACTGCATTGCTACCTCGACACCGATGTTGGTGTTCTGATCGCTTTGGCGGTCTCCCATGGCGTGGAAGATATTCGGGTTGAGGACCGTCTTGCCCTTGTTGATGAAGTTGACAAAGCCGCGCACGCCGCCGGCGCCGGAAAAGTCGTCTTCCTTGCCAGTGCGCTCGTCTTTCAAGCGGATGCGAACACCGTTGTTCAGAAAGCTCAGTTCGCGCAGACGCTTGCTCAGGATTTCGTAATGGAAATCGTTGTTCTGCTGAAAGATGTCGGTGTCGGGCAGGAAGTGGACCTCGGTGCCGCGCTTCTCCGTCTCGCCGATGACTTTCATCGGCGAGATGTCGACGCCGTTCACGGACTCGGTAATGCGATTTTGCACAAAGCCCTTGCTGAACTCCATCACGTGCACCTTGCCATCGCGCCGGATGGTCAGGCGCAGCATCTTTGACAAGGCATTGACGCAACTCACACCCACACCGTGCAAACCGCCCGAGACTTTGTAGCTGTTCTGGTTGAACTTGCCGCCCGCGTGCAGTTCGGTCAGGGAGATTTCGGCAGCAGACCGTTTGGGCTCGTGCTTGTCGTCCATCTTGACGCCGGTCGGAATGCCGCGACCATTGTCGACCACACTGACCGAATTATCCGAGTGGATAGTGACCAATATATCGTCGCAGTGGCCAGCCAGGGACTCATCGATGGAGTTGTCAACAACCTCAAAAACAAGGTGATGCAGTCCCGTGCCGTCGGATGTGTCGCCAATGTACATGCCGGGGCGTTTGCGAACGGCCTCCAAGCCTTCCAGAATCTGGATAGAGTCTTCGCCGTAGGCCTCTGACGCCCCAGCCTGGTTGGCATCTATCGTGGGTTGAAAGTTGGAACTGTCGGCACTTCCCCCGCCTGTATGAACGGTGCTTTGGCCATTCTCGTGGCTCTGTGCTGGCTTGTTTTCTTCGGTCATCAATAATCTTTGGTCGGTTGAGGTCAATGCCTGCTTCAAATTCTCATTGGCATGACAACGTATTTGAAGGTGTTGTTGTCCGGGATGGTGAAAAGGGCAGAACTGTTGCTGTCAGACAGTTCCAGTTTGACCATTTCCTGTGTCATGTTAGCGAGTGCGTCTATCAAGTAGGTCACATTGAAGCCGATCTCGATGCTGTCCCCGTTGTAATCGATGTCCAACTCATCGACGGCCTCTTCCTGCTCTGCATTATTGGAAGCCACTCTCAAACTGCCGGGGTCAATGTTCAGACGCACGCCCTTGAATTTCTCGCTGGTCAGGATGGCGGTACGCTGCAAGGTTGCGAGCAAAGGCAGCCTGCCCAGTGTGATGCTGTTCTTGTGGTTCTTTGGTATGACGCGGTTGTAGTCAGGGAACTTTCCTTCGACCAGCTTGCTGACAAACTCCATGCCGTCAAAGCTGAACTTGGCCTGATTGTTGGCAAACTGCATTTCTATGGCGCCCTGTGCGTCGGACAGCAGGCGCTGCAATTCAATGACGGTCTTGCGTGGCAAGATCACCTCCTGCTTTGGAACATCCACATCCAGCGTGGCAGAGGCGTAGGCCAGCCGGTGGCCATCCGTCGCTACCAGGCTTAGCTGCTTGCCTTCGGCGACAAACAGGATGCCGTTGAGGTAATAGCGTATGTCGTGCACCGCCATGGCGAACGAAACCTGCGTAAGCAGATCTTTCAAGGTCTTTTGCGGTACGCTGAAGACCGGGCCAAAGCTGGCAGCTTCCTGTACCAGGGGGAAATCTTCCGCCGCCATGGTCTGCAACGTGAACTTGCTCTTGCCGCCACGCAGGATGAGCTTGGCCGCGCTTGATTCCAGCGACACCGTTTGATCCGCTGGCATGGTGCGAAGAATGTCGATCAGTTTGCGCGCACCCACTGTTGTTGCGAAGTCACCGGCATCGCCGGCAAGTTCGGCACTGGTGCGGATTTGAATCTCCAGATCGCTGGTCGTAAGCTGCAGGGCAGAGCCCGATTTTCGAATCAGCACGTTGGCCAGTATTGGCAAAGTGTGCCTGCGTTCAACAATACCTGCGACGGATTGCAATACTGCCAGGACTTTGTCTTGAGTGGCTTTCAGAACGATCATGTCAACCTCTATTATTGGTAGCGGTAATTCAAATTGGTGAACAATAAAAGGCGTGTATTTGCCAAATACCGCCATTTTCCCATTTTTATTCTCTCAGTTAACCCTTGAGCGTCTGTTCCAGTACATGAAGTTGCTGATTCAGCTCGGTCATCTGTTGTCGCTCGCCACCAATTTTTCGCACGGCGTGCAAAACGGTCGTGTGGTCGCGCCCACCAAAGAGCTCGCCGATCTCAGGCAGACTCTTCTGTGTCAACTCCTTGGCCAGGTACATCGCGATTTGCCGAGGTCGCGCGATGCTTGCCGGACGTTTCTTGGAATACATGTCGGCGATCTTTATCTTGTAGTAGTCGGCGACCGTCTTCTGGATGTTTTCCACCGAGATCTGGCGGTTCTGAATTGACAACAGGTCGCGCAGTGCTTCGCGCGCCAACAAGATGGAGATTTCTTTCTGGTTGAAGCGGGAATACGCCAGAATCTTTCGCAAGGCGCCTTCCAGTTCGCGCACATTGGATCGGACGTTCTTGGCCACAAAAAAGGCGACCTCTTCGGGCATTTCGATGCCTTCAACCCGCGCTTTGTTGATCAGGATCGCCACCCGCATCTCCAATTCGGGCGGCTCAATGGCCACCGTCAGACCGGAGTCAAAGCGCGACACCAGGCGCTCGTGAATGTCTGCCAGACCTTTGGGGTAGGTGTCGCTGGTCATGACGATGTGCGACTTCTTTGCCAGCAACGCTTCAAACGCATTGAAAAACTCTTCCTGCGTGCGTTCCTTGTTGGCGAAGAACTGAACGTCATCGATCAGCAGCAGATCGAGTGAGTGGTAGCGCTCCTTGAATTCGTCAAAAGTCTTGCGCTGATAGGCCTTGACCACATCGGAGACAAACTGCTCTGCGTGGATGTAGAGAACTTTGGCTGCCGGTTTGTCGTTCAGCAATCGGTTGCCTACCGCGTGCATCAAGTGGGTCTTGCCCAGGCCCACACCGCCATAGATAAAAAGTGGGTTGTACAGATGTCCCGGCATGCCTGCGACATGCATCGCCGCGGCTCTTGCCATTCGGTTCGCCGCCCCCTCGACCAAAGTGTCGAAGGTCAATGATGTGTTGAGTCGATTCTTGAGGCTGCCCGGGCTTCGCTCCTCGCCCATCTCGTTGGTTTCTTCCATCGCGATGGGTTCTACCGATCGCTGCATAGAATTATTCCTGGCGATGGCTTCTCGAGGAGCAAGCGCTAACTCCATTTGAATGGGCTGGCCCGAAAACCTGCTCAACAAACTGGAAATCCGGCCGCTGTATTGAGCCCTGATCCAATCCAGCTTGAACCGGTTGGCAACGAAAATCGTGACCTTGGTCAGGTCATTTGCGACTTCAGCTGAGAGTGGCTTTATCCAGGTGTTGAACTGCTGCTCAGGGAGCTCCTGGGCCAGCTGGTCGACGCAACTTTGCCAGAGATTCTGGCCGGCGCCGTGCCCTTGGAAGCCAGACTCGCCGGCGTACTGTCCCTCTGTCATTCGTTGCACCAAGCTCTGTGGATAGTTTTCATTTGTCGCGCCGGGAATTGTAGATTATTAAAGTTTTATCCACAAGCTTGGGAAAACGGCGCAAAGTTCCAGTGGTACAGACTGTATGCAATGTAAGGTATTGCCGGAGCTGGGAAAGTTTGCGATAATCTAGGGTTACCCTGCCTTCGTTGGGCACGACAAGACGGTGACTTGCTGCAAGATTGGTGGCGGGCTGTCGTTGATCACTTTAGGATTTTCCATATGAAACGCACTTACCAACCTTCCAAGATTCGCCGCGCCCGTACTCACGGCTTCCTGGTACGCATGAAGACTCGTGGCGGCCGGGCCGTGATCAACGCCCGCCGCGCCAAGGGTCGCAAACGTCTGGCCGTCTGATTTCAGCGGTCGGCGTAGCGCGTAGCTGAACAGCTGTTGTGGCGCCACTCTTAAAGTGCAGCGACTGAAAACGCGAAGCCAGTTTCAGGCTGCCTTGGCTGGTGGTACCGTGGCCCGAACCGTCCATTTTGCATTGCACCGCGCTGGCTTGGTTCTGGGTCGCACCGAGTCCGGTGCTGCTGGAGCCACAGGGCTACCCGATCCAGCGCAAGCCGGACTGAGTGATGTGGCGCTGGGAGCCATGGTGCCTAAGCGTTGGGCCAAACGGGCAGTTACACGAAATACGATCAAGCGACAGATTTACAGTGTCGGCGCGGAATTTGAGGCTATCCTTTGCGTTGCGGCCCATGTAGTGCGTCTGCGGACGAGTTTTGACAAGACACAATTTCCAAGTGCCACTTCCGATATGCTCAAGACTGCTGTGCGCTGCGAGTTGCAGCAACTTTTCACCAACACCGCCGTGCGTAGGCCCGGCAGTGTTCAGGATGCACGCTCATGATCAGGGCGCTGTTGCTCTGGCTGGTCAAGACCTACCGCCTGTTGTTTAGTCCCTGGCTGGGTTCATCCTGCCGGTTCGAGCCGACTTGCTCACTGTATTCTCTGCAGGCTTTAACGTTGCATGGCGCAACCGTCGGCACCTACCTGACCTTGGCACGGCTTGGTCGTTGCCACCCTTGGTGCCGCGGTGGGCCTGATCCTGTTCCGACCGAAAGACCCCGGCTCTTTACCCAGCTGTTTCCCTCCCCCACTCAAAAGAAGACTTCATGAACGATATTCGCCGCACCATTTTGTGGGTGATTTTTGGTTTTTCCATGGTCTTGCTGTGGGACCAATGGCAGGTTTACAACGGTCACAAAGCGACCTTTTTCCCGGGAGCCAACAAGACCGCCGCAACGCCTGCCCCCGCTGCGCCGGCCTCCGGTGTGCCGACGGCGGCGTCCGCCGGTAGCGCAGTGGCGCCCGCTGCACTCGTGCCCGGAGCCGCCGCCCAGGCCGCGCCGGCGGCGAACGTGTCCAGACCCCGGGAACGCGTGGTTGTGACGACGGACGTGTTGAAGCTGACCTTTGACACCGAAGGCGGCTCGATGGTGCAAACCGAGTTTCTAAATCACGCAGACATGACTGACAAGACAAAGAAAACCGTCTTGCTCGATGAAAACAAGGAGCGCACCTATGTTGCGCAAACTGGCTTGATCGCCGGAGTGGCTGGCGGAGCGTTCCCAACCCACAAGACGATCATGAACGTCGTGCCAGGTGAACGCAATCTGAAGGGTGATGCCAAAGAAGTGGTGCTTCGGTTTGAGTCCCCCGAGGTCGGCGGTGTGAAGTTGCAAAAAACCTTCACGCTGAGCCGTGGCGCCTACGCGGTTGCGGTCAAGCACGAGGTGATCAACGTCGGCGCTGTAGCCGTGTCACCGCAACTCTACCTTCAGTTGGTCCGGGACGGCAACAAGCCGGTGGGCGAATCCTCTTTCTATTCCACATTCACTGGTCCAGCGGTCTATACCGAAGCCAAAAAGTACGAGAAGGTAGAGTTTGCTGATATTGAAAAGAACAAGGTTGACATCGAAAAGACGGCGGAAAACGGCTATGTGGCGATGGTGCAGCACTATTTCGCCAGCGCCTGGCTGCTGGGCGATGGCATCAAACGCGACCTGTTCATGCGAAAAGTCGACACCAATCTGTATGCAGTGGGCATGATTACGGCCCTGAACGATATTGCACCGGGGAGCAGCAAAACCCTGGAAGCCAAGTTCTTCGCTGGTCCGCAGGAAGAAAAAGTGCTGGAGTCTCTTGCCCCCGGCCTCGAACTGGTAAAGGATTACGGCTGGCTCACGATTCTGGCCAAACCACTCTACTGGTTGCTGGACAAGATACAAAGTTTTATCGGCAACTGGGGTTGGTCCATCATGGCGCTGGTCCTGTTGCTGAAGGCCGCGTTTTACTGGCTCAATGCCAAAGCTTACGCCAGTATGGCGAAGATGAAGGCCGTCAATCCGAAAGTGACCGAAATGCGCGAGCGGCTGAAGGACAACCCGCAACAGATGCAGCAGGAGATGATGCGAATTTATCGGGAAGAAAAGGTCAACCCGATGGGCGGCTGCTTCCCTATCATGATCCAGATCCCGGTCTTTATCGCTCTGTATTGGGTGCTCCTGTCCAGCGTCGAGATGCGCAATGCGCCCTGGGTGATGTGGATTCACGATCTGTCGTCGCCGGACCCCTACTACATTCTTCCTATTGTCATGACCCTGACCACGGTGCTGCAAACAGCGCTCAATCCGGCGCCACCGGATCCGATGCAGGCCAAGATGATGTGGTTCATGCCGCTCGCTTTCAGCGTCATGTTCTTCTTTTTCCCGGCTGGTTTGGTGCTGTACTGGATCACCAACAACGTGTTGTCGATCGCGCAGCAGTGGGTTATCAATACCGGCATGGGTGTGCCACCCCAATTCAACCTGCCAAAGTTCTGAGTCCCAGCGTGTTGGCGCGTCACCAGGATCCGATTGCGGCCATCGCCACCGCAGCCGGTCGGGGCGCGGTTGGCATTGTTCGGATCAGCGGCAAGCAGCTTGAACCCTTGGCGCAGGCGGTCTGCGGACGGCGACTGCAGCCGCGTCAGGCCAGCTACGGAGCATTTCTTGATTCGGCCGGCCAAGCAATAGATTTTGGCCTGGCGATTTACTTTCCTTCCCCCCATTCCTTCACGGGTGAGGATGTGCTGGAGTTGCAGGCGCACGGCGGCCCAGTGGTACTGCAGCTCTTGTTGGCCAGTGTGATTGAAGTCGGAGCGCAGATCGCTGACAGCGGCAAGCAGCCGACGCTGGCCGGTTTGCGGGTCGCGCAACCGGGTGAATTTTCCGAACGCGCCTTCCTCAATGGCAAGATCGATCTGGCCCAGGCCGAGGCCATTGCGGATTTGATAGACGCCAGTACCGAGGCCGCTGCTCGCAGTGCCAGTCGATCCCTTTCAGGCGCGTTCTCTGGCGAGATCCATACGCTGCGGGATCGCTTGATCCAGTTGCGCATGCTGGTCGAGGCAACGCTGGATTTTCCGGAAGAAGAAATCGATTTCCTGCGTAAGGCCGACGCCCTCGGCCAATTGACGGGTTTGCAGGAAACGGTGAAAACCGTCCTGCAGAGCGCGCGCCAGGGCGCGCTCTTGCGTGAAGGCATCCGCGTGGTTATCGCGGGGCAGCCCAACGCAGGAAAGTCGTCCTTGCTAAACGCTCTGGCTGGCGCGGAACTGGCGATTGTTACTCCGGTTGCCGGAACCACGCGCGACAAAGTACAGCAAACGATTCAGATCGAAGGCGTGCCTGTCCACGTGATTGACACAGCAGGTCTGCGCGAGAGCAACGATGAAGTCGAGAAAGTAGGTATCACACATGCCTGGGACGCCATCAAAACTGCCGATGTGGTTCTATTCCTGCATGACCTGACGCGTTCTGACAACGCGGCTTACCGCGCCGATGATGCTGCCATTGCTGGCTTGCTGGCAGAAGAACTGCCAGGCAGAACACCGGTTATTGATATCTGGAACAAGGTCGATGCGGTCAACAATCCAGGTCGTCAGCCGGGTCTGAACTTGTCCGCGAAGACGGGACTCGGGCTCGATGCCTTGCGCTGCGAGTTGCTGGCCCTGGCCGGCTGGCAATCAGCACCT
>CAITZZ010000035.1 GCA_903897005.1 uncultured beta proteobacterium | reverse complement strand
GGACTTTGCGGCGGAAGGCGTTTACCTGTGTGGCACCGCGCAGTATCCCAAGCACCTTTCGGAGACCATCACTCAGGCTTACGGTGCAGCGGGACGAGCGCTGACCCTGCTGTCAAACGATACGGTGGTGGCCTCGGGCGCAGTGTGCGCTGTGTCCGCCCGGGACTGCGTCTCCTGCGGCGCCTGCATCTCGGTCTGCACCTATGGTGCCATCTCGTTCACGGATACGCCGCGCGGCAAGAAGGCAGTGGTCAATTCGGTGCTGTGCAAGGGCGACGGCCTGTGCGTCGCCAAGTGTCCGACCGCGGCCATCAGCCTTTCGCACTACACGGACGACGAGGTGTTCGTCCAGATTGACGCCGCGCTGGCCGAGGTCTGAAAAGACCAACTTAAGGGAGACAGAAATTTACGAACTCTCAATGTTTGTCATTGCGGACCCTTGCTTCGATATAGCGGGCCCTTGCTTTGTCATTGCGGACTTGATCCGCAATCCATGGCCCCCTGGCACTGGATCCCGGATCAAGTCCGGGATGACAACTTCAGGGTCCGGGATGACAGCCAAAGCCGTTATTTCACGTTAAGGTATCAATCAAATATGGCCGCCCCTTCTGAATTCAAACCCGTCATCGTCGGTTTTCTGTGCAACTGGTGCTGCTATGGCGGCGCCGATCTGGCTGGTGTCTCGCGCTTCCAGTATCCGCCGTATCTGCGCGTGATCCGCCTGATGTGCTCGGGCCGGGTCGATCTGGAGTTCATCTTGCGCGCCTTTGCCAAGAAGGCCGACGCCGTGTTTATCGGCGGCTGCCATCTGGGCGACTGTCATTACAACCCGGAAGGCAATTACGACGCCCTGGGTAACAGCTTCGTCGCCAAGCGCATCCTGGAGAACATCGGCATCAACCCGGACCGGCTGCGCCTGGAATGGGTCTCCGCCGGTGAAGGCATACGCTTCGCCGACATCATGCACGAGTTCGGAGCCAAGATCAAAGCCCTGGGTCCCTTTGGCTCAAGCGAAGGACGCGACGTTGCTGGTCTGCTCGACGGCCTGCAGGCGGCAACGGATTTGGTGCCCTATTTCAAGCTGGTCGAGCGCGAACGCTTTCGGGTGAGCAAGCGGACCGAAACTGGCTACAAGGAATTCTTCGCCAGGCCCGACTACGAACCGCTGTTCCAGGAACTGGTGCTCGACAAGCTGACCATGAGCCGCATCATGGGCGCACTGCGCGCCGGTGAGGTAACGGCAGAGGCGATTGCCGGGAAGCTCGGCGTCCAGGACTCGGAAGTGGCGCGCCACCTGCTTGCCCTGTCGGAGCAGGGCATCGTCCGTCTGAACGGCAAGCAGGCACAGGTCGCCGTGGCCGCCTAAAGAAGATGGAAATTTCAAATGTATCGGCTATTAGCGTTTGTCATTTCGGACATCCTGTTTGTCATTGCGGACGTCATGTTTGTCATTGCGGACTTGATCCGCAATCCAGTGTTCGCGCTCACTGGATGCCGGATCGAGTCCGGCATGACAACGATGGTGTTTCCGGCGTTCCTAAAGCGCTAATTTTCCAATTGCCCCTCCCTAAGGCGCAACAAGCAATCAGAGGTCAATTCATACTATGAGCGAAGAAAAAATCAACGCCATCATCGAGAAATACCGGGGCCAGCCGAGCTCGCTGATCCACGCTCTGGTGGAAATCCAGCATGCGAACCACTGGCTGCCGCGCGAAGTCATGCACCAGATCGCCGACGCGCTGCAGGTGCCGTTCGCGCAGGTGATGCAGATCGCCAGCTTCTACAAGACTTTCAGCCTGACGCCCAAAGGACGGCACGAAGTGCATGTGTGCACCGGCATGACCTGCCACCTGCGCGGTGCGGCCAAGCTGCAGGCCAGGGTGGAGGAACTGACCGGCCTGAAGGACGGGCAGACCGACGCCGACGCCAAATTTACTTTTGCAACCGGCGCCTGTTTGGGCAGTTGCAGCATCGCCCCGGAGCTGATCGTCGACGGCAAGCACTATGGCCGGATGACGCCGGACAAGGTCGAAGACGTCCTGAAACAATACGAGTAGGTCATCACATGC
>CAITZZ010000034.1 GCA_903897005.1 uncultured beta proteobacterium | reverse complement strand
TGCAGGCGGCAACTCGGCAGCCCCGGCCCTTTGGGCGTCCAGTGCGTGCCGTGCCTCGTCATCCTTCATCTGGGCCACGATGGCGCGCGAGGCGTGATCGTGGGCCGGCAGGCTGCTGAGGTGGCTCTCGAGATGCGCTTCGACCTGGTTTTCAGTCTCCACGACAAAGCCCAGACTGAGGCGGTCGCCGAGTCGGCCGGCGATCAGACCCAGCCCGAAGGCGGCGCCGTACCAGAGCGGATTGAGCAGGGATTTGCGCTGGCCGAGCTCCTGCAGGCGCTGCTCGGTCCAGGCCAGGTGGTCGGTTTCCTCGGCACTGGCCCGCAGGTAATGCGCTCTAAGGCCGGCATTGCTGGTGGCAAAAGCCTGCGCCGTGTAAAGCGCCTGGGCGCACACTTCGCCCACATGGTTGACACGCATCAGGGCGCCCGAGTGGGCCTTCTCGGCGTCTGTCAGTACCGTGTCCTGTGTTGAGAGCGTCGGGCAGGCCTGACTGGCGCGGGGCGTGGCAAACAGGGTGCGCAGTGCGGCGTCGGCGGTGCTTAGCAAGAGATCCATCCGTGGTTTCCTATGAGATAAATGGGTTGATTACCCGTACACCCAAGGGTCGTTTCAAGGATCCTGCGTCCTCGGAATACAGAATTCTGACGCCATGGTCCGCACAGATCGCAATGATCAGCGCATCCCAAACCTGGTATTTGTGCTGGGCGGCCAAGTTCCAGGCTTGTGCACAGGCTTGTCTTGATGCGCCCAGTACGTCCGCCGCTTGTGACAACAAGTCAACTGCTTCAAGGGCTTGTCTATGGCTCATTGCATTATTCCGGAGTACGACACTCATGAATTCGCTCAGCACCTGTCCGACCAGTGCGGCATGCGGACTCAAAGTCATCCGTTTGATCATTTCTTGCGCAATTTCCCGCTTCGCCAGCGGGGCGTCGGGGTCGGTGGCATACACCAGAATGTTGGTGTCTATCGACCAGCGCTCTGACTCAATCATCGTAGGCATCGCTGCGCTCAAACCTTTTGCCAATCGAGCGCGTCATCCGGATCGACAGCAATTTTTTAATCAACTCTTCGCGTTCCGGCAAGACAGGCTCAACCGCGGTCAAAGGCGTCAATTTCAGGACCGGTTTGCCATGGCGCGTCACCGTCAGCTCCTGCCCTGCGGCGACGCGGGCAGCGACCGCAGAAAAATGATGAATTACCTCGCGTGAGGTCACGGCATTCATTTGGCATCTCCAAAATGTTGTTAAACAAATTGTATTACAAACGGGCAAGACCACTAAATCAAGCGCTCTGCGTCACACGGCAACACCTGCCTGTATCGACTTGTTGCAAGCCCACAACGAAAGCGCCAGCTTTGCCAAAGTTTACGGGGGTTTTCTTTGCCAAGCCGGTCGGGCTCTGGTTCAATCCTCCTAACTTCCTGAAATAGGAGGTTGGCCCGGGGTTCAAAACTTGCAAACCGGAGCCCTATGTTTAACCTTGGAGTAAATTCATATGAAAAGATCCCTTATTG
Source organism: uncultured beta proteobacterium (assembly GCA_903897005.1). Classification (GTDB taxonomy): domain Bacteria; phylum Pseudomonadota; class Gammaproteobacteria; order Burkholderiales; family Burkholderiaceae_C; genus Rhodoferax. The sequence goes on along the minus strand of CAITZZ010000034.1, from coordinate 5,608 downwards.
CTCTGGCTGCCCTGGCTGTCGTCAGCGCTGCTTCCGCACAATCATCGGTCACGATCTTTGGTGTGGTTGACGCGACTGTTGCTATCGGCAACGGCGACACATCGAACAAGACCCAACTGACCAATTCCGGCTACAACAGCAGCCGTCTGGGTTTCCGTGGCGTTGAAGACCTCGGCGGCGGCCTGAAAGCCAAGTTCTGGCTGGAAGCCGGCGTGATGAACGACAACGGCGCTGGCGCTGCTACCAACGTGAACAACCAGGGCGCTGGTGGTGCACTGGCTGGCATGAACGGTAGCCAAGGCCTGACTTTCAACCGCAGCTCGTGGGTGAGCGTTGAAGGCAGCATGGGTGAAATCCGTTTGGGCCGTGACTACACGCCGCAATTCTGGAGCTTCACCGTGTACGATCCGTTTGGTACCAACGGTGTTGGCACCACGCAAGCACTGAACAGCAGCGGCGGTGGCGTGACCATCGTGCGCGCTTCCAACAGCCTTGCTTGGAAGTCGCCAAGCTATAGCGGTTTTGGCATCTGGGCACAGACTTACTTCGGTGAGAATGCTTCCAACGCAGCTTCGCAAGCTGGCGACGGCTCTGCCATCCGTGTATCTTATGACCAAGGTCCTCTGAGCCTGGCAGTTGCTTTCGCCAAGACCACCACCGGCGCTGGCACTGACGTGCAAACCACCAACGTTGCCGGTTCGTACAACATGGGCGTTGCTCAGTTGATGGCTTTCTGGAACAAGGATGCCAACACCGGTGCTAAAGACATCACTGGTTACACCATCGGTGCTCTGGTTCCCGTTAAGCCCGCTGGTACCGTTCGCGTTTCTTTCTCCAACTCTGACAATGGCAACGGCGCCAAGACCGACAAGTTCGCTCTGGGTTATGTGCATGACATGAGCAAGCGCACCGCTCTGTACGGTACGTTCGCCAGCCTGTCGAACTCCGGCGGCGCTGCTCAAGCTCTGAACGGTGCTGCAACGCCCGCCAATGGTTCGTCCACTGGCTTTGACATCGGTGTCCGTCACGCTTTCTGATCCAGCGCTGACGCAAGTCAGTTAAGGACCTAAAAGTCAAAACCCCGCCGCGGCAACGTGGTGGGGTTTTTTTTATGGGCCAGACGCCGACATGCTGCTTGCTCTGTTAAATTCTGGCTTTCCTTGGCTCTGATTGATGTTTGCATTTATTCTTCGTCGCTTGATTCAGGCCATGGTGGTGATGGTGGTGGTGGCGTTTATCGCCTTCATGCTGTTCCAGTACGTGGGCGATCCTGTTGTGTTCTTGCTGGGGCAGGACGCCAAGCCGGATCAGATTCGCCAGTTGCGCACCGATCTGGGGCTCGATCAGCCGTTTTTTGTCCAGTTCTGGCACTTTTTGCTCAACGCGGTGCAGGGTGAGTTTGGACTGAGTCTGCGCCAGGGCGCCAAGGTCTCGCGCCTGATTTCCGAGCGTTTGCCGGCGACACTGGAACTCTCCCTGGTGGCGGCTTCGCTGGCCTTGCTGATTGGCGTGCCGCTGGGCGTTTATTCGGCGCTCAAACGTGGCAGTTTTCTCAGCCAGTTGTTCATGACGATCTCTCTGCTGGGCGTTTCCCTGCCGACCTTTTTGATCGGCATTCTGCTGATTCTTGCGTTCTCGGTTGGCCTGGGCTGGTTCCCCAGCTTTGGTCGCGGTGAGGTGGTGCAGCTGGGTTGGTGGCAAAGCGGCTTGTTCACGCTGGACGGCTGGCACCATCTGGTCTTGCCGGCCATCACGCTGGCGGTGTTTCAGCTGACCCTCATCATGCGTCTGGTGCGCGCCGAGATGCTGGAAGTTCTGCGCACCGACTACATCCGCTTTGCCCGGGCCCGGGGCTTGAGCGATCGGGCCATTCATTTTGGTCATGCCCTGAAAAACACCCTGGTGCCGGTGATTACCATTACCGGCCTGCAACTCGGGCAACTGATTGCCTTTGCCATCATCACCGAGACGGTTTTTCAGTGGCCAGGCATGGGACTGCTGTTCATTCAGGCCGTGACTTTTGCTGATATTCCGGTGATGGCCGCCTACCTGTGCCTGATAGCGCTGATTTTTGTGTTGATCAATCTGGTGGTTGATCTGCTTTATTTTGTGGTTGACCCGCGCCTGCGCGTGGGCCGTGCGGGAGGACATTGATGCAGACAACGGGGCCGTATTCGACGCTCAAGATTCAGGGGCGCGCTTTTGCACAGATTGCCGCCTTTCATCCCGAGATTACCGCTTTTCGGCGTGATCTGCACGCCCATCCGGAACTCGGTTTTGAAGAGGTTTATACGGCCTCACGGGTGCAGGAGGCCCTGAAACAGTGCGGCGTCGACGAGGTTCACGCGGGCATTGGCAAGACCGGCGTGGTGGCGCTGATCAAGGGCCAGCGCCACAGCAGCGGCAAGATGATGGCCTTGCGCGCCGACATGGACGCGCTGGCCATGACAGAGCACAACGATTTTTCCTGGAAGTCGGGCAAGGCCGGCTTGATGCACGGCTGTGGTCATGATGGCCACACGGCCATGCTGGTCGGGGCGGCGCGCTATCTGGCAGAGTCGCGCAACTTTGACGGCACGGCAGTGCTGATTTTTCAGCCCGGTGAAGAAGGCTTCGCCGGTGCCAAAGCGATGATTGAGGACGGACTTTTTGAGCGTTTTCCGGCACAGTCGGTGTTCGGCATGCACAACTCGCCGGCGATGCCGCCCGGCACGGTGGGTGTCAGCCCGGGGCCCATGATGGCCGCGGCCGACCGGATCGCGATCGAGATCACCGGCAAGGGCGGTCATGGTGCCCACGCTTACCAGACGGTGGACCCGGTGCTGGTGGCGGCGCACATCATCACAGCGGTGCAAAGCATTGTGTCGCGCAACGTCAGGCCGATTGACAACGCCGTTATCAGCCTGTGCGCCATGCGTGCTGGAGAGCTTGGCGCCATGAGCGTGATACCGGGCAGTGCCACGCTGGTGGGTACAGTTCGCACCTTCAACCCGCAGGTGCAAGCCATGGTGGAGCGGCGCCTCTCAGAAATGTGCAGCGCCGTGGCTCAGGGTTTTGGAGCCAGTGCTACGGTGACTTACGAGCGCTCCTACCCCGCAACCATCAACACGGTCGCCGAGGCGCGCTTTGCTGCCGACGTGGCGCAGAGCCTGGTCGGTGCTGAGCGCGTGGTGCGCGATCTGGAGCCCAGCATGGGCGCGGAAGATTTTTCCTTTATGCTGCAGGTCAAGCCCGGTGCCTATATGCGCATCGGGCAGGGGGTCGAGGGCGGCGTCGGCAGTTGTTTCCTGCACAATAGCCGGTACGACTTCAACGATGAAATTCTGCCACTGGGGGCAGCTTTGCACGCCAGTCTGATCGAGCAGGGAATGCCGATTTGAAGGTTTTTTATACTAATTTAACGGAGACAAATATGAAATCTGGAACAAAAACGATTCTGACGCCGGTCGCCCTGGCACTGGCAGGCATGAGTCTGGTGGCGTCGGCGACGACGCTGCGCATTGGCAACCAGGGCGACGCGCTGTCGATGGACCCGCATTCGCTCAATGAGTCGCTGCAACTGACGGTGGTCGGCAACGTGTTCGAGCCGCTCGTGACACGGGGTCGCGACTACAAGCTGACACCTGGCCTGGCGACCGACTGGAAGCAGACGGCGCCCACGGTATGGCGCTTCAATCTGCGCAAGGGTGTGCAGTTTCATGATGGCACCCCGTTCACTGCGGACGATGTGATCTTCAGCTACGAGCGGGCCAAGGACGATGGCTCCGACATGAAGAGTTATGTTGGCCAGATCAAGGAAGTCAAGAAGATCAATGATCACGCGGTCGACTTCATCCTGAACGCGCCCTTCCCTATCCTGCCTGATCTGTTTACCGGCTGGCTCATCATGAGCAAGAAATGGTGCGAAACGAATCAGGCTACGAAGCCGGTCGACCGGCGCAAGGGCATTGAAAACGCCGCTTCCTTCCGCGCCAACGGTACCGGCCCGTACCGCGTGCGCGAGCGCCAGCCGGGGGTGCGAACCACGTTTACACGCAATGGCAACTATTGGGGCAAGATGGACGGCAACGTTGATGAAGTGATCTTCACCCCCATCGGCAACGACGCAACCCGTGTCGCAGCTTTGCTGTCCGGCGAACTTGACGTCATGGAGCCGGTGCCGGTGCAGGACGTGGATCGCATCAAGGGCAACGCCAAACTCAAGGTGCTGCAGGGCCCGGAGTTGCGCGTCATCTTTTTGGGCATGGACCAGAAGCGTGATGAATTGCTTTTCTCTAACGTGAAGGGCAAGAATCCGTTCAAGGACAAGCGCGTGCGTCAGGCCTTTTACCAGGCGATTGACATTGACGGCATTCAGAAGACCGTGATGCGCGGTGCTGCCACGCCGGTCGCACTGATGCTGCCGCCCCAGGTCAACGGCTTTGATCCGACCCTGGCCAAGCGCCTGCCCTATGACGTGGAAGGTGCCAAGAAATTGCTGGTGGAGGCGGGCTATCCGGCCGGCTTTGAAGTGAAGATGAATTGCCCGAACGACCGCTATGTGAACGACGAGCGGATTTGTCAGGCGGTGGCGGCCAATCTGTCCAAGATTGGCGTCAAGATCAATCTGGAAGCCGAAACCAAGGGCACTTATTTCCCGAAGATCCTGAGCCGCAACACCAGCTTCTACATGCTGGGCTGGACTGCCAGCACGGTCGACGTGCACAACGTGCTCTATCCGATCATGTCGTCACCGGGTGAAGGCGGTCGCGGTCAATTCAACCTGGGAGCCTACAGCAATGCCAAAGTGGACGAGTTGACGCAGAAAGTCGGTTCCGAGACCGATCTGAAGAAGCGCGGCGAAATGATTCACGAGGCGCTGAAGATTCACCAGGACGAGATTGGCCACTTGCCGCTGCATCAGCAGGCTTTGAACTGGGCTCTGAAGAAGAACATTGACATAGTGCAGTTGCCAGGCAACGAAATGCCGTGGAAGTTCATCAAGGTCAACCCTTGAACCAGGACGCCCGGGCCGGATGAAAAAGTGGTTGTTTCGGCTCGGCGATAGCGATATTGGTTACAGCTTTCGCAACTCACCGCTTGCGATGACTGCGGCCAGTATTGCTTTTGTCTGCATCTTCTGTTCCGTCTTTGCCAACTGGGTGGCGCCGCACAACCCGTTTGACCTCAGCACGCTGGAGTTGAGCGATGCGCGCTTGCCGCCAGCCTGGGACAAGCTGGGCAGCCTGAAGTACCTGCTGGGCACCGATGATCAGGGGCGCGACATTTTGTCGGCCCTGATGTTCGGCGCTCGCATTTCGCTGGCGGTCGGACTGGCCTCCGTTGCGCTGTCGGTCCTGATCGGCGTGACGCTCGGGCTGTTGGCAGGGTTCCTGGGTGGCTGGGTTGACGCGCTGTTGATGCGGCTGTGTGATGTCATGTTGTCGTTTCCGGCCATTCTGGTGGCGCTCCTGATTGCCGGGGTCGGGCGTGCCTTGTTTCCTGCCGCGCAGGATTCGCTGGCTTTCTTCGTCCTGATCATCTCCATCACGCTCACCGGTTGGGTTCAGTACGCGCGCACGGTACGGGGCTCGACCCTGGTGGAGCGGCACAAGGAATACGTGCAGGC
>CAITZZ010000033.1 GCA_903897005.1 uncultured beta proteobacterium | reverse complement strand
GTTTCCAGCCGCGACTGAAAGCCTGTGGAGGTCTTCTCCACCGTGAGACGCTTGAACATGCCGTCGTCTTCCGGGCTCCAGCGCGCGCTCAGCTTAAGCAGGGCATTGCCTTCGCTGGCTTCCACGGTCACGGCGCGCCCGGAGCGGCCCATCAGCGTTTGTTGCACGGTGCTGTCGGCGCGGAAGAATGCCGCGGCCTGGGGGTCATAGACGCCCAGCCGCTTGAGCAGGGCTTCTGCCGTGTCGCTGGAGCGTGTCACGTCGGATCGGTACAGGCGCAGGGCCTGGGTTTGCACCGCATCATTGGGCACTCGCACCAGCAGTGGCGTCACGTTTTCGATGAGTGTGTGGACCGGCAGATCAGCGGCATCCGGGGCCAGGGACGCTACGGCATAGGTGGCGCCGGCACCACCCAAGAGGAGGGCGGTCAGGGCTGCAGTCAGTTGCTTGGGGTGGCGCTGGACAAGTCCGGCGGCGAATGCAAACGATTCCTCGGCGACCTGGATCAGGCGATGTATCAAAATTCGGGCTCCGTTAAGTGGGGGCGACGCGATTCGGCTCAGCGCCCCGAACTGCGATTGAGCGCGCGACTAAAATTCAGTCACTGGCTCCACTTGTGTCGCAGGAGGGAGGCCAGTATAGCGGTCCTCCGCACAGACACATCGATAAAAACCCTTATGAATCAAGCATCCAGCCCAACTTTACTTGCCTCAGATCAAGTCCGGGAGGCATTGGCGGTCACCCTGCGGGGCTGCGAAGAGTTGTTGCCCCAGGACGATTGGGTTAAAAAACTGACCCGATCTGAGGCAACCGGCAAACCGCTGCGCATCAAGTTGGGGCTGGATCCAACCGCGCCCGACATCCATGTGGGCCACACCGTGGTGCTGAACAAGATGCGCCAGCTGCAGGACCTGGGGCACACGGTTATCTTTTTGATTGGCGACTTCACCAGCATGATCGGTGATCCGTCCGGACGCAACAACACGCGCCCGCCATTGACCGCTGAACAGATCAAGATCAACGCCGAAACCTACTACCGCCAGGCCAGTCTGGTGCTGGACCCTGCCAAAACCGAGATCCGCTACAACAGCGAGTGGAGCGATCCGCTGGGCGCGCGCGGCATGATCGAATTGGCCAGCCGCTACACCGTGGCCCGCATGATGGAGCGCAACGATTTCCACGACCGCTTCAAGGCCGGAACACCGATTGCGGTGCACGAATTTCTCTATCCCTTGATGCAGGGCTATGACAGCGTGGCGCTGCGCAGCGACCTGGAACTCGGCGGCACTGACCAGAAGTTCAACCTGCTGATGGGTCGCACGCTGCAGGCCGAATACGGCCAGGAGCCGCAGTGCATCCTGACCATGCCGCTGCTGGAAGGCTTGGACGGTGTGGAGAAGATGTCCAAGAGCAAGAACAACTACATCGGCATCAGCGAAGACCCCAACACCATGTTTGCCAAGGTACTGAGCATTTCAGACGTGCTGATGTGGAAGTGGTACACGCTGCTGAGCTTCCAGAGTGAAGCCGCCATTGCCGCGCTCAAGGCCGAGGTGGACGCAGGCCGCAATCCCAAGGACGCCAAGGTGGCACTGGCCAAGGAAATCACTGCCCGCTTCCACAGCGCTGCGGCAGCCGATGCTGCAGAACAGGACTTCATCAACCGCAGCAAGGGCGGTGTGCCGGACGAGATTGCCGAGCTCAGCCTTTCCTTGGGTGAGGGAGGTGCTGCGGTCGGTATTGCCGCGTTGCTAAAGTCCGCCGGTCTGGCTGCCTCCAGTGGCGAGGGTAACCGCCTGATCGACGGTGGAGGCGTGCGCGTGGACTCCGGCGTGGTCAGCGACAAAGGCTTGAAGCTTGGCGCCGGCACCTATGTGCTGCAGGTGGGCAAGCGCAAGTTCGCCCGTGTGACGCTGGCTTAAGTGCTACATGTTTCATAGCTACATGCGCATATTCTTCGGGGGCTATTGGCACTTTTTATGATTGCCGTCCTGCAACGTGTCAGCTCCGCCCGTGTGGAGGTCAACGGCCAAGTGGTCGGGGCCATCGGAACGGGTCTGTTGGTGCTGGTCTGTGCCGAGCAGGGCGACACCCCGGCCGAGGGCGACAAGCTGCTGGCCAAGATCCTCAAGCTGCGCATCTTCAGTGACGCACAGGGCAAGATGAACTGGAGCGTGCAAGACGTGGACGGCCAGGGTACACCCGGCGGCCTGTTGATTGTCAGCCAGTTCACGCTGGCTGCGGACGTGCGCGGCGGCAACCGGCCCGGCTTCACCGCTGCGGCGGCACCCGAGGATGGCCGGCGCCTGTACGAGGGGTTTGTCGCCGAAGCGCGCCGTCAGCACGGCGTGGTGCAGACCGGTATCTTTGCGGCAAATAT
>CAITZZ010000032.1 GCA_903897005.1 uncultured beta proteobacterium | reverse complement strand
GAAGCGCACCTTTGTGCGACGTGACGATGATGTGGTGGCCGTGCCCGAGGTCGTAGAACGCGACGCACCCGCACCGATTGCTGCGGCACCGTTGATCGACAATGCAGAACTAGCACGCCGCGAAGAAGAAGCGCGCCGTCAAGCTGAATTGATCCGGCGTCAGGAGGAAGAGCTCGCACAGCGCCGCCGCGACCGCGAAGAACAGGAAGCGCGGGCCCGTGAAGCCGCAGAAAAGTTGGCGGCTGAAGCCCATGCCCGCAAAGAGGAAGAAGCCTCCAGAAAAGTCAAGAGTGAAACCGCAGGCAACATCCCCGCAGGGCCTACTCCAGCAGAATCTGCCGATGCAGCCAAGGCCGCGGCCGAAGCAGCCGCTGCGGCTCGCGAAAAATCTGCAGCCGCCTCCAAGGCCCTGGCCGACGAGGAAGTGGCCCGCGCCGCTGACCTGGGCGACCGCCGCCGCAAGGCCGAGGCTGAAGCCGCTGCGATTCGCTCAATGATGTCTGCCCCAAAGCGTGTCCTGGTAGCCCACAAGCCAGAAGCCCCAAAGGCCCCAGTGGCGGCCGACGCCAAGGCCGGCATGAAAGGCACCCTTCACAAACCTGCAGCCGGTGCTGTCGTGGCCAAACCCGCCAAACCTGCTGCGGCCGGTGGCCCCGGCAATGCGCCTGGCGGTGCGGGTAAGGAAGTCAAATCTGCCAAACTGTCATCCAGTTGGGCGGGTGATCCTGCCAAGAAGAAAGCCATTCCGACACGGGGTGACACCGGTGCAGGCGCCGGTCGCTCAACCAACTGGCGTGCCGGTCCGCGTGGTCGCCGAGGCAGCAATGACCGCGACCGCGACAGCCACCAAACCGCATCCGCGCCGGTGGAAGCGCGCGTGATTGAAGTGCATGTCCCCGAAACCATCACCGTAGCCGAGTTGGCACACAAAATGGCGGTCAAGGCGTCTGAGGTCATCAAGCATTTGATGAAGCTGGGCCAGATGGTCACGATCAACCAGCCATTGGACCAGGACACCGCGATGATCGTTGTGGAAGAAATGGGACACAAAGCTGTGGTTGCCGCGCTGGATGATGCCGAAGCGTTTACTGACGACGAAGTGCTGCAACAACACGCCGAGGCTCTGCCGCGTGCTCCTGTGGTCACCGTCATGGGCCACGTGGACCACGGTAAGACATCGCTGCTCGACTACATTCGTCGCGCCAAGGTCGCGTCCGGCGAAGCCGGTGGCATTACCCAGCACATTGGCGCCTACCACGTGGAAACACCGCGCGGCATGGTGTCCTTCCTGGATACTCCCGGTCACGAGGCCTTCTCGGCCATGCGTGCCCGTGGTGCAAATGCCACCGACATCGTGATTCTGGTGGTGGCAGCCGACGACGGTGTCATGCCGCAAACCAAGGAAGCCATCAAGCACGCCAAGGCGGCCGGTGTCCCGATCGTGGTGGCGATCAACAAGATCGACAAGCCCGATGCCAACCCCGAGCGCGTGAAGAACGAACTGGTTGTGGAAGAGGTGATCCCCGAAGAATTTGGCGGCAGCTCGCCATTCGTGCCGGTGTCTGCCAAAACCGGCCAGGGTATTGATGAACTGCTGG
>CAITZZ010000031.1 GCA_903897005.1 uncultured beta proteobacterium | reverse complement strand
GCGCGCCATCGGCTGCGAAGTGACCGAGCTCTACAGTGAAGTCGACGGCAACTTTCCGAATCACCATCCGGACCCGAGCAAGCCGGAAAATTTGCGCGACCTGATTGCGGCGCTGGCCGCCGGCGACGCTGAAATCGGGCTGGCTTTTGATGGCGATGGGGATCGGCTTGGCATCGTCACCAGCGCCGGCAACAACATTTACCCGGACCGCCAGCTGATGCTGTTCGCGCAGGACGTGTTGAGTCGCGTGCCGGGTGGCACCATTCTGTTTGATGTGAAGTGCTCGCAACGCCTGGCACCGGCGATCGAAGCGGCGGGCGGCAAGCCGCTGATGTTCAAGACCGGGCATTCGCTGATCAAGGCCAAGATGAAGGCCGTCAATTCGCCGCTGGGTGGCGAGATGAGTGGCCACATCTTCTTCAAGGAACGCTGGTATGGCTTTGACGACGGCACCTATGCGGGCTGCCGCCTGCTTGAAATCCTGAGCCGCTCGCCCGATGGCAATGCGGTGCTGGACGCGCTGCCGAGCAGTTTTTCAACGCCCGAACTCAACGTCAAATGTGCCGAGGGTGAACCGCACACGCTGGTGGACCAACTGCTGGCCGCGGCGAATTTCGCTGATCCTGCCGTGGTGAATCCGATCGATGGTCTGCGCGTGGACTGGCCCGATGGCTTTGGCCTGATTCGCGCCTCCAACACCACACCGGTGCTGGTGCTGCGCTTTGAAGGCCAGACCGAAGCGGCACTCCAGCGTATCGAGAGCGACATGCTTGAGCTGCTGCGCTCGGTCAAGCCCGGTGCCAAACTGGACGAGGCGGCGCATTGAACAGTCGGTCGAACTGCGTGCCCCAGCGCGCTCCCGTCCTGCCGGCACTGTCTGTCTTCCCTGCATCATTTGTCCTCCCGGCATCAGCTGTCATCCCGGGCCTGACCCGGGATCCATGGATTGCGGATCAGGTCCGCAATGACACGAGGGTCACCAATGACACGGGGGTCCGCAACTACAGGTGGTACCGCAATGACAGGCAGTACCTCGGTGACAGGCTATGAAAATCCTGATCGTCAAGCTGTCTTCGCTTGGCGACGTGGTGCATGCCATGGCGGCGTTGCAGGATATTCGGCGCGCCTTGCCACAGGCGCAGATTGACTGGGTGGTGGAACGTGGCTTTGGCGCGCTGGTGCGGCGCTGCACGGGCGTGCATCGTGTTATTGAGTGTGAGCTCAGGCAGTGGCGCAAGGCGCCGTTTTCTGGCCAGACCCGACGCGCCTGGCGCAGCTTTCGCTCTGAGCTGCAGCAGGAACGCTACGACGCAGTGATTGATTTGCAGGGCTTGACCAAGTCTGCCCTGATTTCCTGGCTGGCGCATCTCACGCCGCAGGGCCGGCGTTACGGCCTGGCCTTGCAAAGTGAAGGATCGAGCTTTGAAGCACCAGCGCGCTGGGTGGCCGATGTTGCCATTGCGTTGCCGGCGCACATTCATGCGGTGGAGCGCTCGCGCCAGTTGTGCGCCAAGGCGCTGGGCTACCAGTTGACGCAGGAACTGTCGTTCGGTTTGACTGCGAAGCCCCCGGCGAAGCTCAGCGACAGTCCGTTGGTGGCCCTGATCCACGGCACTTCGCGTGCCGACAAGCAGTGGCCTGTGGCCTTCTGGCAAACCCTGGGTCAGCGATTGAGCCAGCAGGGCTGCCGCCTTGCCCTGCCTTGTGGCAGCGACGCGGAAGAAGAGGTCGCACGGCAGATTGCTGCCAGCCTGAGCCAGGCCGAGGTCTGGCCCCGTCTTGAACTCGACGCGCTGACCGATGCGCTGAGCGGCTGCGCCGGCGTGATCGGTGTTGACAGCGGTCTGAGCCACATCGCCGTGGCGCTGAACTTGCCGCATGTCCAGCTCTACAACTTTGATACCGCCTGGCGCACCGGTCCGCCAGCCTGTCCGCATCAATGCAGCGTGTTTGCCAGCCCGGCACCGTCAGTCGATGCGGTCTGGCAGGCCTGGCTTGGATTGACACACAAGGTCCGTTCGACATGACACGTTGGCTCTACAGTTTTCTGATGTGGCTGGCGCAGCCGCTGTTGCGGCGCAAACTGGTGCGACGGGGCGCGCAGGAGCCGGGCTATCTGCAGGGGATCGAAGAGCGCTTTGGCCGCTATGACCAGATCGCGCCTGCCGCCGACGGCAACACGGTCTGGTTGCATGC
>CAITZZ010000030.1 GCA_903897005.1 uncultured beta proteobacterium | reverse complement strand
GGGCCTGATGGACGTGGTGCACTGAAGCAGTGCTTGAACCCCATCAACAGCAACGAATTTGTACAGATTAACGCTAGGAGAAAAAGTCATGAATTTCATTAAAAACATGAAGCTGGGTCTTCGCTTGGGAGTGGGTTTTGGCATTGTCCTGATCCTGATGCTGACCCTCGGGGCGATCAGCTACGCGCGCTTGGGAGAGTTGGACAAAGAGATTGATGGCATGGTCACGGTCCAGTTCCCCAAGACGGTGCAGGCCAACAACGTGATCGATAGCGTCAACGCCATTGCCCGTCATCTGCGCAATGGCTTCATCTACAGCGGCGCCGAGCAGCAAAAGTCTATCGATAGCATCGCCGGAGAGCGCAAGAAGATCAACGAAAACCTGGAAAAACTCGACAAGAGCATCACTTCGGTCAAAGGCCGGGAGATGCTGAAGAAGGTCAGCGAGGCGCGTTCCGCTTATGTGGTGGATCAGGAGAAGTTCCTCGAACTGCTCAAGGCCGACAAGAAGGCCGACATCGTCGCGCTGATGCAAGGCGGGCTGCGCAAGAGCCAGACCGAATACATCAAAGCGGTCAACGACCTGGTCGATTTTCAGACCGAGGTGATGTCCGAATCAGGCAAGGTGGCGGGTGCCGCCGCGGAAGCGGCGCAACGCATGATGCTCATTCTCAGCGCGGTCGCGGCGCTGCTCACCGTGTTCTTTGCCTGGTTCATTACGCGCAGCATCACGGTGCCGCTGAACCTGGCCGTGCAGGTGGCGCAAAAAGTCGCCGCCGGCGACCTGACCAGCCATATTGAAGTGATGTCCAAGGACGAGACCGGGATCTTGACGCTGGCGCTCAGGGAGATGAACGACAGCCTGAAGAAGATTGTGGGCGAAGTGCGCAGCGGCACCGAGGCGATTGGCAGTGGTACCAAGCAGATAGCCAGCGGCAATGCGGATTTGAGCCAGCGCACCGAAGAGCAGGCCAGTTCACTCGAAGAAACCGCCTCTTCCATGGAGGAACTGACTTCGACCGTGAAGCAGAACGCCGAGAACGCTAAACAGGCCAATCAGCTGGCACTGGGCGCAAGCACCGTAGCCGTCAAGGGCGGCCAGGTGGTCAGTGAAGTCGTAACGACCATGTCTTCGATCAACGAGAGCTCCAAGAAGATCGTCGACATCATCGGCGTGATCGACGGCATTGCCTTCCAGACCAATATTCTGGCCTTGAACGCAGCGGTCGAAGCGGCACGTGCCGGCGAGCAGGGGCGTGGCTTTGCCGTGGTGGCCAGCGAAGTGCGCAATCTGGCACAGCGCAGTGCAGCAGCAGCCAAGGAGATCAAGGCACTGATCGGCGACTCGGTGGACAAGGTAGGTGCGGGCACCAAACTCGTGGACGAAGCCGGCAAGACGATGGAAGAAATCGTGAACTCGGTCAAGCGCGTCACCGACATCATGAGCGAGATCACGGCGGCCAGCCAGGAGCAGAGTGCCGGCATCGAACAGGTCAATCAGGCGATCACACAGATGGACGAGGTGACGCAGCAGAACGCGGCACTGGTCGAAGAAGCAGCGGCAGCGGCCGAGAGCCTGGAAGAACAGGCACAGAACCTGCAGGCAGCCGTGGCCATCTTCAATATTGGCGGACAAACCACCACGGTGCGCAGCCAGCCGTCGGTCAGAAAAACCGAGCGTCCGGCGCTCTCAACACCGCAGCGCGGTGCGTCCCGCCCCCTTGCCCATGCAGCACCGCGGCTGGCCGCGAAACCGGCCAAGGCTTCCCAGCCCGCCGCGCAAACCGCCAAGGCCGCTCCAGCTGGCAGTAGCGAAGAGCAGTGGGAAGAGTTTTAGGCAGGGCTACACGCGGGGCGACATAGAACACCGCTTCACAATGTTTGGCACTGAGAACTGCGGAACTTGCTAGAACGGGGAAATCAGCGGAATCCTAACGGGTCTGTCATTGGCTTGCCCCCCAATTTTTTCCAGGAAGCTGCCATTCCACGGAAAACAGGTCAAACGCCGCCAGCTGTTGGCTGCTCGGAATTGCGGCTAGCCTGTAGAGGCTGAACGTAGCTCATGTCACTGGTCATCACATGCCCAAGGGTAAAGGCCAGAATAAACTGCATCACCGACCAGTTAGGGGATAGCACTGAGCCGCCGGGGGAATCATCATCGTCGGCGAGGGTTTTGAAGTGTTCGCGCATGGCCTGCAATTCCTTAAGCATGCTCCGATGTTCTGCCACATGTCGCTTAAGATCGCCGTAGCCGATCCCACCGAGGAGTCGCTCCTCGTACAGGAAATGCGTACGAAGAAGCCCATACAGCCTGTCGGTGGCGATTCGCAGTTCTCCTACCCGTACACCATCGCGCCAACTTTCGTAAATCTCCGCCCCAAATTCATATATTTCCTTATGCTGGGCATCGATTTCAGGATGACCAACCGAGAGGTGATCGCCCCACTTGATCAGGTGATTGATGGATTGGTCTTGCATCTGGGTTCGACCGATGGTTTCTTGCTTGCTACTGGACATGAGGGGCCCTCCAATCGTATTTCGCCGATCTTATACCGGGCGCGCTTGACGTGGGTTCCCCTTTGGTTGAAGCGCGCATCCCTCCTTACAGGCCAACCCAGTAAAACCCGAGACCCAGCTTACTGCCGCATGAAGAGTTGGGCAATCTGGCTGCGCAGCCATTGGTTGCCCGCGTCGGAGTGAAAACGCTTGTGCCAGTATTGTTTGATGTCGAAATCAGGCAAGGAGATGGGGGGCATCATGAGCTTCAGGGGGTGATTTGTGGATAGCTCGTCGGCAATGCTGTGGGGAACGATTGCCACCAGATCCGTGTGCGCAACGACCGTCGGAAGGACCACGAAGTTTTGCAAGCGCAACATGATCTGCTTATGAAGTCCCATATCGTGCATCGTCTGCTCCACGATGCCGTGGCCGGTACCGAGTGGCAACACCACCGCGTGGGAGGCGCGACTGAATTTCTCCAGAGTCATCTCACCCTCAAACAGGGGATGGTCGGCGCGAGCAATGCAAATGTAATGCTCGCGAAAGAGGCGTTGTTGGTAGAAACCGGTTGTCAGTGCGGGTAGATTTCCAATGGCAATATCCACCTCGCCGCTCTCCAGGGCCGCCTGCGGATTGTGCTCGGGGATGGGCAAGGTCACCAGTTTGACGCCAGGCGCTTGAGTACGGACCTGGGTGAGCAGTCGTGGCAGGAAGAATGACTCGCCAAGGTCGGTCAGGAACAGGCTGAAGGTTCGTTCGGCTGTTGCCGGGTCAAATTCGCGCGGCGCATTGAGCGTACTGCGCAGCACCGCCAATACTTGCCGTACCGGTTGAGCGATGCGCTCGGCGTGCGGTGTCGGCTCCATGCCCTGACTGGTGCGAACAAACAGTTGGTCTCCGGTAATCCGGCGCAAGCGGTTCAGCGCATTGCTCACGGTTGGCTGTGCCAGTTCCAGACGCTTTGCCGCTACGGATATGTTCCGCTCACTGAAAACTGCGTCAAAGATGGCCAGCAGGTTCAGGTCCAGGCTGGGGTCCAGCAAGGACCCTGCATTATTTCCAACGGGAATATTTCTATTTACCATAATTCATTGACGAAATCATATCGGATCCATAGAGTACCGGCAACAAGAACTGGAGGAGACTATGCTGCCTGGTTTTAAACCTTGGCCGGATGATTTCGCGCAGCGCTACCGGCACGCTGGTTTATGGGAGGGACTGACTCTCTGGGAAATGATGGAGCGCACCGTGGCCCGCTATCCCGACAAAGTGGCGCTGGTGGCCGGAAGTCTTCGGCAAAGCTACTCCGATCTGGATCGCATTTCGGCCCAGCTCGGCGCCGGTCTGCTGCAACTGGGAATTGCACCGCTGGATCGGGTCGTCCTGCAGTTGCCCAACGTTCCGGAATTCGTGCACTACTACCTGGCGCTGGTTCGCATTGGGGCCATTCCCGTCATGGCACTGCGTTCGCACCGCCATACCGAGGTGCGCCATTTCATCCGTGCTTCGGGCGCGGTCGCTTATGTTTTGCCCGACGTCGTTCATAAGTTCGACTACCGCCCCATGGCAACCGAGATGCAGAAGGAATTTCCCGATCTCAAAACGGTGATCGTCGTGGGCGAGCCGGGTGTTGGCCAGTTGGCTCACAGCGGACTGCTCGCTGGTGCCAGCGATTCATCTGCCATCACGCAACGACTCGCAGAGGTGAAATTTTCTCCTGACGACGTGGCCACCATGCTGTTGTCAGGCGGCACAACAGCACTGTCCAAACTGATTCCGCGTACGCACAACGACTACGTGCTCAATGCCCGACTGTGCGGCAAGGCGGCGGACTTTGATGAACAAACCGTGTTTCTGGCCATTCTGCCGCTGGGACACAATTACAACCTGGCCTCTCCAGGCATTCTGGGTGCCTTCTACTATGGCGGCACCGTGGTGCTGGCGCCTTCAGGCCAGGCTGACGAGGTGTTCTCACTGGTGAACCGCGAACGGGTCAGCGTGATTGCCGCAGCGGTGCCCCTGATCTCCAACTGGCTGGTGGCGGACCTGCCTGCCGGTTGTGACCTGTCCTCGCTGAAGTTGATTCAAAACGGCGGCGCCCGCCTGGCGCCGGAATTGCGCCAGCGAATCATCTCGAAATTCGGCTGCCAGCCGCAGGAAATCTACGGTACGGCCGAAGGCCTGATCAATATGACCCGCACCGATGATCCGCTGGATCTCGTGCTCAACAGTTCCGGCAGCCCGGTTTGCGACGACGAGGAAATCAAGGTGGTGGACGATTTTGGAAATGAGGTTGCTGATGGCGAGTCGGGTGAACTTCTGACCCGTGGCCCTTACACGATTCGCGGCTATTACAGGGCCGATGACAAGAACGCAGAAGCGTTTACCCATGACGGTTTCTATCGTATGGGCGACATCGTGCGCAAACAGGGCCGAAACATCTACACCGAAGGGCGACGCAAGGACCTGATCAATCGGGGCGGCGAGAAAATCAGCTGTGACGAAGTGGAAAACCTCATCCTGATGCATCCGGCCGTCAAGTCGGCCAGTCTGGTCGCGATGCCGGATCCGGTGTTTGGGGAAAAAGCGTGCGCCTTCGCCGTTCTGAAGGAGGGTCAGAAGCTGAGCTTCAAGGAACTGATTGCCTTTCTTGAACAACAGAATATTGCCAGGTTCAAGTTGCCGGAGCGATTGGAAGTTATTGCCAAATTTCCGCTCAGTCCGGTGGGCAAGATACTCAAGCGTGAACTGCGGGAGATGATCGTGGCACGGCTGGAAGCTGAAGGTGCGCAGGTGCCGTTGTTTTCGACCTGATTGACCGTCGCGCGCGACAGCCGACTGCGCTTGGTCAGCGTGTTGCGCTTGACGATGTGTAATCATTCGATTACATTTCAACCATGACCTACACGGTAAAACGTCTTGAAGAGTTTTCCGACTGGCTTAAAGGCCTGAAGGATGGACTGACTCGGCTTCGCCTTATCAAACGCTTGCGTAAGGTCCAACTCGGGAACTTGGGCGATGTGGAGTCGGTGGGCGAAGGTCTTTACGAAGTGCGTGAACACTTCGGTCCGGGCTGGCGCATGTACTACGTCCAAAGAGGTGGCGTGTTAATCGTGATGCTTGGCGGTGGAGCCAAGTCAACGCAGCAAACTGACATCATTCGGGCAATCGAACTTGCCAAGTCTTTAGAGGATTGAACCATGAGCAAGAAAATCAAAGTTTCCGAACTTCCCGAGTTCGATGCAGCCGAGTACCTGAACAGCGAAGAAGACGTAGCGGCCTACCTCACCACCATTCTTGAAGAGAACGACGCGGCACTGCTGGCGGCTGCGCTCGGCGATATTGCCCGATCGCGGGGCATGACGCAGGTTGCGAAGGATTCCGGTATCACCAGGGAAGCTTTGTACAAGGCGCTTCGGCCCGGCAGCGAACCGCGTTTCGATACAGTCAGCCGTGTTTGCGCAGCCCTTGGTGTGCGTCTGGTCGCGCAGCCGGCGCATGCCTCCGCCTAACTTTTTCTAACCAACTTCAGTCCGATGGCAGTCGAGTCCTAACTCGGGTGTTCAAGGGCTCTGATGTGCCCATAACGGTCATCCGGAGCTTGAGGAGGCGGACGTTCAATTTCCAGCCTAACAACTGCCACGAAGGCTCAAACCGCTCAAATCAAATACGATTGGGAACCTACAACCAGTGCAATACTTGGCATCATGCGGTTGAATTTGCTATCCCGGTGTGCTGGATCTGCTCAAGCGCGAGGCAGGCTGCAAGGTCAGCCCCGTTCGATGCCGCTGTTCAACCTGCTCGCGACCCGTCAAGCCTGCCACTTAACCAGTCCAGAAAGGAATACCTCCATGGCCGACCCACAAGCCGCCACGCTGACCCAACTGCGCAATATCCAGTTCAAGACCGGCAAGACGATTGCCCAGTTACACGCCGTGGCCCTGTTCATGGATAAGCCGCTGCGTGAATTGGGCGACAGCGCACCCGCACCCGTGGCCGGGCTTGGCGATCCACTGGACTCCATCTACACCGGCGCGAAGGCTGCATTGCGCCCGCTGCATCACGCTTACGAGCCATGCCGCCTGGGGGCATGTGCCAGTACACGGTGCGCATTTCCGGTCCCGCCGAGATCGACGCACAGTTGCTGGCCTGGATTGAAGCGGCGTACGTCAGCGCGGGTTGATCGCGTGGAGTTCTGACATCCAATTCCGCAAAACTGTTCGGCGGTCTTACTGCCTCCAGCCGGTTGCTGCTTGCACTTTGGCAAGAACCAACTATCGTTTGATGATCACTTGGAGATTGCCAACCATGATTGCATCCAGGGTATTGAAGTTCGCCGTTTTCGTTGTAACTGCAATAGCCCTCCAGGCTTGCGGGGGTGGGGGTGGCGGCGGAAGTGGTTCGCCCAACAACTCCGTCCCTGATGGGGTGGTGGGCACCGGGCCCGGCATCTTGAGTGCGTCGCCCCTCGATCTCTCAACGTTGGTTGCTGCCACGCCGCTCGGTATGCTGGCACCCCCTGGGCACGTGCTACCGACCGACCATGTCTACCTGAGCTTTGTAGACTCAACCTTGCCTCCGAGCAGCCAGGACTGCACTCCGCGCAATGTCTATGCCGCTGGAAGCGGTGTGGTGAGTTTTGTGCTCCAGACAGAGGCCGCTGGTGATACCAAGGTAATGGTCCAGATGACCAAAACCTTCTATTACTACTACGATCACGTGCTGCTTTTACCGGGTGTCAAAGTGGGTAGCAAAGTCAGCGCAGGCGAAAGAATCGCAACGACAACGGGTCGATGCCCCTCTATGGATCTCGGTGTTTATGATCTCGACGTGAACCCACCGGGTTTCCTCAACCCAACGCGATACGGTGAGCTTGGCGCCCATCCTGCATCACCCTACAAGTATTTCACTGAACCTTTGCGTACAAGTTACTACGCCAAGGTCCGTTTGCGCGAGGGGATTCCGATTGACAAAGACGGCAGGCTCGATTGGGGTGTCAAAGGCCGCTTGTCCGGGGATTGGTTCCACACGTCGCTTCCCGCGAATGCGAATTCCGCAGGGCCCGATGGCTGGCCGAAGACGGTGTCTTTCGCATACGACTGGCTTGACCAATCCCCCAAAATATCCATTGGCGGAACCATTGCGAGTCCGTTGGTGCTGTCAATCAGCAAAACGGACCTTGATCCAACCCTGGTGACGCCTGCCAGTGGGGTACAAGCCTACAGGGACACCCCCAGCGGACCGCAGAACCGTGCCGGATGGGTGTTAGTCCAAATGCTAGCGAATGACCGAATCAAGATTGAATACTTCACTGGGGAAATGCGGCCGATAGCCTTTACCGCGGCAGCACAGGAGTTCATCCGGTAGTGGTTTGTTGCTGCGGCAATGCAATTTGCAGTTGAAAAGTTTGGTCACCTGGGCTGAAGTCCAGTCGGCACGAAGTCTCTGGTGGCTCACTACTTCGAATATCGGCCAGGATGCGACGCACGGCTGAGTAGCTGCCACTCCAGCCCTGTTCGCGCTGCAAAGCGGCAAAGATGGCGACACCCGAGACGTCTTGTGCGGCCCAGCTTTGAATGCGTTCGCGTTGTGCTGCCAGGCTGGAGACGGTGGTGCTGGCGCGTTTGGGTTGGCTCAGCGCAGCAGCTATCACCTCGTCCTCGGGCATGGCGCCAGTGGCATCGAGCCATTTGTGCTCAGACCCGAGCTCACGCAGTCTCGCCGCTGTGCGCCGACCCATGATGCGCGCTGCCGCCATCTGGCGGTCTGAGTCGCCTTGGCGCATGCGCACCAAAGCCTTGTCGGTATTGAAACATCTCGAATCTCCTGCGTGCCATCTGTTCTTCCTTTGGGTAGTTGGCTCGTGACGTGATCCGGAATCAGAATCGACTCAGCGACGAGTACGAAAGCGAACTGCGCAAAGCAATTACCACTCTCGGCAAGGCCGACTGGCCGATCCGGGCGCTAGGGCGCATGAATACTGGTGGTGGAGTTCGACACACTTCCGAACCAACCATTGAAACGACGGGGCGAGAGTGCGGGTTGCTGATGGCTGCCGCGTTAATGCGAGGCAATTTTCTACGCCCCGCACATTCCCCACGACACCCTTGATGAATTCTTTGGAAGATAGCGTGGTCTGTGACACTGGCAATATCGAATTCAGGTGACCGCAGTGCTCCAAAACTTGACGTTCAGGTCCATTCTCTCAGCGACTCTGATGTGCCCTTAGAAGTCAGTGACAGCAACCGAAAGCTGCCGCCTGCTGCCATGTCTACCGAAGATGAAGCAGTCATTCCGCGCAGGAACATGATTTGCTCCACAAGGCTCATGCTCAACGACCTGTGGGGCAAGACCATCCAAGGTCAATTTGCTACCTACTCTCGAAGGCAACCAGTCGTTGATCTCTCAGTCACCGACATAAGCCGTTTTCACGATGGTAAAGAACTCATTGGCATAGCGCCCCTGTTCACGCGAACCGTAGCTTGATCCCTTGCGCCCACCAAACGGCACGTGGTAGTCAACACCGGCAGTGGGTAGGTTCACCATCACCATACCGGCCTGACTGTGCCGCTTGAAATGCGCAGCGTACTTAAGCGAGGTGGTGGCAATGCCTGCTGACAAGCCGTACGGCGTGTTATTGGCCTCCGCCAACGCTTCTTCATAGCCCTTGACGCGGATGACACTGGCCACTGGGCCGAATACCTCTTCGCGGTTGATGCGCATTGCCATCGTCGTATCGGTCAGGAGTGCAGGGGCCATATAGAAACCTTCCGTACCGCATTGCAAGCGTTGGCCCCCAGCAACGAGAACACCACCTTCTGCCTCGCCGATCTGGACATAGCTCAGATCCTGTTCAAGCTGCGCTTGCGAGGCGACGGGGCCGATGTCAATGCCTGCGGCCAAAGGATCGCCAATTCTGAGGGTGGCCATGCGTTGCTTCATGGCGTCCAGAAAGCGGGCGTAAATACCGTCGCTCACGATCAGTCGACTGGAAGCGGTGCAACGCTGGCCGCTAGAGAAGAAAGCGCTTTGCACGCTTAATTCCACCGCCCGCGGCAGATTTGCATCATCGAGGATGACTTGCGGGTTCTTACCGCCCATCTCCAATTGCACCTTCTTCAACTGTAGTGCGCATTGCTGAGCGATGCGTTCACCCACGCTTTGTGAACCGGTGAAGCTGATGGCGTTGATAGCAGGATGATTGACCAGCGGGTCTCCGATTACGCTGCCGCGACCCATCACCAGATTGAAGACGCCCGCAGGAATCCCGGAGCGGCTGATGATTTCAGCAAGAGCCCAGGCGCAACCGGGCACCAGATCTGCCGGCTTGAATACTACGCAGTTGCCGTACGCCAGCGCGGGAGCGATCTTCCAGGCCGGAATGGCGATGGGAAAGTTCCACGGGGTGATCAGACCAACCACTCCCATGGGTTCGCGAGTGATCTCGACGCTGATGCCAGAGCGCACCGAAGGCACGATTTCACCGGTCAGGCGCAGGCATTCTCCAGCGAAGAACTTGAAGATGTTGCCGGCTCGAGTCGCTTCGCCGATGCCTTCGGGCCGGGTCTTTCCCTCCTCGCGCGCCAGCAGGGTGCCCAGTTCATCGCGCCGGGACAGGATTTCGGTGCCGATCTTGTCGAGCGCGTCAGCGCGTGCCTGGATGTTGCCGGTTGACCAGGCAGGAAAAGAAGCCTGCGCGGCCTGGACTGCCAAATCAAGTTGCACGGCATCAGCTTGAGCATAGTCACCTATCACGTCGTTGATATTTGATGGACTAATGTTGGGCGCATATTTAGCGCCTGCAACCCATTGCCCACTGATAAAGTTGTCATACTTTTTATTCACTATAGTCTTCTACTTTCGATTTGAATACTCAATTACATGAAAAAGCGAACAGAAATCTTGGGACGCTATGTCAACCCCCACGCATTTGCCGCTTGATTTACCAAGCGATGTCACACCACACCACATCGCAGCAAAGCACTCCACTCACCAACACAATCTGTCGAGGCAGCACCCTGCCCCGCCATTCGTAATCACTGTTATCGAAAATGATTCAGGTCACGCGCGAGCGTAGTCATAACGGATAAAGCCATTGTGCTTAGCCAGCTTTTCATACAATCCACGTGCGACAACATTGCTGTCTTGTGTAAGCCAGTAGAAGCGGGACGCACCACGTTTCGTGGAATTCTCTGCCACCTTCTCTATTAGGGAACGAGCAATACCCTTTCCTCGCATTTCTGGAGCGGTGAATAAATCCTGCAAATAACAGACAGTAGGTGTCCATGCACTTGTGTGGAAGAGGTAATGTGCAAATCCAACAAGTTCACCGTCAAGTTTGGCACCAATTCCAAATACGCTGTCCCGGTTTAACAAGCGATCCCACGCGTCTTCATACTCAGCGTCCGAAGTGGGCGTCATGTAGAACTCCTTATATCCGCGGGCGAGCGAAAACCATTGTGTTTTGTCAACGGCGTCGAGGTATGCAATATTTATCGTCATCTGTTTCTTTCGGGTTTCGAACGCCTCATACCTCTTGTCGCAGCGAGTGCGTTGCACTGATGAGGCCATCCGAGTGGTGCTTCGTCGCCTTTGAATCCCACAGCAAGGCGATCTTGGCGAAGAGAACGCGCGTGGCCTGTAGTCCTATTCCAATTTCATTTGCTTTAGCCGATTCTTGTTCAGCGGATGAGCACTCGCTGCACAAATGCCCTGACGCGGGTCGTTGCCGTTGTCAGAGATTTGATGTGGATCGCGGCACTCTGGCTTCAGTCTCTATTTCTTCAGCAATACTTCAAGCGGAACCGGTTTGCTGATGGTCCATTCATCGACGATGCCAGGTTTTCCACCCTTGATTTCGGAAATTAGTAACCGTGCTTGATTTTGGTGATGAATGTCCTTGGTAAAGGTCCGCGG
Source organism: uncultured beta proteobacterium (assembly GCA_903897005.1). Classification (GTDB taxonomy): domain Bacteria; phylum Pseudomonadota; class Gammaproteobacteria; order Burkholderiales; family Burkholderiaceae_C; genus Rhodoferax. Next base: position 10,911 of record CAITZZ010000030.1, on the reverse strand, counting down.
CCCAAAAAGCGTTGGCTCGTTGCGCATCTTTTCTAGTTCTGCAGTCACCTTGTCAGCGTCGGTAGTCTTTGCACGTTCCACGGCCTTAGCCCATACATCAATCAGGACATACCCAGGGTAGACATAGGTGCTGGACGGGCGGGCACCATAACGTGCTGTAAATGTCTTGTTGAATTCCTCAACTTTTGGATTGGGGTCATCACCGTAAATTGAGCCTTGCACTGGCACTACGAAGTTCGACAGGCCGGGGACAGAATCAAGCCAGTAGTTACCATCCACCGCTGCACCGTTCAAAATAAGTGAGTTAACGCCAGCCGCACGGAGTTGGCGCACCGCGCTGGCAGCCCCAGGAATATATGAACAGAGCATGATCGCATCCGGTTCCTTTGGCAATGCTTTGATCCGCGAAATCTGCGCAGCAATAGAGGCATCTCCATTCTTGAAAGTGTCGCGACCCACTATCGACAGACCCTTGTGTTGCTCTGCCATCCAGTCGAATCCCGTGCAAATGCCTTTGTCATATTCGATGGTGGTATCAAGCAGAACATAAGCCTGACGGACGTTGCGTTTTTGATAGGCCCATTCCGCCATGGTTGCGCCCTGGACCGCGGCCAGCACGGAAGAACTAAACGAATACTTTCCGACGCCCTGAATGCCAGCCTTGACGTCCTCGGCACACAGGAAGAACGAGAGTTTCCCCTTTTTCTGTGCCTGCAGGGCGGCGGGGCTACCGAAATCATAGTCGCAGCTCACAACGAGCAACTCGGCACCTTGGTCCAACGCTTCCAGACCCGCTTTGGCGCTTTGTGCTCGGTCCGATTTGGTATCGGTCTCGATCACCTTGAGATGTCGTCCCAGCAGACCGCCAGAGGCGTTGATTTCATCGATGCGGATCAGCGCCGCTCGGCGCGCAGGTGTGTCGTAGGCTTCAACCCAGCCCGACTTGGCATTGGCAAAGCCGATGACGAGATCTTTGCCGGCTTGCGCCAGGGCAACGGAACTGGCCACTGCGCCAGTGAAAAAAGTTGTTAGCACCACTGCGGTGCGAAAGAGGCGGGGCGAGAGCATGATGGGGACTCCTGGGTCACGGTTGAGGAAAAGCCGATCCCGAATTCCTTCAGGATCGATGGGGGGATTCAGTTTTTGCTTGGGGCCTTCAGGCTTGCCTTTGCTTGCGCGTTGGGTGCGGGCCAAAACCAGTCGCGCCCCCGCATCAAACCGGTCGGGCGACGAATAAGCATCAGCACCATGACAACACCGACCACAATTTCCTGGCTGCCGGTGGGCAGTTGCAGCGTGATGCCACCGAAAGTGACGCCGGCTTCGAAGCGCACCAGCAATTCGATCAGCGCTGACAGCACGACAACGCCGGTAACTGCGCCGCTGAGGCTGGCGCTGCCGCCAATCACAAGCATGGTCAGGCAGGTGAAGGTGCGGCTGAGGTAATAGGCATCCGGGTTCACGACACCCAGAAACTGCGCATCAAGGCCGCCGCCAAGGCCGCAGACAAAGGCGCTCAGCACGAACGCCACCAGCAATTGGCGCCAGGCATTGATGCCGCAACTCTGGGCTGCAACCGGTTCCTCGCGCACCGAGCGCAAACCCAGTCCGTAGCGGGAAATGCTGTGCAGGTGCGCCAGCACGATGGCCACGACCGCAAAGGCCAGCGCCTGCCAACTCTCCACCGGGGTTGGAATGCCGACGATCGAACTCGCGCCGCCGGTCACGCTGTCCCAGTTGGAATAAACGACGTTGAAGATGGCGAGCAGCGAGAAGGTCGCAATCGACGCGGCGATGCCGCTCAGGCGCATGATCACGCTGCCCACGAGCAGGGCAACGAACGCAGCCAGCAGGGCGCCCAGCACTGTGGCAACAACCCAGGGCAGATCGGCCTGTTGCAGCATCTTGTGCAGACCCGGCAACATCATCAGTTTCATGGATGGCTCCATCGTGGTCCAGGCCACGCCGTAAGCGCCGATGCCGACAAAGGCCATGTGGCCAAAGCTCATGACACCGGAGTGCCCGACGAAGATGAACAGCCCCACCACCATGACCATTCGGATCAGCATTTCGGTGACGGTTCGTTGCAGGCCCGCGGAGCCGGTGAACGACAACGCTGTCAGCAGTAGCAGGGCAAGGCACAGAACCAGAGGCGTGGCCAAGCGATGGCGTTGGAAAAATGAGTTCATGGCCTTGGTACCCGGGTTCAGACGCGTTGCCGGACTGCACTGGTCACGAACAGGCCGTCGGGGCGCCACAGCAACAGCAAAATCACCGCCAGATAGACGAAAGCATCGCGAAAGGCCCGCGCATCAAGCGGCAGCCAGGCCTGCAGCGCCGTGCTGACGGCGCCAATCAGAAAGCCGCCCAGCACCGCACCGCCGAGGCTGCCCAGGCCGCCAATCACAGTGGCGACGAAGGCCACCAGCATCATCGGCCCGCCCATGCGAATGTCGACTAAGCCGGTCTGGCTCACCATCAGCAGGCCGATCAAGGCGGCCAGCGTCCCGCTCAGACCGAACGCCACTAGGATCACGCGGTTGGCCTTGACGCCGAGCATGCGCGCCATGTCGAAATTCTCGGCAGCGACCCGCATTTCGAGTCCGACCCGACTGCGCTTGAGCATCCAGGCCAGGCCGATCAGCAGCAACATGGTGATGCTGATCATCAGCATCTGCAGCCCCGGCACGCGTGCACCCCACAGGTTCATCGGCATGCTCAGCGTCGGCCACAGATTGACGGCCTTGGGCCTGCTGCTGTGCAGTACCAGCAATGTGTTTTGCAACACAAAGCCAAGTGCGAAGGACGCCATCATGGTGGTGGCTGGTGTGGCATGACGCAGGTGCCGAAATACCAGCCACTCAGAGACGATTGACAGCGCGGCGCCGGCGACCAGCACGGTGAGCACCAGCAGTGGTGTCGACCAAGCGCCGACCCACAGCGGCGCCACGGCTTCGGTGGTGGGCGCGATCAGGATGAAGATGGCGAAGGTCATGACGTCGCCATGCGCGAAGTTGACCAGCCGCATGACGCCGAAGATCAGCGCGATGCCCAGCGCGCCCAGGGCGTACAGACTGCCAAGGCTCAGCGCATCAAACAGGTATTGCAGCGTGGCGGTCATGGCGTGCTCTCAGTAGCGGGTTCATCTTCGTAGCCAAAATAGGCCTGTTGCATCTGGTGCGCAGTGAGTTCGCGCGGATCGCCTTCGAGCACGATGCGGCCCTCGCGCAACATCACCATGCGCCCGCCCGTCATGACGGCGCGGCTGGCGCTTTGCTCGACGATCAGCAGCGTCAGATCGCGCTCGACACGCAGGCGCATCAGCGCTTCATAGACCTGATCGGTGACCAGCGGGGCCAGACCCAGCGAGGGCTCGTCGATGACCAACAGCCTGGGCGCTGTCATCAGGCCGCGGCCAATGACCAGCATCTGCTGCTGGCCGCCCGAGAGCATGCCGGCCTGCGACAGGGCGCGTTCACCCAACACGGGAAAGACGTCCATCACGTAATCGAGATCGGCTGCGACGGCGAGCTTGTTGCGCCGCATACCGGTGCCAACACGCAGGTTTTCCAGCACGGTTAGCGAGTTGAACACCTGACGCCCTTCGGGCACCATTGAAAAACCGGCAGCGGCAATGGTTTCCGGCGCGCAACCGGTGATGAGTTGTCCATCAAAAACCACGCTGCCATGTTGCGGTTTGACCAGCCCGGCAATGGTCTTGAGCAGCGTTGACTTGCCGGCCCCGTTCGGACCGGTGACCATTACCGTCTCGCCGGCCTTGATCGTGAGACTGAGCTTGTGCAGTGCGGTGATGCCACCATAGCGCACGTTCAGGTCATGGATTTCGAGCAGATTCATGCGTCCTCCGCCGCCAGTGGATCGGCGACCGTTTCGGCTGCCGTTCCCATGTAGGCGTGACGCACGCGCTCGCTTTGGCGAATGCGGTCCGGGTCCCCCTGCTCGATTACCTCGCCGGTGTCGAGCACCACGATGTAGCTGCAAATGCTCAGCACGAGGCGTACGTTGTGTTCGATCAACAGAACGCCGCAGCCAATCTCCTGCGCAATGCGGGCAATGATGGCGCGCAAATCAGCCGCCTCGTGCTCGCTCATGCCGGCGGCCGGTTCGTCGAGCAGCAGGAAGGCCGGGCGCCCGATGATGGCGCGCGCAATGCCGACGCGCCGCTCGTCTGTATAGGGCAGAACCCCGGCCAACCGATCCGCCAGATGCGTCAGATCCATCCACTGCAGAACGCGCTGCGCCTCTGCCATGGCGGCGCGCCGTGACATGCCTAGGCCGACTGCCGTGACCTCCAGGTTGTCCTGAACGCTCAGGTTGCGAAACAGTCGACCACCCTGAAAGGTCCGTGCCACACCCTGGCGCCGAAAGGCGTCGGCAGTGAGTCCATGCAGCACGGTTGTATCAAGCAGCACACGCCCCGTATTCAAGGCGTTGAACCCGGTGAGCACGTTGACCAGGGTAGTCTTGCCGGCGCCGTTGGGCCCGATCAGCCCCACGATCTGCCCCCGCTCCAGCCGCAGGCTGACGTGCTTGAGCGCGCGCAGGCCGGCAAAGGTGACGGACACGTCATCAGCTTGCAGGCAGTTGGGCATCGCTCGGGTAGACATGCGTCAAAGCTCCTGCTTCAGGCTGCGCACGTGATGACGTAGCTTCCGCTCTCATCCAGGCGCGCAGTCCAGCCCGGGTTGACGACGATGGTGGTGGTCGGCTCTTCAATCACCGCGGGCCCCTGCACCTGATCGCCGGCGCCGAGCGCTTCTCCGTCATAAACCGGCGTGTCGGTCGTCGCACCGTCCGCGCTGAATATCATTGCGCGGCGCGCCTTGATGGCGGCCTCGGGCGTGCCACCCTTGGCCAGCAGTTGTGGCGGCAACAATGCCGTCTTGCCATAAACAGTGGACTCAATGTTGACGATCTCGACCAGGCTGTCAGGTTCGTTGTACGTGAACAATTGCTTGTGCAGGTCATGGAACTTCTGTTTGATCGTCGGCAGGTTGGCGCTGTTGGCCACGGTGTCGCCGATATCGACCGTGCATTCGTGGACCTGTCCCACATAGCGCATGTCCAGGCTGCGCTTGAACGCGATCAGGTCTCGTGTGATGCCTTCGGCGAGCAGGGCTGCGACGGCTTCGTTCTCCAGCGTATTGAAGCGCTCTTCGAGTTTGTCCAGATTGGCACGCTCGTCCAACCGCGTTGGCGTGGCCGCCATGTAGTTGTATTTGACGTCCGACAGGATCTGGCCGAATGCGCACAGGCCGGAGGCGAGCTTGGGCACGAGCACCGTGCGGCAGCCGATTTCCTGCGCCAGTGCCGTGATGTGTAGCCCGGTAGCACCCCCGGCTCCAATCAGGGCGAAATCACGCGGGTCGTAGCCACGCTCGATCGAGACGCGCCGGATGCCGTTGACCATGTTGTTGTTGACGATCTGGAACATGCCGTAGGCGGCCTTGGCCACGCTGATGCCCAGGGGTTCAGCAATGTGGCTTGCGATCGCCTGGCGCGAGGCGGCGGCATTGATTGGTAGGCGCCCACCGAGCAGGTACTCCGGATTGAGGTAGCCCAGCGCCACATTGGCGTCGGTCACTGTCGGCACCGTGCCCCCGCGCAGGTAACAGGCCGGACCAGGGGTGGCCCCGGCTGATTGCGGCCCCATGTTGAGAACGCCCATCTGGTCGATCCAGGCAATCGAGCCACCGCCGGCACCCAGGGTCTCGACCTGAATCATCGGTGTGCCGATGCGGTAGCGCAGGAAATCAATGTCCTTGTTGATGTTGGTTTTGCCGTCGTGCGTGAGCGTGATGTCGAAGGACGTGCCGCCCATGTCGATGGTGATGAAATTTTTCAGGCCCAGTGGCTGCGTCACATAAGCGCCGGCCATCGGCGCCGAGGCCGGCCCCGAGTTGATGGCGTTGACCGCGCGCGCGATCATCACCGCGCGTGCCGCCATGCCGCCGTTGGACTGGAAGTAACGCACCGGAACCTTAATGCCGTTGTCACGGAAGAACTGGTCGATTCGGTCAACGTAGGCCTGCAGAACCGGGCCCAGATAGGCGTTGACGACGGCGGTCGAGGTGCGCGTGTATTCGCGCATTTGCGGGAAGACCTCAATACCAACCGAGACGTAGACATCGGGCAGCATCTTGCGCACGATTTCGGCGGCGCGGCGCTCGTGCGCCTCATTGGCCACCGACCACAGGAAAGAAATGGCCACGGCCTTCACGCCTTCACGCTTGAACAACTCGCAGGCGGCGCGCACATCTTCTTCGTGCATCGGCGTGCGGATGCTACCGTCAGCGAGCACGCGCTCGCGTACCGGCACGCGCAGGTGGCGATCGACCAGAATTTTGGCTGGCGGGTATTCGGCGTCGTAGCGATAGCCTTCTTCCTTGTGGCCCAGCCGAATTTCGAGCGAGTCTTCATGACCTTGCGTGCAGATCAGGCCGGTCTTGACGCCCTTGTGCTGGATCAGGGCGTTCAAGCCCACAGTAGTGCCGTTCACGCAGAGTTCGGTTTCCGCCAAGATGTCAGGCATCGGACGACCCAGTTTCTCGGCAATCTGGGCAAAGCCGTCGGCAATGGCCAGTGTGCCGTCTTCCGGTGTCGAGGTCGATTTGAACAAGTGCACATTGCCCTTGTCATCGGCCAGCACGAAGTCGGTAAAAGTGCCGCCGGCATCTACGCCTAATCGGTAAGTCATGATGAGTTTCTCTTTCAAAAATGTGAGGGCTGGGTGCTTGCGCAATTCAGGCGGAGGTCAGGCGTGGCCCACAGGGCCGCCCGCTCCAGGTGCTGGTGTCCACAGCCACACCGTACTCGTCGGCTGCTGCCTGCCGCGAAACGTAGCCATTGCGCACGTCGTCCACCACGCGCTCGATTTCGCGTGCCAGCGGTTTGCCCCAGCCACCGCCGCCCGGGTTGGTGGTGGCGACCCGGTCACCGGGTTTGATCGTCAGGATGGCGTTGCTGCGCATCACATCTACCACCTCAGCACCGTGCTTGCGTTCGATGCGGCCCAGTTTCAGATCAGGTCGGGCACTGTCTGCGCCGTTGGCACCCAGGGCGCCGTAGTGGCGACCCTCGCCGAAAGTAATGGCGGTCATCTCGTGTGCCAGCGGCTCAACCTCCCAAACCGTAGCGCATCCGCCACGGTGATAACCGGCGCCGCCGCTGTCCTGCACCAGGCCGTAGCGGTGGATCTGGATCGGGTACGAGTACTCCATGATCTCGATGTCGCCCGAACTTAAAGCGCCAAAGCAGCATTGCGGTCCGACTGCGTTCCAGCCATCGAGGTGCGGCGTGGCACCGGCGCCGCCAATCAGCGAGGCCAGAATCATAGTCACGTATTCCTCGTTGTTGCGCGAGTCGCGCCCGGCAATGTTGATGCCGCTGGAGTGACACCAGGAACCCACAGCTCGCTCGGGTGCGGCCTTTTCCAGCGCCAGGCGAACGGCGTCAGCCAGTGTCTCCATTGGCGTTGTAGTGCAGTTGACGTGCGGCGCCGGTTCGGCCGCATTGCACAGTGTGCCCTTGGGTCCGAGATCGAGGCTGACGCAGCGGTAAAGGCCCTCGTTGTAGGGCGGCGCAACGCGGGCAAACATCATCAAGCCTAGATAAACGCCGGAGTAGGAATTGCCCTCGTAGGAGTTGATGAAGTAGGGTACCTGCGGTGGACTTTGAATCTTGATGTGACAGTTGTCGCCCTGCACCGTCACAGTGGCTGTGATGGTGAGTTCGCCCAGGCCGTGGCCCGCGTCTTCGAGAACGGCACTGGCCTCGTAGGTGCCATCCTTGACGCTGCTGAAGAGGCAGCGCATGGTGCGATCTGCCATGTTCAGGAGCTCATCAATGCAAGCCTGCACTTCTTCAAGGCCGTACTTTTCGAGCAGGGCGATCAGATTGCGTTCACCAATCGAGACGGCACCGTATTGCGCGCGCAGGTCGCCTTCCCAGTCGCGCCGCGAGCGCACGTTGGACATCAGGAAGTTGATCACGTCATTGCGTGGCTTGCCAGCGGCCCAGAGCTTGACTGGCGGTATGCGCAGGCCTTCAGCGTAGATCTCTTTTGCGTCCGGGTTGTAGCCGGCCGGAACCGGTCCGCCGATGTCTGAGACATGACCTTTGCAGACACTCCAGAACACCAGCTTGCCCTGGTAAAAAACCGGCTTGTACATGCAGCAATCGAGAATGTGGCTGCCCATCATCACCGGGTCGTTGTGGTAGATCACATCGCCGTCTTCGATGTCGTCGCCAAAGTAGTTGGCCACCGCCTTCATGGCGGGCATCAGGCTGCCCAGATGGATCGGAATATCCTGCCCCTGCAGAATCATTTCGGCGCGGTGATTGAACAGGGCATTGCTGTAGTCATGGGCGACATTGAAGACGCTGGAGCGCGCCGTCTTCTCCAGCGTTAGCGTCATCTCGCGTTGCGTCGTTTCCAGCGCACCGCGCACCACAGCCAGCGTAATCGGGTCGACTTTTTTCGGGTTTGCCATCAGTTTCTCCTTGGCGCGCCGCGAGCCAACAGCGTGCCATCCATGGGTCGTTTCAGTCAATTGAAACGAAGCTCAGTACAGGAGAAATTCTGAGGCGGAAGGGATTTTTTGCTTTGTCCCAGGCTGCACAATTTATTGCGTCTGCGTGCACCTGAGGCCCGGGATTACCCGGATTTGTTGCGCTAGTGCCGCGGCTTGAGCAGCTCGCCGGGCGAGTGTTCGAAACGACGCTTGAAGGCGTGATTGAACTGGCTCTGATCGTTAAATCCGCAGGCGTAGGCAATCTGCGAAATCGAGATGCCAGGCAGGGCGGTCATCAACTTTTCATGTGCGCGCTGCAGGCGTAAATCTCGAATCCATTGGGCCACTGATTGACCGGTGTCCTTGAACAGCGTATGCAGGTAGCGCACCGATATGCCGTGGCGCGCCGCCAGCAGTTCAGGTGTCAGTTCCGGATCGCTCAGGTTCTCGCGCACATAGGCGTCAATGCGCGCCAGGTGGGCGCTGCGCACGACAGAAACCGATGACTGCAGCACCGAAGAATCTTCCCTGAGCGTGGTTCCGAGCAGTTCGATCAACTGCACACCCATTAGTGCCAGCGCAGCTTCACTTGGTTGCTTGTCGCAGTGGCGCGAGATCAGTTGGAGGTAGTCACTGAAAAGAAGTCCCATGCCCTGGGTGGTGTCGAAGTGCTGCGCACAGAAGCGCCCGGTGTTGCCGACGCGCGCTTTAAGTGCACTCTCAGGCACCTTGATGACCCACATGTTGTTCTCGGCGCCGTGGCTGAACTCGTAGGGTTCGTCACTGTGCTCCAGAATGAACTGACCCGGCGCGCAGCGTGTGGTGCGCCCAAGCTGCGAGAACTCGACCTCGCTGCGCAGGGGCACGGTGACTAGAATCTGCGGCGCATCCGACTGGCAATGCTGGCGCAGACGCTGGTAGCGCAAGGCGCTGCACTCGAGTTTGGAGAGCGAGACCATGCCCAGTTCCCAAGCCGAAAGCGAGCCTTTGAAAAGTTGGTTGTTCCGAAAATCGAGTTGCAGGTGGAAGTAATTCTTGGCGATGACCTCCCGCCAGAAACCATATTCATGGTGTTGCGGCACTTCTGTCGTTTGGTAGTGCTTGAACATCGCTAGTTGGTCTGATTTGGTGAAAAAAGTGGGTTGAATAGGGGTCGCCCATCCTGCAGCAAAAACCACGCCCGAGGCAGCGGGTTTTCCCTTGCCTGAGTGCCTATTTTTTTCCGTCGTTTGCTGTGCCGGTGCCACAGCTGGCGGATCGCGCGAACCTCAGCGCGCTTCGATCTCAATGAATACCACCTCGTGCTGGGTCGGGTTGATCACGTTGTGCCGCACGCCAATGGCGCGGGCATACGCCTGCCCGGCGACCAGTGGAGCTGTGATCTTTCCTTCCGGTGTTTCCAGTAAAAGCTCACCATTGGTCTGCGGCACGACGACATAGTTGTGGCCATGCGTGTGCCAACCGGTCTCGGCGCCCGGCGCAAAACGCCATTCGGTGACGATGAAGTGTTCATTCGACAATTGCTGCGTTGGCACAGCCTGCGGGCGGGGGGTTGTCGTCATATCAGTTTGCCTGTGCCGCACTGAGAGCCGCATCGATGATGGCCAGCCCTTCATCGACCAGAGCGTCGCTGGCGGTCAGCGGCACCAGAATGCGTACCACGTTACCGTAGGTGCCGCAGGACAGCAGAATGAGCCCGCGTTTCGTTGCTTCAGCGCACAGGCGCTTGGTCATTTCGGCGTCAGGTTGCCTGACGTCGCCGCCCTTGCACAGTTCAATCGCCACCATCGCACCCAGTCCGCGCACATCGGCGATGCAGTTGTTCTTTGCCGCCATCGACTGCAGGCTGACCATCAGGCGGGCGCCCAGTGTGCGGCTGCGTTCGAGCAGGTTTTCTTTTTCGAAGACGTCGAGTACGGCCAGGCCAGCGGCGCACGACATCGGACTGCCAGCATAGGTGCCGCCCAGGCCGCCGGCTGCCGGTGCGTCCATCACCTCGGCTCGTCCGACGACAGCCGAGATCGGAAAGCCGCCGGCCATCGACTTGGCCATGGTGATCAGGTCGGGTGCGACACCGCTTTGCTCAATCGCAAACCAGGTGCCGGTGCGCCCGGCACCAGTCTGGATTTCGTCGGCGATCATGACGATGCCGTGCTGATCACAGAGGAAGCGCAGGCGCTGCAGGAATTCGGGTGGTGCGACGTTGAAGCCGCCTTCGCCCTGCACCGGCTCGACAATGATGGCCGCCACGCGGTTAGCTTCGACGTCGTTCTTGAACAGCGACTCAACTGAGGCGATCGAATCATCGACGCTGACACCATGCAAGGCATCGGGAAATCGTGCGTGGAAAATCTCGCCCGGGAACGGGCCAAAGCCG
>CAITZZ010000029.1 GCA_903897005.1 uncultured beta proteobacterium | reverse complement strand
CTCTGGAAAAACTCGGCCAACCCATCGGAGTGAATGACTTGCACATTGCCGGCCACGCACGCAGCGAAGGCTTGGTGCTGGTGACGAACAACATGTCCGAATTCGTGCGCGTGCCTGCGCTCGAAGTGGAGAACTGGGTCCGCCCGGGCCAGCAACTCAAGGCTTGAGTCCAGGCAAATTGAACGACGAGATACAGACATGTGGTGCTCCTGTTGAGGTCAACATGGACCCCTTGGAGCAGCTCATGAGAGCCTTGGTGCAGCCAAAAGGTGCACGAAAAGGCTCAAAATACTGCTACCCCATGGGGCCCTCGGGGTAGCACCAGCACCTCATAAAACGGGTAGCAAAGACGGACTGCAAAATGAGAAAAACCGCTGTAAATCATAGACTTACAACGGTTTATTCATGTTACATGGCGGAGTGGACGGGACTCGAACCCGCGACCCCCGGCGTGACAGGCCGGTATTCTAACCAACTGAACTACCACTCCTGGTAGATAGCTTTCGCTCTTGCGAGCCAAGCGCTACAAACTTGGCGACCCCACGGGGATTCGAACCCCGGTACCTACCGTGAAAGGGTAGTGTCCTAGGCCTCTAGACGATGGGGTCATAACCTGTGGACTTCCTTCCTGAAAATTTTGGTGGAGGTAAGCGGGATCGAACCGCTGACCTCTTGCATGCCATGCAAGCGCTCTCCCAGCTGAGCTATACCCCCTCGATCCCAGCAGAAGCCGGACTCATCAAACTTTCAGGCGTTTTCAACTTTCAAGCCTCAAATTATAGCTTGAAATGTCAGGCTCTCCGCAATCGCTTCAGTACTATTTCTCGTGCGCTGAGTTCCAGCACCGCGTCAAGCGATGGCGTTTGCGCGGTGCCCATCACGAGCACCCGAACCGGCATCGCCAGCTGCGGCATTTTGATAGCGCACGCCACCAGGACTTCCTTGATGACCGACGAAATTGACGCCTTGTCCCAGGCGCAGGATGCCAGCCTCTCAACCAACAGTTCGAGTGCCGGCTTGATTGCCGGCGTCACATGTTGTGTCACTTCCTCCGGTTTGGGTGCAACGTCGCCGTAAAACCGCTCAGCCCAGTCCGCCAAGACCACCGTGGTGTCGCTGCGGTCCTTGAACAGCGCACAGATTCGGCTCAAGCGTTCATCGGCCACGATGCCGCGACGCTGCAATTGTTCCTGCACCAACAGGGCCAAAGCATCGTCGCTCATGGCCTTCAGATGTTGGGCGTTGACCCAGCGCAGTTTGGCCTCGTCAAACTGCGCTGCACTGCGGCCCAGGTGGTCCAGATTGAACCACTGCAGAAACTGCTCTCGGCTGAAAATTTCTTCATCACCATGGCTCCAGCCCAAACGTGCCAGGTAATTGACCATGGCATCGGGTAAGAAGCCTTCAACCCGGTACTGCGTCACCGGCTTGGCGCCGTTGCGCTTGCTCATCTTCTCGCCCTGCTCGTTCAGCACCGTGGGTAAATGGGCGTAGACCGGCGGCTCTTGCCCCAAGGCACGGAAGATGTTGATCTGGCGTGGCGTGTTATTGACGTGGTCGTCACCCCGAATGACGTGCGTAATGGCCATGTCGATGTCATCCACCACGACACAGAAGTTGTAGGTCGGAGTGCCATCAGGTCGGGCTATCACCAGGTCATCGAGTTCGTCATTGTTGATCTCGATGCAGCCCTTGACCTTGTCCTCCCAAATCACTGAGCCGGTCTGCGGATTCTTGAAGCGCAGCACCGGTTGCACACCAACCGGAACCGCTGGCAGTGTCTTTCCCGCTGCCGGGCGCCAGGTGCCGTCATAGCGTGGCTTTTCCTTGGCGGCCATCTGGTGCTCACGCAGAGCATCCAGTTCGGCAACGCTCATGTAACAGGGGTACACCTGACCTGCGGCCTGTAGCTCTGCCAAGACCACCTTGTAACGGTCCATGCGCTGCATCTGGTAGAACGGACCTTCGTCAAAGTCCAGGCCCAGCCAGGACATGCCCTCGATGATGACATCGACGGCGGCCTGCGTTGAACGCTCCAGGTCGGTATCCTCAATGCGCAAAATGAAGTCGCCACCGGTGGAGCGCGCAAAAGCCCAGGGATACAAAGCCGAGCGAATGTTGCCCAGGTGAATAAAACCGGTGGGCGAAGGTGCGAAGCGGGTGCGTGTTTTTTGGGTCATTTCAGTGCGTCCAGGCCACTGAGGCCTCGTGACAAGTCATTTTCAATATCGCCAAGATGCTCAAGTCCGACCGCGACGCGGATCAGACCCTGACCAATGCCGGCGGACTGGCGCTGCGCTTCGGTCAATCGCCCGTGCGAGGTGCTGGCCGGATGCGCAGCCAGGGTCTTGGTGTCGCCCAGGTTGGTCGACAGCGAGAGCAGTTGCATGCTGTCAAGCACATGAAAGGCGCGCGCACGCGCCTGCTCGGGGCTTCCCGCCCTGACCTCGAAGGACAGCACGGCGCCACCGATGCCCGATTGCTGGGCCATTGCGAGTTGATGCTGCGGGTGACTGGGCAGCCCAGGGTAATAGACCCGCTGCACGGCCGGGTGCTGCTCCAGCCACTGCGCCAGTTGCAGCGCCTGCGCAGCCTGCGCCCGCATGCGGATGTCGAGTGTCTCCAGCCCCTTCAGAACAACCCAGGCGTTGAAGGGGGCCAGCGTCATGCCGGCAGTCTTGAGTATCGGCAGGAACTTTTCGGTCACCAGTTCTGCGCTCGCGCACAGGGCGCCGGCCATCACGCGACCCTGGCCGTCGAGGTACTTGGTGCCCGAGTGCATGACGATGTCGGCACCGAGGGTCAGCGGCCGCTGCAGCACGGGTGTGGCAAAGCAGTTGTCGACTGCCAGCAGCGCGCCAGCCTGATGCGCCATCGCGGCCAACGCAGCGATGTCACAGACCTCGGTCAGCGGATTGGTGGGCGTTTCGGCGAACAGCAGACGCGTGTTGCCGCGCAGCGCCGCCTTCCAAGCGCCAAGATCCGTCTGCGGCACGAAGCTTGATTCAACACCGAACCGCGCCAGATCGGTACCGATCAGTTTAATGGTAGAACCGAACATCGACTGTGAACAGACGATGTGGTCACCGCTCTTCAACAGTGCCATGCACATCATGAGGATGGCGGCCATACCGGACGATGTCGAAATCGCAGCCTCGCTGCCCTCCATCGCCGCCAGCCGCTGCTCGAAGCTGGCCACCGTGGGGTTGCCGTAGCGGCCGTAGGTAAAGCCCTCCTCGTCGCCATTGAAGCGCCGCGCCGCCACCTCAGCCGACGGCTGAACATAGCCGCTCGTGAGGTACAGGGCCTCGGAGTTTTCACCGTACTGGCTGCGGCCCACGGCGGCACGCACGGCCAGCGTCTCCGGATGCAGGGCGCCGGGAGATTCCTTGTCAGTCATGTTCATTCTTCATGATTGGGTAGCGCCAGGCGCGAGTTGTCTTCGGAACCTTCATCGGCGTTGACGCGATTGGCATTGAGCCTGGCGATGTCTGCCACGGTGATGTCACCTGTCACATAGACGCCGTCGAAGCACGATGCGTCAAAACCTGTGATATTGGGATTGAGCGAGCCGATCGCCTTCTTCATGCCGTCGACATCCTGGTAGATCAAGGCATCACAACCAATGAGTTGCCGGATCTCTTCGACGCTGCGGTTGTGCGCCACCAGTTCATCGGGCGTTGGCATGTCGATACCGTAGACATTGGGATAGCGCACCGGCGGCGCCGCACTCGCCATGTACACCTTGCGCGCACCGGCGTCGCGCGCCATCTGCACAATCTCGCGACTGGTGGTGCCACGAACGATGGAGTCGTCTACCAGCAAGACGTTACGGCCCTTGAACTCACTGGCGATGACGTTGAGTTTTTGACGCACGGATTTCTTGCGCACCGACTGCCCCGGCATGATGAAGGTGCGCCCGACATAGCGGTTCTTGACAAAGCCTTCGCGGTACGGCAAACCCAGTAACTGGGCCAATTGCGCAGCACTGGGCCGGCTCGACTCCGGTATCGGAATCACCACGTCAATCTCGTTCGGCGGCACCGTGGAAATGACACGCTGGGCCAGCGTTTCACCCAGATTCAGCCGCGCCTGGTAAACCGAAATTCCGTCCATCACCGAGTCCGGACGCGCCAGATAAACGTACTCGAAGATGCAGGGATTGAGCACCGGATTTTGGGCGCACTGCTGAGCATGCAGTTTGCCCTGCAAGTCAATGAAGACGGCCTCACCCGGCAGGACATTGCGTTCCAGTTTGTGCGACGTGCCTTCCAGCGCCACCGATTCGCTGGCGATCAATACGGTACCCTCGCCACGGCCCAGACACAGGGGCCGAATCCCAAAAGGATCCCGAAAAGCCAGCACACCGTGGCCTGCAATCATGGCAATCACGGCGTAAGAGCCTCTGACACGAAGATGCACGCGGCGCACTGCATCAAACACATCCTGCGGCTGCAGCGGGAAACCGCGCGTCGTTTTCTCGATCTCGTGGGCCAGCACATTGAGCAGGACCTCGGAGTCGCTTTCGGTGTTGATGTGGCGGTGGTCAGCACTAAACAGCTCGGTTTTGAGTGCCTGAGCGTTCGTCAGGTTGCCGTTATGCACCAGCACGATGCCAAACGGCGCGTTGACGTAAAAGGGCTGTGCCTCTTCTTCGCTGTAGGCGTTGCCGGCGGTCGGGTAGCGCACCTGACCCAGGCCGCAGTTGCCCGGCAGCGAACGCATGTTGCGGGTGCGAAAAACGTCGCGCACCATGCCCTTGGCCTTGTGCATGAAGAATTTTCGTTCCTGCTGCGTAACAATGCCAGCAGCGTCCTGACCCCGGTGCTGCAATAGCAGCAAGGCGTCATAAATCAGCTGATTGACAGGTGCGCTGCTGACAACGCCGACGATTCCACACATTATGGTAAGTACTTTCCAACATCTTCAGGCAGCACGGGCTTAAGATTCTGGAGGGCGGCCAGCGCAATGCCAACACCCATTGACTCCTTCCACCACGCACTGTTCTTGAACTGAGTCATAGTAATCGCCGCGGTCAAGGCCAGCACCAAAATCACGCCTCGCAATACGCCAAACAGGGCTCCAAGAACCCGGTCCGTCGATTGCAGCCCTGCCTTCGCACCAAGTTTTTGGATCAGTCTGGCAAGCAGGCCGCCAGCAAAGGCGGCAATCACAAAGATGAGCACGAAAGCAGCCGAAAAACGAATCGGTCTGCTGACTCCGCCCATCGGCAATATTTCTGCAACATCTGGCGCTAGCAATTGCGACAACATGAACGCAGCTATCCAGCTAAGCAACGATAAGACTTCATAGAACAGACCGCGCCACGCACCGAGCGCCAGCGACACCAACAGTAGCAGCGCGAAAATCAAGTCGATTGCGATCTCGGGCATCGTTGCTGGACTCTGCTACAGACTCAGCGTCGCCGCGGGCAGATTGAGCTTCTTGATCTTTTCTGCCGCCTTGTCGGCTTCTGACTTGCCCGCAAATGGGCCCACACGCACGCGAATCCGGCGCCCATCCTTGGTTTCCAGCACCTGGGTGTAGGTCTTCAAACCAGCGTGCTCCAACTTCTGGCGCACCTCACGCGCCTTGGCGATGTCCGCAAAAGCACCGACCTGAACCACAAACCGCGCCTCGGCTGCATCGACCTTGGCAGCTTGGTCTCTGCCATCAAGCAGTGCCTGGGCTCGGCCTCCATTGTCTGCGTTGGCAGTCGCCGAAGCTGGCTTCTGTAGGGGCGCCGGCTCTGCCTTGACAACCGGCTTGATGCTGTCAGATGCCACGGGCTGGGGCGGCGGGGCCGCTGCGGCTGGCGCCATGGGAGCTGAGGCTGTTGACGTAGCCGACGCCGCCGGAGCTGCATCCGCCGCTTTAGATACCACGGCGGGCGCCGGAATGCTGAGCGGCTTGACTTTGGCCCGGTCCGGTATTTCGATCGGGATATCGACGGCAATAGGGCGCGGCTGTTTGTCAAACAACAAGGGAAAACCAAGCACTCCGACCAGCACCAGCAGAGCCGCACCCAGCAGGCGATGCTTGGCGCGCTTACGCATCACATCGATGCTCTCGGATGGCACAGGCAAAGCCGATGGCTCATCAGTACGCTTTCGAAACTTGAAAAAGGCCATGTTGTGGAGGGTCAGCAGTTCAACTGTTGGGAACGTGTAGGGTGTGCAAGCGCGGCGGAGCGTCCTTCAATACACCACCGACAGTGAAGAACGATCCAAACACGACAATTCTATCAGCGGGGTCTGCCAGTTTGATCGCTGCCCGCAGGGCCTGTGCTGGATTTGGGTAGCTCTCGGCGGTCACATTTTTTCTGCTGTTTTGCGTCTGCCACTGCACCAGCAAACGCTGCGCGGACTGGGCGCGTGCAGTGGGTAGGTCGGTGAAGTACCAGCAATCAACCAAGGGGCTGATCCTGCCCAGCATGGCTACCAGGTCCTTGTCCGCCATAGCACCAAATACCGCATGCGTGCGAGGAAAATAACCCATCGCATCCAGATTGGCCGCCAGCGCCGCAACGGCGTGCGGGTTGTGCGCTACGTCAAGCACCAGGGTCGGCTGGCCGGCAATCACCTGAAAGCGTCCGGGAAGTTCCACCAGCGCCAGGCCGCTGCGCACTGCTTGCGCGCTTACCGGCAGGCGTTCTCGCAGGGCCGCCAGCGCGGCCAACACACCGGCTGCGTTGAGCATCTGATTGGCGCCGCGCAGTGCTGGATAAGCCAGACCGCTGTAGCGCCGGCCACGGCCAGCCCACGCCCATTGCTGCCGATCACCCGACACGTTGAAATCAACCCCCAGGCGCCATAGATCGGCATCGATTTCAACCGCATGGTCAAGCAAACTCCGTGGCGGCATCGGATCACTCACAATGACTGGTCGACCGGTGCGCATGATGCCGGCCTTCTCCAGGCCAATCGACTCCCGGTCGGGACCCAGAAACTCCATGTGGTCCAAGTCTATGCTGGTAATCACGGCGCAGTCTGGTTCGATGATATTGACCGCATCGAGCCTGCCTCCCAAGCCGACTTCGAGAATGACGACGTCGAGTTTGGCGCGAACCATCACATCGAACATGGCGAGCGTGGAAAACTCGAAATAAGTCAGCGATAGTTCAGCACCCTGCTGGCAGCGGGCGCGTTCGACCGCGGCGAAGGCAGCCACCAGCTCATCAGTGGCAACGGGTTCGCCACAAAGCCGCAAGCGCTCCTCAAAATGAACCAGATGCGGCGAGGTGTAGACCCCGGTGCGGTAGCCTGCCTGTGCCAGGATGGACTCCAGCATGGCACAGGTCGAGCCCTTACCGTTGGTACCCGCCACGGTAATCACCGGGCACATGAAGCGCAGCCCCATGCGCTGCGCCACCACCTTGACGCGCTCCAGGCCCATGTCAATATTCTTGGGGTGTAGCCGCTCGCAGTGGGCCAGCCATTGGTCTAGCGTTTGAGCTTGTGTGATCATCCTGACCCCCATTGTCGCCGAGCGCCGTCGATGGGCAGAATGTGGGTCGCCTAAAATCGCGGCTTAGCTCTAACTGCACCGCAAACAACATGGCCACCATTCTTCAAAATCTTCCCATCGGTCAAAAAGTCGGAATTGCTTTCTCGGGTGGCCTCGACACCAGTGCTGCACTGCACTGGATGAAGCAAAAGGGCGCCATTCCCTATGCCTATACGGCCAACCTTGGCCAGCCCGATGAAACCGATTACGACGAGATCCCGCGCAAGGCCATGCAATACGGTGCCCAGGCAGCGCGCCTGGTGGACTGCCGCAACCAGTTGGCCAGCGAAGGTATTGCCGCACTGCAAAGCGGCGCCTTCCACATCTCCACCGCCGGCGTGACCTACTTCAACACGACCCCATTGGGGCGCGCCGTGACCGGCACCATGCTGGTCTCAGCGATGAAGGAAGACGATGTCAACATCTGGGGTGACGGCAGCACCTTCAAGGGCAATGACATCGAGCGCTTCTATCGTTATGGCCTGCTGACCAATCCATCCCTAAAAATCTACAAGCCCTGGCTCGATCAGCTGTTCATTGACGAGTTGGGTGGTCGTGCCGAGATGTCGGCTTTCATGACCCAATCCGGCTTTGGCTACAAGATGTCGGCCGAGAAAGCCTACTCAACAGACTCCAACATGCTCGGTGCCACACATGAAGCCAAGGACCTGGAGCAGTTGAGCAGCGGTATCAAAATCGTTAACCCGATCATGGGTGTAGCCTTCTGGAAAGACGAAGTGACCGTGGCGCGCGAGGAGGTCACGGTACGCTTTGAAGAGGGCCGGCCCGTCGCCTTGAACGGCGTCGAGTACGGCGATCTGGTGACGCTGATCATGGAAGCCAACCGCATTGGCGGACGTCATGGTCTGGGCATGAGCGACCAGATCGAGAACCGCATCATCGAGGCCAAGAGCCGTGGCATTTACGAGGCGCCCGGTCTGGCGCTGCTGTTCATCGCCTACGAGCGACTGGTCACCGGCATCCACAATGAGGACACGATCGAACAATACCGCGACAACGGCCGCAAACTCGGCCGTCTGCTGTACCAGGGCCGCTGGTTTGACCCGCAGGCCATCATGTTGCGCGAGACGGCCCAGCGCTGGGTGGCGAGTGCCATCACGGGTGAAGTGAGCCTGGAACTGCGGCGCGGCAATGATTACTCGATCCTGAATACGACTTCGCCCAACCTGACGTATGCAGCCGAGCGCCTGAGTATGGAAAAGGTCGAAGACGCGCCTTTCTCGCCAGCCGACCGGATAGGTCAGCTCACGATGCGCAACCTCGATATCGTGGACACGCGCGCCAAACTGGGCATCTATGCGCAAAGCGGCCTGCTGTCGCTGGGCAAGGATGGGGATTTCTTGAAGTTGGGCGGTGGAAGTACCGACTAATGAGTTACTTGCTGCCCAAATAGGCTGACGCAATCGGCACCAGCGACGCCGCTTCAATGCCCAGGTAAAGCAAACCAGGCACCTTGCCGCTGGCAACGTTGTCAACTGTCATGGAATTGAGGTTGTCGCGGCTCATCAGGGGCTCGCCCGGTGCCAACTCCATCAGCGTGGCCTGCAATCGAGCCAGCCAGCGCGGCAGTGCCAGCACCGGACGACCCCGCCCGCCTCGTACGCCGCTGAGTTGCGCCGACAACTGCACCAGTTGACGCAGCGTAAAGACGTCGGGGCCGCACAATTCCAGAACCAGCGGTGCCTTGGACGCGCCGGCGATCTCGGTGCGCTCCAGGCAGCGCACCACGGCACTGGAAACGTCCTGCACCCAGACCGGCTGAAAGCGCGTCGTGGCGCCGGCCAGAGGCATCACCGGCAGTACTTTCTGCAACTGCGCAAAAACGTTCAGAAACTTGTCCCCGACGCCAAAAATCACACTGGGACGCAGGATGGTCAGATCAAAATTGGCCTGCTGCCCCAAGCCGGCCCCTCGCAGCAAGACCGCTTCGCCCTGCCCTTTGCTGCGCAGGTACATGGAGGGCGCCGATTTCGGCTGCGCTGCATCGGCGCCCAGGGCGCTGATGTGCACCATTTGCCTGATACCCGCGGCGCTGCAGGCGCGTACCAGCTTCCGCGGCAAGTCCACATGGACCTTTTCAAAGGCGTCCGCCGTCCCGTGCAAAATGGCCACCAGGTTCACCACCGCCTGTTGACCTGTCAGCGCCTGAGTCAGAGCCGCTTCATCATGCACGTCGAGTTGCAGCACGCGAACCTCGGGCAGACTTCGCTGCAACAGTTCGGCATTGGATCGCTGGCGCGTCGGCACCGTCACCTGCCAGCCCTGACGCAGCAGCACTTCACACACCGGGCCGCCGACAAAACCGGTACCGCCCAACACCAATACGTTTTTCATACCCCGAATCTAACTCCTCATACCATGTGCAGTGCCGCGCAGGGCCAAACGGCCCTAGCGAACGGGTTGTGAAAAGCCGCTAACATGACGCCCTGTCCCAGTTTCAGAACGCACCATGACCACATTCAGCATTGACAACATCAGCATCACAACCCAGGCCAATATCTACTTCGACGGTAAGTGCGTGAGCCACGGCATCACCTTTGCCGATGGCAGCAAGAAGACCGTCGGCGTGGTTCTGCCAGCCATTCTGACATTCAATACCGGGGCACCGGAAATCATGGAATGCGTGGCTGGCAGTTGTGACTACAAACTGGCCGGCAGCCCGAGTTGGCTGACGTCGGTTGCGGGCGACAAGTTCAGCGTGCCGGGCAATTCTTCTTTCGAAATTCGAGTCACCGGGGCCTATCACTACATTTGCCATTTCGGCTGATTCAGACCACAACCGGTTCGGGCTCCAGCCGGATGCCAAAACGCTCGTACACGCTGGTTTGAATCGCTTTGGCAAGGGTCATGACCTCGCCGCCCGTCGCGCCGCCGCGATTGACCAGTACCAGCGCCTGCTTTTCATAAACCCCGGCGTTACCGACCGACTTGCCCTTCCAGCCACAGGCATCAATCAACCAGCCGGCAGCCAGTTTGATGGAACCATCGGCCAGATGGTAGTAAACAATTTTGGGGTCACGGGCAATGATGTCGGCACATTGCTCCGGCGTCACGGTCGGATTCTTGAAGAAGCTGCCAGCATTGCCAATGAGCGCCGGATCCGGCAACTTGGCGCGACGGATGTCACAGATCCACTGGAACATTTGCTGTGCCGAGGGCTGCGCGATACCTGACTCGAGCATCTTCCTCTCTAGATCGGCGTAACCCAGCACTGCTTTCCAGGGCTTGGGCAGGCTGAACCGGACCCGGGTGATGAGCGCCCGGCCGGCCAGTCCAAGGCTGGTTGACTGGTGTTTGAAAACCGAGTCGCGATAGCCAAAAGCGCACTGAGCGGCGTTGAGCGTGAACTCTTTGCCGGTCTGCAGGTCGACTGCGTCCAGCGAATCAAAGCGATCCTGCAGTTCCACACCATAGGCACCAATGTTTTGCACGGGCGCCGCACCCACGGTGCCGGGAATGAGGGCCATGTTTTCCAGGCCAGGGTAGCCTTGAGCCAGTGTCCAAGCAACGAAGTCGTGCCAGTTTTCACCAGCACCGGCTTCAACCACGAAGGCTTTGGCAAACTCGCTGATCAAGCGCCGCCCCTTGATCTCGACCTTCAATACCATGGGTTTGACGTCGCCGGTGAGCACGATATTGCTACCCCCACCCAGTACGAATTTGGCTTGCGCCGCCGATTCAGGCTCGGCGAGCAGACGCTGCAACTCTGCCTGATTGCCGATTCGGACCAGACAATGCGCCTTTGCGACAATGCCAAAGCTGTTGCATGCTTGAAGGGGAACGTTTTTCTCGATTAACATTGCTGCAATTCTCTCACTAGCGACCTGCTACGACATTTATGGGAGTTGACCATGCCCTCTTTTGATACCGTCTGCGAAGCCAACCAGGTGGAAGTGAAACACGCGGTGGAAAACAGCGCCAAGGAAATCGGCACGCGCTTTGATTTCAAAGGGACACCCGCCGCCATTGAAATCAAGGATAAAGAGATCACGCTGATTGGCAACGCCGATTTTCAGCTGACCCAGATCGAAGACATTCTGCACGGCAAGCTGGCCAAACGAGGCGTCGACGTGCGCTTTCTGGACCGGGGCGAAGTGCAAAAGATGGGGGGCGACAGGGTCAAACTGCTGATCAAGGTGCGCAACGGCATCGAGACCGAAGTTTCGAAAAAGATCCAGCGCGCCCTCAAGGACAGCAAACTCAAGGTTCAGTCGGCCATCCAGGAGAACAAACTGCGGGTGACTGGAGCGAAACGTGACGATCTCCAGGCGGCCATGGCGCTGATCAGAAAGACCATCACTGACATGCCCTTGAGTTTCGACAATTTTCGCGACTGAGCAAGATTACCGCTGTGGCCTTACAGAACGAAAACGATTACCAGGACTTGCTCAGCTTGTGGTCCGACCTGGAATCAGGTCTGGCCATTATTTTGAGTAACCCGGACAGCATCCAGGAGTTTGAGCAACGCGTCTGGCAATACGATCGCTGGATGAAAGACCTGCTCGAACGTGACCCGGACCTGGGTTTGTACCTGTTGTTCCAGTTGGCGAGCAACTCACCTGTCGGCTACAGCGCATCCCACACCCTGATCAGTGCCGTGCTGTGCCATGTGATCGCGCGCGAACTGGGCTTGCCTGATGCAGAACGCAACAGTCTGATCCACGCGGCCATGACCATGAATATTTCGATGACCTCGCTGCAGGACCAGTTGACCGAACAGGCAGATAAGCCGGACTCGCAACAGCGGGAGGCCATTGCCGCGCATCCGGTCGACAGTTCTGCGCTGCTGAACCGAATTGGTGTGACTGACGCGCTATGGCTTCACACCATCGAAATGCATCACGATGAAAGCACCGACAAAGGCGAGTTGCGGGCGATTTCTCCGGCGAGGCGACTGGCCCGCATTCTGCGGGTGGTGGATCGCTATGCGGCCCAGATCAGTCCGCGCAAATTGCGCGAAGGTCGCAGCGCCACGGAGTCGATTCGCTCG
The DNA here is from genome assembly GCA_903897005.1 of uncultured beta proteobacterium. GTDB lineage: Bacteria > Pseudomonadota > Gammaproteobacteria > Burkholderiales > Burkholderiaceae_C > Rhodoferax. The sequence goes on along the minus strand of CAITZZ010000029.1, from coordinate 54,896 downwards.
ATCATTGCCAAGTCCACCCAACCACCCGACGAAGTGGGTTACGCGCTGGTGCGAGCCATTGGTTTATGCCCACCGGGCACCTATGTGCGCCTGGACAACGGTGAACTTGGAGTCGTGCTACGGCGCAGCAGTCAAACCAACTTACCCGAGGTCGCCATTGTGATCAACGAGGAAGGCCTGCTCATCACTCCGGCGCGCCTGCACCGAACCGCCCATGGCAATCCGCGAATCAAGACGGCCTTGCCGGCGACAGCGGTGCGCCAGCGCCTGAATCATCACCGGATACTCAAGCTCGTGTAAGCAGCAGTCAGCGCAACCATTTCTGCAGAAACTGGGCGTGACCGGCAGCAGGGTCAAGCTGGTAATTCGCGAATCCGACCCGCCTGTAGAGTTGCATAGCACCGGCGTTGCCACTGAGGACTTCCAGCGTCAATTTACAGGCACCGCGTTCACGCGCCATGGCGTCGACCAGGGCCAGCATCTGCTGTGCAATGCGCTGCCCTCGATAGGCCGGCAAGACCACCACATCATGAATATTGACCAGCGCCTGGCAGGCGAAAGTCGAAAAACCTTCGATGCAGTTAACCAGACCCACCGGTGTTTCATCATCGGCACCCAGAAAGGCCAGCACACTGAAGGCCTGCGGCCGCGCGGCCAGCGACTGCACCAGATGCGTCCTGGCAAATTCGCTCAGACCTTCGCCTCCACCCATCGGATCCCTGGCATAGGCGTCCAGCAGCATCACCAACGCCACGGCATGGCTCTTGCTGCCATAGTCGGCAGGACAGATACGCACCCCATCGGACGGATGGTTCATCGCAGGGTGTCGGCAATTCGCTCGGCACAACTTTGCGCCTGACTGGCATCCCGCGCTTCGACCATCACGCGCACCAGCGGTTCGGTGCCACTGGCGCGAATCAGGACCCGCCCCTGGTTGCCCAGTTCCTGCTCGACCGACTTCGTGGCGGCTGCCAGTTGGGTGTTGGTTTGCCATTCCTGCTGAGGTCTAAGTCGAACATTGATCAGGACCTGCGGGAAGAGAGTGACCTCGACAAGCAATTGAGCGAGCGTCTGCCGGCTGCGCAGACACGCCTGCAAAACCTGCAGAGCGGAGATGATGCCGTCGCCCGTCGTGTGCTTGTCCAATGCCAACAGGTGACCCGAACCTTCGCCACCCAACACCCAGCCGCGCTTCTCCAACTCCTCGAGCACATAGCGGTCGCCAACCTTGGCACGCACCAACTCAACCCCTTTAGCCTTCAGGGCAAGCTCCACTGCCATATTGGTCATCAGAGTCCCCACGACGCCGGGAACCGATTCTTCGGAACACTTGCAACTGGCATTTTGCCCACGTGAAAGCCGCTCCTTGACCATCAGGTAGAGTATTTCGTCGCCATTGAACAGACGCCCCTCGCCATCGATCAGTTGCAGGCGGTCCGCGTCACCGTCGAGCGCAACGCCAAACTGTGCACCGCTCTCCTTAACGGCCCTGACCAGCGCTTGCGGATGAGTCGCACCGACCTCGTGGTTGATATTCAATCCGTCAGGTGTGCAACCAATGGCCACCACTTCTGCACCCAACTCGTGAAACACCATGGGCGCAATGTGGTAGGCAGCGCCATGCGCTGCGTCGACCACGATCTTTACACCACGCAGGCTCAGGTCATGAGCAAATGTGCTCTTGCAGAATTCAATATAACGCCCAGCCGCGTCATTGAGTCGGCGGGTCTTGCCCAGACTGGCAGAGTCGGCCCAGACTGGCGCCTCCTCCAGTGTCGCCTCAACGTCGGACTCCCAAACATCAGACAGTTTGGTCCCCTGAGAGCTGAAAAACTTGATTCCGTTATCGGCAAATGGATTGTGGCTGGCGCTGATGACCACGCCGAGTGAGGCGCGCTGCGCGCGGGTCAGGTAAGCGACACCGGGTGTAGGCAACGGACCGAGCAGCACAACATCGACACCAGCCGAATTAAAGCCGCTCTCCAGCGCACTTTCGAGCATGTAGCCCGAAATCCGAGTGTCCTTGCCGATCAGAACAGTAGGACGATCTTCGGAACGCTTCAAGACCCGACCGACCGCGTGGGCCAGGCGCAGCACAAAATCCGGAGTGATCGGCCCTTGTCCGACCGTCCCGCGAATGCCATCCGTACCAAAATATTTTCTGCTCATCTTGTTCCCTTGCGATCAATTCCTGGCAACCATCATTCGTCTATCTTATAGCGCTCAGTACTCTGAGAGCCTGAACCGTTTCCAGCACATCGTGGACCCGCACGACCGAAGCACCACGCTCCACCGCCAACACGGCTGCGGTGACACTGAGGGCCAGCCTTTGCTCAGGCTCACTCCCGGTTGCATCTGCGGTTGCGGTGCCCACCAGTGCCCCCAGCGAAGACTTGCGCGACCATCCAACCAACAAGGGATAGTCGCTGCCAAGCAACTCCGCTTGTCTGGCTAGCAGCGCAAAATTCTGCGCAACGGACTTGCCAAAGCCTATGCCTGGATCGATGACGATACGGTTCTTCTCGACACCCGCCCCATGCAACTCGCCGGCAGCCTTCTGCAGGAAGAGTCTGGCCTGCGCGACAGCATCGCCTTGCACAGGAAGCAACTGCATGGTCGAAGGCTCCCCGTGCATGTGCATCAGACAAATGCCGCAAGCAGGATGGCGTGCAACGACCTGTGTTGCAGTCCGCGAATCAGTCGCTGCGTCGCGCCAGCGCAGTGCCCAGACATCGTTGATGATGTCAACACCGAGGTCCAGCGCCGCTTGCATCACGCCGGGCTTGTAGGTATCGACCGATACCGGCACTCCCAGGCGAACAGCTTCGCACAGTACGGGCAGCAGTCGCGCCAGTTCTTCGGCTACCGGTACTGCTACCGCGCCGGGTCGGGTTGACTCGGCGCCGATGTCCAGGATGTCGGCGCCGTCCCTGACGAGTTTTTCACAATGCCGCAGCGTGGAATTGACATCGGCATGACGGCCGCCGTCCGAGAAGGAGTCGGGTGTCACATTGACAATGCCCATGACCCTGGGCGTCGCCAGGTCAAGCATGAATCTTGAGGTCTTCCATTTCATGAAAAAGAACGGGGCAATTCTGCCCCGTCTACCGTTTGTGAAGGTGCCCGCTAGGCCGCCGTTGGCGCTGCGTCAGGTTTGACGGCGGGTGTGCCACCGCCACTGCCGTCGCCACCCGCCGCCGGGATGCGCGGTGTCCAGTCCTTGGGGGGGCGCGGCTCCTTGCCGGCCATGATGTCCTCGATCTGGTCGCTGTCAATGGTCTCCCATTCAAGCAAGGCCTTGGCCATGGCATGCATCTTGTCCTGATTGTCTTCAATCAGCCTGCGTGCCTGGCTGTACTGCTGGTCAATGATGCGTCGCACCTCTGCATCCACCTTCTGCATGGTTTCTTCACTCATGTTGGTCGTCTTGGTCACCGAGCGACCCAGAAACACCTCACCCTCGTTGTCCGCGTAAACCATCGGACCCAGCGCATCGGTCATGCCGTAGCGTGTCACCATATCGCGCGCAATGTGAGTTGCGCGCTCAAAATCGTTGCTGGCACCGGTCGTCATCTGGTGCATGAACACCTCTTCCGCGATGCGGCCACCAAACAGCATGCTGATCTGATGCAGCATGTATTCGCTGTCGTAGCTATACCGGTCCTGTGCCGGCAGACTCATGGTCACACCCAGGGCGCGGCCGCGCGGAATAATCGTTACTTTGTGGACCGGGTCGCACTTGGATAGCATCTTGCCAATCAGCGCATGTCCGGACTCGTGATAAGCGGTGTTCCTGCGTTCACTCTCAGGCATCACCATGCTCTTGCGCTCCGGGCCCATCAGGATCTTGTCTTTGGCCTTCTCGAAATCCTGCATTTCGACCGTGCGCGCACTGCGCCTTGCTGCCATCAGTGCAGCCTCATTGCACAGGTTGGCGAGATCAGCCCCCGACATGCCGGGCGTCCCGCGCGCGATCACGCCCGGGTTCACGTCCTGACCCAAAGGTACTTTGCGCATATGCACATTGAGAATTTGCTCACGGCCGCGGATATCGGGCAAGGTCACATAGACCTGCCTGTCAAAACGCCCCGGACGCAGCAGGGCTGCGTCAAGAATGTCGGGACGATTGGTGGCGGCCACCACGATCACTCCCACATTGGTCTCGAAGCCATCCATCTCAACCAGCATCTGATTGAGCGTCTGCTCGCGCTCGTCGTTTCCACCGCCCAGGCCAGCGCCGCGCTGACGTCCAACGGCATCAATTTCGTCGATAAAGATGATGCAGGGCGCGTTCTTCTTGGCGTTGTCAAACATGTCGCGCACACGCGCTGCGCCGACGCCAACAAACATTTCGACAAAGTCTGAGCCGCTGATGCTGAAGAAGGGCACCTTGGCTTCGCCCGCAATCCCTTTGGCGAGCAGGGTTTTTCCAGTCCCGGGTGGCCCTACCAGCAAGAGGCCGCGCGGAATGCGGCCGCCGAGTTTCTGGAACTTGGCCGGATCTTTCAGGAAATCGACCACCTCCTTGACTTCTTCTTTGGCTTCGTCGCAACCAGCCACATCGGCGAAGGTCACCTGATTGGTATTTTCATCGAGCATGCGCGCCTTGCTCTTGCCAAAGCTGAAAGCACCTCCCTTGCCACCGCCCTGCATCTGGCGCATGAAATAAATCCAGACACCAATCAGCAAGAGCATCGGGCCCCAGCTCACCAGCAGCGTCATGAGGAGCGAGCCTTCTTCGCGCGCCTTGACGTCAAACTTGACGCCATTGGCGATCAGGTCACCTACCAGACCACGATCAAGGTAAGTGGCGGTGGTCCGGACCTTGCGATCATCGGTGGTGACAGCGATGATTTCGGTACCGCCCTGACCTTCCTGGATAACGGCGCTCTTGATCCGCTTGCCCCTTACTTCCTCCAGAAAGTCGGAGTAACCCAGATTGCCGGCGCCAGCCGGGCCACGGGTTTCAAACTGTTTGAAAACGGTAAACAGCACCAGCGCAATGACGAGCCAGACGGCAATTTTCGAGAACCACTGATTATTCAAGCGAGGCTCCAATAAGGACGCAAACAGATAGGCAAGACACAGTTGGGCACCATTTTAGGCGTTTCAAGACACCGAGCGGCGTTTGCCGCTCGTTTTACCCGGAAGCAGCCCGAACTTCAGGCAGCCCGCAAGCATGTACCAACCAGAAAGGTTTCCGAAGACTTGTCGCGTGAGGCCTTCGGCTTGATGCGTTTGACCGTCACAAAAACCTCTCTGAAACGCTTGACCAGGGACTCGTAAGCATCACCGTGAAAGACCTTGGCAACCAGACTCCCGCGCGGCTTCATGTGGGTCTGCGCAAATTCCAGCGCCAGTTCGACCAGATTCTCGATGCGCGCAGCATCGGCTGCGGCAATGCCAGACAGATTGGGTGCCATGTCGGACACCACGACATCAGCCAGGCGACCCCGCATTTCGCTGGCCAGGCGTTGCAACACCTCCGGCTCACGAAAATCCCCCAACAGGAACACCACACCCTCTACCGGTTCCATCGGCAGGATGTCCAGCGCAATGATGCTGCCATTGAGTTCCCCGACCGCCGCGCCGCCACCAACAGCCTTCCGCGGGGACATTTTGCGCCGCACATACTGACTCCAGGCACCGGGGGTCGACCCCAGATCAACCACCAACTGACCCGGCTTGATCAGACCCAGAGATTCATCAATCTCCTTGAGCTTGTAGGCAGCACGCGCCCGGTAACCTTCCAGTTTGGCCAGCTTGACATACGGATCGTTGACATGGTCATTGATCCACGCCCTGTTGACTTTGCTGCTTTTGACTTTGTCTTTCATTTTGACCTTCGTAACCGATAATAGCGCCATGCCGCAAATTCAATTGACCCCCGCCCAACGCAAAGAGCACCGTGCGCAAGCGCATCACCTGGACCCCGTTGTCATGGTCGGTGGCGATGGACTGAGCGCCGCCGTAAAAAGGGAAGCCGATGCCGCCCTGAATGCGCATGGCTTGATCAAGGTACGCGTCTTTGCCGACGACCGTTCGGCGCGCGAGGCCATGTTTCAGACACTGGCCGACGACTTGAACGCAGCACCGATTCAGCATATCGGCAAACTGCTGGTGCTCTGGCGCCCTATGCCGGAGCGCGAAAAGACGCTGGACGCCGACCGCATGCCCGGTCCGCGTGACTTCAAAGTACTTAAATACAGCACACGCGGTGGTCAGCGCCCGGAGGTCAAGACCCTGCGTGTTCTGGGAAATCAGCGCCTGACTTCAGGCGGTCAGGTTAAACGATCGAAACCCAAACAGGTCAGCATCAAGAAACGCAGCCAGACCTGACCCCCAGCGAACTCATGGAACGGGCGCTGGCGGCGTCAACTTCCAAAACACAAGCGAGGCGAACAGGAACTGCAACGCAAACATGGCACTGCCAATGCCGTGCCATAGGCGCAAATTCTCGCGCGCCACGATGTGTGGTGCCACCGCAAATTCGGACAAAAAGGCCAGCAGCATGCCAGCCGTGATGCACATAAAGACAGCAGGTGAACGCAGCGTGGGCAGCGTCAGCCGCCTCGACTGCCCGCTGAGCAGGAGCACGAGACCACACAGAAGCGAAATCCAGCTTTGAGCCTGAAACAGGCCGCCAGCCATATGGCCTGCCATCGCTGGTGTGGGCAAGCGGGCAAACAGCAGCGGAACCACCAGGAAGCCGATCAGGCCCAGACTGCTCCACCACAGTGCGGCGACCCAAAGTACAAGACGCGTCATCGAATCAAACGTAGCTGACCGCCACTACCTCATAGTGCCTGGCGCCGCCCGGCGCCTGCACTTCAACGCTATCGCCCTCTTCCTTGCCAATCAAGGCGCGGGCAATCGGGCTGCCAATGTTGATCAGCCCGAGTTTGATGTCGGCCTCATCTTCACCGACGATCTGGTAAGTCACCTTCATTGCTGACGCTTCATCTTCCAGCGTCACAGTGGCACCAAATACAACACGTCCCCCGGCATTGAGTTCTGAGGGGTCAATGATCTGACTGGCCGACAGTTTGCCCTCCACTTCCTGGATACGACCTTCGATGAAACCCTGACGGTCCTTGGCGACTTCGTACTCGGCGTTTTCACTCAAATCGCCTTGCGCTCGCGCCTCGGCGATCGCATTGATAACCCATGGGCGATCAACGGTCTTGAGTTTTTGCAACTCGGCCTTGAGCTTTTCAGCGCCGCGTTTGGTAATGGGTATGGTTGCCACTTGCTGCTCCGTTATGGATTGCACAAAAGGAAACCGCCGAACGTTGCCGTCCGGCGGTAGGGTCAGATTATGCCGTGAATGTCAGTTAAAAATCAACCGGCTGCCAATTGCGCATGCATATCCTGCACCGAAATCACATCCAGATGGTCCACATGCGGCATACCCTGCACCGCCGCTTCGGCGCCGGCGATGGTGGTAAAGGTGGTAACCCTTGCCAGCAAGGCCGAAGTGCGAATCTGTCGGGAATCTGCAATGGCGTTGCGGCGCTCCTCCACGGTGTGAATGACCATCACAATTTCGTTGTTCTTGATCATGTCCACAATATGCGGGCGCCCCTCGGTCACCTTGTTCACGCTGGTGCATGAAACACCCGCAGCGTTGATGGAAGCCGCCGTACCTTTGGTCGCCAGCACGGCAAAACCCATGGCAGACAGAGCGCGAGCCACCTCGATGGCGCGCGGCTTGTCGCTGCCCTTGACCGAAATGAAGACCTTTCCGGATGACTCACCCGGGACTGCTGAAGGCCGGGGCAACTTGGTACCGGCGCCGATCTGGGATTTGACAAACGCTTCCCCAAAAGTCTTGCCCACACCCATAACCTCACCGGTCGATTTCATTTCCGGTCCGAGAATGGTGTCGACACCGGGGAACTTGACGAAGGGAAAGACAGCTTCCTTGACACTGAAATACGGTGGCGTCACCTCGGCGCCGATTCCCTGCGAAGCCAGAGACTGTCCGACCATGCAACGCGCAGCCACTTTGGCCAGTTGAATGCCTGTGGCTTTTGAGACAAAGGGCACGGTGCGCGAAGCCCTCGGATTCACCTCGAGCACGTAAATCACGTCTTTGCCATCAATGTTCTGGATCGCGAACTGCACGTTCATCAAACCAACCACATTGAGTGCACAGGCCATCGCAGCAGTCTGGCGCTTGATTTCCGCCACCGTTGCGCCAGACAGACTGTAGGGTGGCAGCGAACAGGCTGAATCGCCACTGTGCACGCCAGCCTGTTCGATGTGTTCCATGACGCCGCCAATGAAGGTGCGCCCCGCTTCGGTTGATGAGCCGGCATCACGCAAGCAGTCCACATCGCACTCGATGGCATCGTTAAGAAACCGGTCCAGCAATACTGGCGAGTCGTGGCTGACCTTGACGGCTTCACGCATATAGCGTTCCAGGTCGCGCTGTTCGTGCACGATCTCCATGGCGCGACCACCCAGTACGTAACTGGGACGGACCACCAGTGGGTAGCCCAGGGCTGCCGCCTTCTCAAGCGCTTCCGCCTCCGTGCGCGCCGTCGCGTTGGACGGCTGGCGCAGACCCAGGGTATGAAGCAACTTCTGAAAGCGCTCGCGGTCTTCGGCCGCGTCAATCATGTCCGGGGATGTCCCGATGATGGGCACGCCATTGGCTTCCAGGTCGAGCGCAAGCTTCAAGGGCGTCTGACCACCGTATTGCACGATCACGCCCAAGGGCTTTTCCTTATCGACGATCTCCAGCACATCCTCAAGCGTGAGCGGCTCGAAATACAGCCGATCTGACGTGTCGTAATCGGTCGATACGGTCTCCGGGTTGCAGTTCACCATGATGGTCTCGTAGCCATCCTCGCGCAGCGCCAGTGCTGCATGCACGCAGCAGTAGTCAAACTCGATGCCCTGGCCGATCCGGTTCGGACCACCGCCGAGCACCATGATCTTCTTTCTGTCGGTTGGCGCCGCTTCACATTCCGACCCCTGTGCCTCGTAGGTGGAGTACATATAGGCGGTATTGGTGGCAAACTCGGCGGCGCAGGTGTCGACCCGTTTGTAGACCGGGCGCACACCCAGAGCGCGGCGTTTCTCCCGAATCGCGGTGTCCGTGGTCTTGAACTGGCGCGCCAGGCGACGGTCAGAAAAGCCTTTTTGCTTCAATGCTCGCAGCGTTGGCTCATCGATGCTGTCCAGAGCGCTGCCGCCTTCGGGCACCGGCAAGCGTTCAATTTCCAGCTCAATCTTGACAATCTGCTCGATCTGAATGAGAAACCAGCGGTCAATCCGCGTCAGTGCAAACACTTCGTCAACACTCCAACCCGCGGCGAATGCATCGCCAACGTACCAGATCCGGTCCGGGCCCGGCTCGCCGAGTTCCTTCTCCAGCAACTCACGGTCCTGTGTTTTCTCGTTCATGCCGTCAACACCGACCTCCAGGCCCCGCAGCGCCTTTTGAAACGACTCCTGAAAGGTGCGACCAATCGCCATCACCTCCCCGACCGACTTCATCTGTGTGGTCAGACGGCTGTCGGCCGCCGGGAACTTTTCAAAGGCGAAGCGCGGGATCTTGGTCACCACGTAGTCAATACTCGGCTCAAAGCTTGCCGGCGTGCTACCGCCCGTGATCTCGTTGCGCAACTCATCCAGCGTATAACCCACGGCCAGCTTGGCAGCCACCTTGGCGATTGGGAACCCGGTGGCTTTGGAGGCCAGAGCCGACGAACGCGAGACACGCGGATTCATCTCGATGACGACCATGCGTCCGTCGTCCGGGTTGATGGCGAACTGTACATTGGAGCCACCCGTGTCAACTCCGATCTCGCGCAGCACAGCCAGACTGGCGTTGCGCAGGATCTGGTATTCCTTGTCGCTCAGTGTCTGCGCCGGTGCGACGGTGATGGAATCCCCTGTGTGTACACCCATCGGGTCGAGATTTTCGATCGAGCAGATGATGATGCAGTTGTCTGCCTTGTCACGCACCACCTCCATCTCGAATTCTTTCCATCCCAGAAGAGACTCTTCAATCAGCAACTCGTTGGTCGGCGAGGCTTCCAGACCGCGCTTGCAGATCACCTCAAACTCTTCGGCGTTATAGGCGATGCCCCCGCCCGTGCCGCCAAGGGTAAAGCTGGGTCGAATCACGGTCGGAAATCCGACGGTCTTCTGGACGGTCCAGGCCTCCTCCATCGAATGCGCGATGCCTGATCGGGCCGACGCGAGACCGATACTGGTCATGGCGTCCTTGAACTTCAGGCGATCTTCGGCCTTGTCGATGGCCTGCGGGCTGGCGCCGATCAGTTCAACCTGATATTTCTCCAACACACCCTGATGCCACAGATCCAGCGCGCAATTGAGTGCGGTCTGCCCACCCATGGTCGGCAATATGGCGTCGGGGCGTTCCTTGGCAATGATCTTCTCGACTGTCTGCCAGGTGATCGGCTCGATGTAGGTCACATCTGCCGTCGCCGGATCGGTCATGATGGTGGCCGGGTTGCTGTTGATCAAAATGACCTTGTAACCCTCTTCGCGCAGCGCCTTGCAGGCCTGCACGCCGGAATAGTCGAACTCGCAGGCCTGGCCAATGATGATCGGTCCTGCACCAATGATGAGGATCGATTTGAGGTCTGTGCGTTTAGGCATGCTTCTTCTCCTGTGCTTGTTCCATCAGCGCAGTGAAGCGATCAAACAGATAGGCAATGTCGTGCGGTCCTGGCGAGGCTTCCGGATGCCCCTGGAAGCAGAAGGCGGGTCGATCCGTACGCTCCAGTCCCTGCAGCGTGCCGTCAAACAGACTGATGTGGGTAGCGCGCAAATTGGCCGGCAAGGTCTTCTCATCGACCGCAAACCCGTGGTTCTGACTGGTGATGCTGACGCGCCCGCTATCGAGATCCTTGACCGGATGGTTGGCGCCGTGGTGACCGAACTTCATCTTGAAGGTCCTGGCGCCACTGGCCAGCGCCATGATCTGGTGACCCAGACAGATACCGAATGTCGGAATGCCAGCTTCTATCAGTTCGGCGGCGGCGGCGATGGCGTAATCGCAAGGCTGTGGATCTCCCGGCCCGTTACTCAGGAAGATACCGTCCGGCTTATGAGCAAGAACTTGCGCCGCGCTGGTCTGTGCTGGTAGCACCGTGACCCGGCATGCACGCTCGGCCAGCATGCGCAGGATATTGAACTTGACGCCAAAATCAAGGGCCACCACATGGAACCTGCTGTCCGTCTGGGTGCCAAAGCCGGCACTGCCCTGAGCTTGCGGATGAGCCAACTGCCATTCTGTCTGTGTCCACTGGTAAGCCGTTTTGGTTGAGACCACTCTGGCCAGATCCGTTCCGGCCATGCTGGGGGCGGCTTTTGCCAGCGCCAGTGCACGGTCAACAGCAGACTGCGTAACAGTTTCCTCACCGGACAAAGTCAGAATGCAGCCGTTCTGCGCGCCGTGGGTACGCAGATGGCGTGTCAGTTGGCGTGTGTCCAGATTGGCGATAGCCACCGTGTTCTCCTGCACGAGGTACTGTGACAGCGTCATGCTGGAGCGAAAATTGGATGCCACCAGTGGCAGGTCCCGGATGATCAGGCCAGCGGCGTGTACCTTGGCAGCTTCAACGTCCTGCGCGTTGATGCCGTAGTTGCCAATGTGGGGGTAGGTCAGCGTGACGATTTGCTGACAGTAACTCGGGTCCGTCAGAATTTCCTGGTAACCGGTCATGGCGGTGTTGAACACAAGCTCGCCAACCGTGGAGCCAGCAGCTCCTATGGAATTTCCAACAAACACCGTACCGTCTGCTAGCGCCAGAATGGCGGGGGCATGGTTTCCCTGTAAAGACAAAAGCACTGGGTTCTCCGGATGGGTTTTCGGGTACGCCCAAACGTGCTCAAGCCTTGACTCTTGGCTTGCAATATTGAGGGATTTGGCTTGAGAAGGCTCTGGGCGTACAGCGTGCGGTGAAGCGTCCCATTATAGCCCAGCCACCTCGTGAGGAGGCACTCACCCGCTAGCGCTGGCATGCAGGCAAATGGCCGCCGCCGCAGCAACGTTGAGTGACTCTTCGCCGCCGGGTTGGGCGATACGAATCTTCAGACTTGCCAGCGCTTCAAGTTCAACGCCAACGCCCTGCCCTTCGTGCCCTAGCGCCCAGGCACATGGCATGGGCAGGGTCTTGCCATGCTGTGCCTGATGCAGGTACTCACCCTGATGTGAACTGGTGACGATGATGGGAACCACTAAATCCGCCACCTGGGCAGGCTCTGCCCCTTCAATCAGGTGCAAGCCCCAGTGTGCCCCCATGCCCGCGCGCAAGACTTTGGGACTCCAAAGCGCAGCCGTGCCTTTGAGGGCAATGATCTGGGTAAAGCCAAAAGCTGAGGCACTGCGCAAAATGGACCCAACATTGCCGGCATCCTGCACCCGATCCAGAATGACGGAGGCGACCTTTGACTGCAAAACCCTGGGCGCCGGCAGTTCAAACACGAAGCCAACGCTGGCGGGTGACTCAAGGACGCCAATGTCAGCGAACAGGGTGTCAGCAATGACAATGTTCTTGCTGGCTGCCTGCGTCCATGCAGTCGGCGCGTCAGGCCAAAAGGACTCGGAAAAAATGGCGACGACGGGCTTGGCTCCGCGTGCCAGCGCGGCACCACACAAGTGTTCACCCTCGACCCAGAATCTACCCTGTTTGCGGTAGGCCGTGCTGTCCTGCGACAGACGCCGCAGGTCTTTCAGAAATGCGTTGTCACGCGAGCTGATGAATTGGAATGGTGCCTGGCTCATCGCATGGCCTCGGCTACCGGTCGGAAGGTCTTGCGATGCTGAGGGCAGGCCCCGTGCAGGCGCAGAGCCTCGAGATGCTCGGCGGTTCCATAGCCTTTGTGCTTTGCAAAACCGTACTGAGGGAACTGCAGGTCGTACTCGACACACCAGCGATCACGCTGTACCTTGGCCAGGATGGACGCCGCCGAAATGGCAGGTACCAGGCTGTCACCCTTGACAATCGCCTCGCCCAGCACATCGAGCAGCGGCAGCCGATTGCCATCCACCAGCACCTTGACCGGCTTGAGTCGCAAACCGTCGACAGCACGACGCATCGCCAGCAGGGTTGCCTGCAGGATATTGAGTTGCTCGATTTCCTCCACACTGGCCTGAGCGATCGAACAGCACAGCGCCCTGGCGCGAATCTCATCAAACAGCTTTTCACGCCGCAAGGCAGTCAGGGTTTTGGAATCGGCCAAGCCCTTGATCGGTTGGCAGTCGTCCAGAATCACGGCAGCAGCCACCACCGGACCGGCCAGCGGACCTCGACCAGCCTCGTCAACGCCCGCCACCAGGCCCGGAATGTCCCAGTTCAGGGAGGCTTGTTCAGCTTTAAAGTAGTTGCGCAATCGCATGAGTGGCCAGTTCAGGGGTGTTACGCCGGAGTTGCTGATGCAGTTGCAAGAACCGTTGCTGCAGTTCGACAACCTTCTGGTGAGCATCCAGCCACGCCAACACTGCATCGGACAGCGCCTGTGGCGTGGCCGCCTCCTGGAGCAATTCCGGCACGACAAACTCCTCACACAGGATATTGGGCAAACCCACCCAGGGCTGCAATTTCTTGCGCCGCATGATCTGCCATGACCACCAGGCCATATGGTAGGCGATCACCATCGGGCGTTTGAACAAGGCAGCCTCCAGCGTTGCGGTGCCGCTGGCGATGAGGGTGACATCACAAGCGGCCAGAACCGTGTGGGACTGCCCCTCAACAATTCGCAGATTGCGCGTCAGTGCACTGTCATGCGCCGCCCGTTCAATTTCCGCCTTCAGGCCAGGCGCTGCAGGGACGACAAACTGAATGGCCGGACGCTGCCGCTGCAGTCGCACGGCTGTCTGAAAAAATCGACCCGCCAGGTGGCTGATTTCTGACTGTCGACTACCGGGCAGAATGGCCACCACCGGATCGGCCTCAGACAGCCCCAAAGCCCGGCGTGCTGCGGCTCGATCCGGCTCGATCGGAATCACATTGGCGAGCGGGTGACCGACATAGGTGGCCGCAATCCCGTGCTGCGCCAGCAGCGCAGGCTCGAATGGAAAGATGCACAGCACATGGTCCACACTGCGACGGATCTTTTCTATTCGCTCGGGACGCCAGGCCCAGACCGACGGCGAGACGAAGTGCACTGTCTTGATGCCTTTGGCCTTCAGGTCCGCTTCAAGGTCAAGGTTGAAATCCGGTGCATCGACACCGATGAACAGATCCGGGCGCTCGCGCAACAGGCGAACCTTGAGTCGTTCCCGAATCCCAACAATCTCCCGGTAGCGTCGCAATACTTCCCAGCCATAGCCATGCACAGCCAGTTTATGCTGTGGCCACCAGGCCTCAAATCCGCGACTGACCATTTGCGGTCCACCAATGCCGACCGCGCTCAGAGTAGGCCAACGCTCGTGCATACCGTCCAGCAGCAAGGCAGCCAGCAAGTCACCCGAGGTTTCGCCGGCGACCATGCCGAAATTCATGTCAGCGCACGATTCCACGCTGTGGCGACGATTGTTCCAGGAACGAAAGCATCATTTGGACATCTGCCAAAGACTCAGGGTGCTGCTTGGGCAAGTCTGCAATACGTTGCCGTGCCAGTTGCAGCGTCAGGTCTTCGCGGTAGAGCGCCTTGTGCATGGCCTTGACCACCGCCACCCGTGCGGCATTGAAGTCCCGTCGACGCAGGCCAATGCTGTTGACGCCCCGCACCGCAAGTGGGTTGCCGTCTACCAGCATGAAGGGCGGAACATCCTGCGCTACGGCACTGGCAAAACCCACCATGGCGTGCGCACCAACCTTCACAAATTGGTGAATGCCTGTGAGTCCGCCAATCGTCACCCACTCCCCCAAATGCACATGCCCCCCCAGCGTGGTGTTGTTCGCCAGCGTGGTATGGTTCTCGATCTGGCAGTCGTGGGCCACGTGGGTGTAAGCCATGATCCAGTTGTCATCGCCGATTTTCGTCACTCCCAGATCACCGGGAGAGCCAATGTTGAAGGTACAAAACTCGCGAATCGTGTTGCGATCACCAATCAAAAGCCCACAGGGCTCTCCCCGGTACTTCTTGTCCTGCGGAATGGCCCCCAGCGAGTTGAACTGGAAGATCCGGTTTTCACGTCCAATGCTCGTGTGACCCTCGATTACACAATGTGCCCCAATGCTGGTTCCGGCACCGACCCTCACGTGGGGGCCGATCAGCGTATAAGCGCCAATGCTGACAGATTCGTCAAGCTCGGCGCCTGGATCAATGATGGCCGTTGCATGAATCGCCGTCATGCCGCACCTCTTATTTGATGGAGCGCATGGCGCAGGTCAGTTCTGCCTCCACCGCAATATCGTTGCCGACCAAGGCACGTGTCTTGAATTTGAAGATCCCCGCCTTCATGCGCAAGATCTGCGCTTCCAGAATCAGCTGGTCTCCAGGCTCCACGGGGCGCCGGAAGCGCACTCCTTCCATGCCAGCAAAGTAGTAAATCATCTTGTCGTCCGGCAAGGCATCCATTGCATCAAACGACAGCAGGGCTGACGCCTGGGCCAGCGCCTCCAGCATCAGCACCCCGGGCATGACAGGACGATTCGGAAAATGTCCCTCGAAGAATGGCTCATTGATGGTGACATTCTTCAGCGCCCTGATGCTCTTGCCCTTGTCGATTTCAAGAACCCGATCCACCAACAAGAATGGATAGCGATGCGGCAGTTGTTTGAGAATTTTGTGGATATCCATCATGCTTGGTATGACTCAATGTTCATTTCTTGGCTTTTTTTCCAGGGACCGGATCCGGTCGCGCAAACTGTGCAACTGCTTTAGTGAAGCTGCGTTTTTCTCCCAGGCAGCATTGTCGTCAATCGGGAAGATGCCGGTGTAATGTCCGGTCTTGCGAATGGAGCGCGTCACCACCGTCGCCGCCGAAATATTGACGCCGTCTGCCAGCACGAGGTGCCCAAGCACGATCGCCCCGCCGCCAATAGTACAGTTCGCGCCAATGGTCGCACTTCCAGCGACACCGACGCAGCCAGCCATCGCGGTATTTTTGCCGACCCGCACGTTGTGGCCAATCTGGATCAGGTTATCGAGTTTGACACCGTCTTCGATCACGGTGTCCTGCAGCGCGCCGCGGTCGACACAGGTATTGGCACCAATTTCAACATCGTCACCGATCCTGACGGCTCCCAATTGTTCGATTTTTTCCCAGCCACCGGCATGCGGTGCAAAGCCAAAGCCATCGGCACCGATCACAACACCCGGGTGCAGCAAACAACGCTGACCAACCAGGCACCCCTCGCCCACGGTAACCCTTGACTTCAGTTCGGTATCCGCGCCGATTCGGGCGCCGCGCTCGATCACACACAAGGCACCTATGCGAGCACTCGGATGGACGAAGGCCTGTGGATCTATGACCGCACTTGGATGCCGAAGCACCAGGACAGGCTGTTCGGTGTTCTTCTTCCAGAACTGTGTAAGGCGAGCAAAATACAGATAGGGCTGGTCCGAGACAATGCAGCAACCACGCTGCACGGCAGCGGCCTGCATTTGCGGACTCACGATCACGCAAGCGGCCCTGGACCCCGCCAGTTGATTCTGATAGCGTACGTTGCTAAGAAAACTCAGGTCAGCTGGGCCGGCAGCCTCCAGCGTGGCCAGGCCATTAACGATCAGGGCACGGTCACCAAGGAGTTCGCCGCCGAGTGCATCAACAATCGAACCCAGACTCAAGCCCACTCTTTACATGCCTCGGGTGGTTTACTTGACGCCACCCGCATTCAGGGATTTGATGACCTTGTCAGTGATGTCATGCTTCGGATTGACATACACCGCCTCTTGCAGGACGAGATCGTACTTTTCGGCCTCGGCAACCTGTTTGACAACGCGGTTGGCGCGTTCCAGAACCTGCTGCAGTTCTTCATTCTTTCTGGAGGTCAGATCTTCCTGAAATTCCCGTCGCTTGCGCTGCAACTCCCGATCCTGATCCAGCAACTGTTTTTGACGAACTGTCTTTTGTCCTTCTGGCAAGGTCGGCCCTTCGCGCTCGAACTTGTCAACCATCACCTTCATGGTGGTCGTCAAGTCAACGATGTCTTTTTCCCGTTTGGAAAACTCCTGCTCCAGTTTGGCCTGCGCTGCCTTGGCGGTACTCGCCTCTTTGAAAATACGATCCGTGTTGACAAATCCGATTCGGAACTCCTGCGCCTGAACCGGCGCCAGGACCAGCAAGCCGCCGAACACCATGCCGGCAACGCATTGACGTAATAAATCGTTCATTAGAAATTCGTCCCAATCTGAAATTGCATGTTTTGTATTTTATCGCCATCAAACTTCTTGATCGGCTTCGCAAATGCCAGTCGCAAAGGCCCCATTGGTGAGATCCAGCTGACACCGACCCCAACCGAGGCGCGCAGGTTGTTCGCGTAGGGATTGACGCCATCCGGACCAGCCACACCACCGAGATCGGCAAAAGCGTACATCCTCAAGGTCCGGTCATTGCCCGACCCCGGGAAGGGCGACAACAACTCCAGGTTCAAATTGAGCTTGCTCGATCCGCCCACCGCTACGCCACTGGCATCCTGCGGACCCAGGCTGCCCTGCTCGAAACCGCGCACCGAGCCCAGACCACCGCCGAAAAACTTCTTGAACACGGGAAACGAACGATCTCCAGGGGCCATCCCCCAACCCACTTCGCCATTGAATGCAACAGTAAACTGTTTATTCAGCGGAATAAACTGCTGGTACTGGTAAGTAGTGCGCAGATAACGCGCCTCACCTGCAACTGACCACTCGGCGTAGGCACGCTGGAAGCGGCCGGAATTGGGAGAAAGTGCGCTATCCCGGCTGTCACGGGCCCAGCCTGCGGTAAATGGAATCGACATGCTGGCGTAACCATACTGATTGGCATACGCCATATAAGAAGTTGGCAAGGCCGTACCGGGCACAATCGTTGTCTTCTCGACCCCGGCACCGAAATAGACCGTATCGATCTCCGTAAACGGCACCCCGAAGCGCATGCTTCCACCAGACGATACGAGTTGATAGTAATTTTGATCCTGGTAGGGGCTGCTTGACTTGTGGTACAGATCGATGGTTCGTGAAACGCCATCCTGCGTAAAGTAGGGGTCTGTTGTATTGAACACGACAACACGATTGATTTTGCTGGTATTGATTTGCACGCCAAGCGAATTGCCTGAGCCAAATGCGTTGTCCTGTTTCAGACCGAATGAAAGCCCCAGGCCATCGGCACTTGAAAAACCGGCTCCAAGGCTCAGACTGCCGGTCGGCTTGTCAACCACGTTGATCGTCAGGTCCACCTGATCCGGCGAGCCAGCCACTTCCTGGGTTTCGATACCAACTTCCTTGAAATAGCCCAGACGATCGACCCGGTCACGTGACAAACGGATTTTTTCGCCGTCGTACCATGAGGCCTCAAACTGCCGAAATTCGCGGCGCACGACGACGTCACGCGTCCGGCTGTTGCCGACCACGTTGATTCTGCGCACATAGGCCCGCCGCGACGGGTCGGCCTGCAGAACCAGGACCACCCGGTTGTTGACTCGATCAATTTCCGGACGCGCAATAACGCGGGCAAAGGCAAATCCGAAATTCCCGAAATAATCGGTGAAGGCCTTGGTTGTCCTGACCACCTCATCCGCGTTATAGGCCTGCCCCGGCTGAATCGTTACCAGCGACTTGAATTCATCCTCTCGGCCAAGAAAGTTACCTTCGAGTTTGACGCCGCTAACGACAAAGCGATCACCCTCGTTGACATTGATGGTGATGGCAATATCCGTCTTGTTGGGCAGTATGGCAACCTGCGTCGAATCAACTTTGAACTCGATGTAGCCGCGGGTCAGGTAGTGGGAGCGCAAAGTTTCGATGTCGGCATTGAGTTTGGCACGGGAATAGCGATCGGACTTGGTGTACCAGCTCAACCAGCCGCCGGTATCTAGGTCAAACAAGCTGCGCAGCGTGGACTCGCCAAACACCTGGTTGCCAACAATCCGGATTTCGCTGATCTTGGCCGGTTCGCCCTCGACCACGGTAAAAGTCAGATTGACCCGATTGCGTTCCGCCGGTGTGACGGTTGAAACCACTTCGGCGGCGTAAAGGCTGCGATTGATGTACTGGCGCTTGAGTTCCTGCTCAGCACGATCGAGTTGCGCCTTGTCAAAGGGTCTACCATCAGCAAGGCCAACATCCTTGAGGGCTTTCTTGAGAACATCCTTGTCAAATTCCTTGGTTCCAACAAAGTCAACGTCAGCAATGGTGGGGCGCTCCTCCACCAGAATCACGAGCACGTCGCCACTGACTTCAATTCGCACGTCCTTGAACAAACCCAGATCAAACAACGCACGGATCGCCGAAGTACCTTTCTCGTCGTTGTAGACATCTCCAACCCGAACCGGCAACGATACAAAAATGGTTCCTGGCTCGACGCGCTGCAAACCCTCAATGCGAATATCGCGCACCGTAAAAGGGTTGATGGCCCACACCGAGCTCACCATGAAAGTCAGACAGGCCGCAGTCGATACAGTGCGCGGAAAGAAGCGATTGAATTGCATTTTTTATATTGAAAAGTCAAACCAGTGCTGAACAATCGACACCAGACGTTTAGCCAAAAAGTCGGTTGATGTCGTTGAAAATCGCAATTGACATCATGACCAACAGAACCGCAAAGCCACCCCGCTGCAGACGCACCATCGATGCGTCCGAGACAGGTTTGCCCGAAATCCACTCCCAAAGATAATACATCAGGTGACCACCATCGAGCAGCGGCAGCGGCAGCAGGTTCAAAACCCCCAAACTCACGCTGATCAAGGCAAGAAACAATAGATACTGAGTCCATCCCAGGCTGGCAGACTTTCCGGCGTAATCCGCTATGGTCAAGGGCCCACTCAGATTCTTGAGTGAGGCATTGCCCAGCAGCATCTGCCCCATCATCCTGATCGTCAACAGACAGACATCACCGCTCCGTACAACGGCACGCCACAAACCGTCCAGCGGGCCATACTTTACAAGCACGGTTTCAGGCGCAGCCCCGACATAGGCACCAATTTTCCCAATCCAGAGACCGCCCTCAAGTTGGCGTTCAGGTTTGACCACGATGACAAGCTCGACTCCAGCACGCTCGATCTTCCACTGGGATGGCTTCGCTTCGCCGCCAGCCGCCGACGCCCTGATCAACTGACGCAACTGTCGCCCATCCAATACTGCCACGGCGTCGATCTGCCGCACGACATCGCCGTTGCGCAAACCAGCCTTGTCGGCCGCTGCACCAGCCGTGACACCCCCCATGACCGGTCGGCTAAACGGACCAAGCAGACCAATTTGCCGGAACAGGTCGGCATTGACCTCACTCGCATCAACGGCGCTCAATGGAAGCAGAACTTCACGGCGCGGTCCGCGCGCCCCGTCAGTCAGTTGCAGACGCAGGTCCTGCTTTTCGAGGGACGCACGGGTCAGCAACCAATGAACCTCCTCATACGAGCGAACCTCTTGCAGCTGCGCCCCGTCAAATCCGGCGCGCACGACCTTTTCACCACCCACCAGTCCGGCGCGCGCGGCGATCGACCCGGTCTCCGGACTGGCCATGATCGCCGCCGGCAGCTGCTGCCCACTCCAATTGACCACGGCATACAGCAAGACTGCCAACAGAAGGTTGGCAGCCGGCCCAGCCACGACGATAGCGAGCCGTGCCAGCAAAGGCTGAGCGTTGAACGCCTGATGCCTTTCTTCGACGCGAACCGCCGCCTCGCGCTCGTCGAGCATCTTCACGTAGCCTCCCAGTGGAAAGGCGCCGAGCACAAACTCGGTTGGCGAGCCTTGGCGTTGCCAACGAAGCAGCGGCTTGCCAAACCCAATAGAGAAACGAAGTACCTTGACACCACAGAGCACTGCGGCCCCATAATGCCCGAATTCATGCACTGCAATCAGCAGCCCCAGGGCGAGGGCAAACCAGACCAGCGTCAGCATGCTGGCGTCCAGGTGAAATCAGCCATTCGACAGACGTCCGATGACTTGCTCGGCCGCTCGACGCGACTGTTCATCGAGTGCCAACAACTCCTCCAGCGACTGCGGCCCGGCGGCGCACACAGATTCCAGTGTTGCAAGATTGACAGCGTGAATCTGATCAAAGCGGATCTTTCCATCAAGGAACGCCGCTACGCCGATTTCATTGGCAGCATTCAGGACGGCTGTGGTACCTGCAGGCGCATTCAAAACCGACCAGGCCAGCTTCAATCCCGGAAAGCGCTGCTCATGTCGGTTCGAATCCAATGACTCGAATGTCATGTCCGGCATGGCTCCGAAATCAAGTGCTGCTGCCCCTGACTGCATTCGATCGGGCCAGGACAGCCCATAAGCGATCGGAACCTTCATGTCCGGCGTACCAAGCTGCGCCACCACCGAGTTGTCCCTGTACTGCACCATGGAATGGATAACGCTCTGCGGGTGAATCACGACCTCAATTTGTTCAGGTCTGACGTTAAACAGGAAACGCGCCTCTATGACTTCCAGCGCCTTGTTCATCATGGTCGCGGAATCAACGGAGATCTTTCGCCCCATCACCCAGTTGGGATGCGCGCAAGCCTGCTGCGGCGTCACATCACGAAGCGCAAGAGGGTCTGAGAGTCGAAATGGCCCACCCGACGCCGTAAGAATAATCTTGTCGATTTGACCTGACCAGACGGCGCAGTCATCCGGAAGCGATTGAAAAATGGCCGAATGCTCGCTGTCAATCGGCAGCAGTTTGGCTCCACCGACTGCCACGGCCTGCATAAAGTAGTCGCCGCCGACCACCAGCGCCTCCTTGTTCGCCAGCAGCAAACGCTTGCCCGCACGCGCGGCTGCCAGGCAGGAGGCCAGTCCGGCAGCCCCGACAATGGCCGCCATCACGACATCCGCCATTTCGTGCTCCGCAATCATGGTGATCGCCTGCGCACCCCACAGAACCCGGGTACTCAGGTTCAGGCTGCGGCACTTCTGCTCCAGTTCGCGGCCGTGCGGTTCACTGGCCATGACGGCAAACATCGGTCTGAACTCGACGCACTGACGCAGCAACAGCTCAATTTGGGTGGCCGCGCTCAGGGCAAACACTTCGAACCGTCGCGGATGGCGCGCGATCACAGCAAGGGTATTGACGCCGATCGATCCGGTCGAACCCAGTATCACGACACGCTTTTTAGGCGCTTCAACAAGATCAGCCATCGTTGCTTTCAGAAAGAGAAAAGCATCATCGCCAAAGGCAGCGTCGGCAGCAGTGCATCGACCCGGTCCAGCACACCGCCATGACCCGGCAGCAAACCGCTGCTGTCCTTCACGCCAGCACTGCGTTTGACCAGCGACTCGAACAAATCGCCAACCACGCTCATCGCAGCGAGGAACAAGGCACCGACAAGCAACTGCCAGGCCCCATGACTGCCCAGGGAGCTGAACAGACTGGGAACGGTGGAGGCGTAGACCTTGTCAGCCGCCTGCCAGCCAAACGCCAAAGCAAGCACCCCGATCATGCCGCCCCAAACCCCCTCCCAGCTCTTGCCGGGACTGATGCTGGGCGCCAGCTTTCCGCGGCTGAACCGCCCACCCAGTGCACGCCCGGCAAAGTAGGCAAAGATGTCCGCCACCCACACCAGCAGCAAAATGGAGAGCAGAAAATTGACCCCCACGGTCCTGGCTTGCGCCACGGCCAGCCAGGCCAGCCACAAGGCCATCAGGCCCGCAAACTGGCGCAGTGTGCGCGAGTGACTCGCCCAGGCAGCCACGCCCCGGTGCAACACCCACGCGCCTGCGAGAACCCAGCAAGCGCCTGTGACCATCCATAACAGGGGCAATGACTGCTCCAGCATGCCGAGCCACCAACTCGCTGCACACGACAGCAGGCAAAGCAGACCCGACAGCAATGCGTGCACCTGACTGTAGCCATTGAGCCGTGCCCACTCCCAGGCAGCAACGCCTATGAGCACCATGGCAACCATGCAAAAAGGCAGCGCTGTTCTGTAAAACAGAGCTGGCAACAAGATCAAGAGCATCACAACCGCAGTGACAACACGCTGTTTGAGCATCGGTCGCCTTAGCCCACAACTGGCGATACGGTACTGGGCGGAAGCTGATCAGACGTCTTGCCAAACCGTCTCTGTCGCTTGCTGTAGGACTCGATAGCCAGGTCGAGTTCTGCCTCGTCAAACTCAGGCCAGAGTCGCTCACTGAAGTAGAGTTCCGAATAAGCGGCCTGCCAAAGCAAGAAATTGCTGATCCGCTGCTCTGCTCCAGTGCGAATCACCAGATCCGGATCGGCCACATGAGCCATCGCCATGGCGGCGCCAAGATTTTCCTCGGTGACCGGTTTGCCCTGGTCTGCCAATTTCTTGGCAGCCTGAACAATGTCCCAGCGTCCGCCGTAATTGAAACAGATATTCAGAATCAGACGTGAGTTGGAGGCGGTGGCGCGTTCCGCGCTTTCAATACCAGCCACCAACTTTTCCGACAAACCAAGTCGATCACCAACAAAATGCAGTTGAACACCATCGGCGTGAAGTCTCGGAACCTCTCTGCCCAGTGCCACGGCGAACAGGGACATCAGGCCGGAGACTTCTTCCATCGGCCGATTCCAGTTCTCCGACGAAAAGGCAAACACGGTCAACACACCAACATCCCGCTGAGCGCAGGCCTTGACACAGCGACGCAGTGAAGCCACTCCTTGCTTGTGGCCCGCCACGCGCGGCAGACAGCGTTTGGCCGCCCAACGCCCATTGCCATCCATCACAACAGCGATGTGATGCGGGACCTGATTCATGGTTGGAGCGACATTCAGACCGCCATGAGGTCTTGCTCTTTGGCCGCAACAAGTCTGTCGATTTCGATGATGTGGCGGTCGGTAACTTTCTGGATCTCCGCCTCCGAGCGCTTTTGATCGTCCTCAGACGCCAGCTTGTCTTTGACCGTCTTCTTGACCGCCTCATTGGCATCGCGGCGCAGGTTACGCACCGCTATCTTGGCGGTTTCACCTTCGTGCCTGACCACCTTGGTCAATTCCTTGCGACGTTCCTCTGACATGGCAGGCATCGGAACACGCAGCAAATCACCCATCGACGAAGGATTGAGTCCAAGATCACTGTCGCGAATCGCTTTTTCGATCTTTGGTCCCATCCCCTTTTCCCAGGGCTGCACGCTGATGGTGCGTGCATCAAGCAGGGACACGTTGGCGACCTGGCTGATCGGTAGCATGGCGCCGTAATAATCGACATGAACCGAATCCAGCAGTGCCGGATTGGCCCGCCCGGTGCGGATCTTGCTCAGGTTGTTCTTGAAAGCGACGATGGACTGATCCATCTTCACTTCAACCGTTGTTCTTATTTCGGTAATAGGCACTTTTTTCTCCTTACTAGACCTTTCGCCAATAACCAATCACTTGTGGCGATTTTGACACAGTCAGGCATAAACCAAGGTGCCCTCGTCCTCGCCCATCACCACGCGCTTGAGAGCGCCGTGCTTGAAAATTGAAAACACCTTGACCGGCAATTTTTGATCTCTGCACAAAGCAAACGCGGTGGCATCCATGATGCCCAAATTCTTCGACATGGCCTCATCGAAGGTAATTTTGCTGAACCGAGTGGCAGCAGCGTCTTTCTTTGGGTCGGCTGTGTAAACACCATCCACTTTGGTGGCCTTGAGAACGATTTCAGCACCGATTTCTGCACCGCGCAATGCAGCTGCGGTATCGGTCGTGAAAAACGGATTGCCAGTTCCAGCGGCAAAAATAACGACTTTGCCCTCTTCGAGGTATTGCAGCGCCTTCGGTCTGACATAGGGCTCAACCACCTGCTCAATCGCAATGGCGGACATCACGCGGGCCGTCAACCCGGCCTTGTTCATGGTATCGCCCAGCGCCAGCGAATTCATTACCGTGGCCAGCATGCCCATGTAATCTGCCGTCGCCCGGTCCATACCAACAGATCCACCGGCCACACCACGAAATATATTGCCGCCGCCAATGACAACGGCGACTTCAACGCCCAAGCGCGTTACTTCAGCAACCTCTCCGACGATGCGGACAATGGTGTTCCGATTGATGCCAAACTGATCATCCCCCATCAATGCCTCGCCTGACAGCTTGAGCAGGATGCGCTTGTAGGCTGGTTTGGTGATCGGCATATAAATCCTTAATAAGACATCAATGGAAAACCTGTCTTCAATGGCATCAACAGATCAGTTTGATTGCTTTGCGGCAGCCACCTGGGCCGCCACTTCGGCCACAAAATCGTCGACTTTCTTGGCAATACCTTCGCCAACGACATACAGGGTAAACCCCTTCACAACGGTATCCGCGGATTTGAGCATCTGCTCAACCGTGAGTTTGTCGTTCTTCACGAAGGATTGATTGAACAATGACACCTCGCGCAGGAATTTTTGCACACTGCCGTCGATACGCTTGTTGACGATCTCTGCTGACTGCACAGGTTTGCCGGCAGCCGTCGCGACCGCTGCATCCTCAGCCGCCTTGGCAGCTGCGACGGACCGCTCTCTGGCGACCAGTTCGGCCGGCACATCGGCGCTTGACAAAGCAACAGGCTTCATTGCGGCAACATGCATGGCCACATCCCTGGCAGCAAGCTCACTGCCTGCATATTCGACCACCACGCCAATCCGGGTGCCATGCAGATAGGACGCCAGTTTGTCACCCGTGGCAAACCGCTTGAACCGGCGAAAACTCATGTTCTCACCAATCTTGCCGATCAAGCCTTTGCGCACGTCTTCCAGGGTCGGACCAAAACCGTCCTGTGTATAGGGCAAGGCCCCCAATGCGGCAAGATCGGCGGGATTGTTCTTCGCAATCAGCAAGGCACCGGCGTTGGCCAGTGCCAGGAAGCTGTCGTTCTTGGTAACGAAATCAGTTTCACAGTTCACTTCAAGCAACGCTCCGACGGTACCGTCAATGAAACTCGTGACGACGCCTTCGGCGGTAATTCTTCCAGCAGCCTTGCCGGCTTTGCTGCCGAGTTTCACACGCAGCAGTTCTTCAGCCTTTGCCATGTCACCTTGCGCCTCGGTCAGCGCACGTTTGCACTCCATCATGGGCGCGTCAGTCTTGCTACGCAGTTCAGCAACCATGCTCGCGGTAATTGCAGCCATTTTAATTCTCCGTACTCAATTCACAAAATTAAAAAACGATCAAAAAAAGGGGCACGAAAGCCCCCTTTATTGGGGATAGGGACGACTCAGACAGCAGTCTCATCCACTTCAACAAATTCGTCGGCGGTCTCAGCAGCTATGGCTTTGACCACATCATCAACCATATTGGTCCGACCTTCGATGATGGCGTCGGCAATGCCGCGCGCATACAGAACGACGGCCTTGGACGAGTCATCATTGCCAGGTATGACGTAGTCGATGCCTTCAGGCGAATGATTGGTATCAACCACCGCAACCAGGGGAATGCCCAGCTTCTTGGCTTCTGCGATCGCAATCTTGTGGAAGCCGACATCAATCACAAATATGGCATCCGGCAAGACCGTCATATCCTGAATGCCGCCAATGTCTCTTTCGAGTTTGGCGAGCTCACGGGCAAACATCAGTTGTTCTTTCTTGCTGAGACTATCAAGCCCGGCTTCTTGCTGGATCTTCATGTCTTTCAGTCGTTTGATGGAGGTCTTGACGGTCTTGAAGTTGGTCAACATACCGCCCAACCAACGCTGATCAACGTAGGGAACACCAGCGCGCTTGGCTTCCTCAGCCACAGTTTCCCGCGCCTGCCGCTTGGTCCCGACCATCAGCACCGTTCCGCGTTTAGCGGAAATCTGGCGCACAAACTTGGCCGCTTCCTGGAACATCGGCAGCGATTTTTCCAGATTGATAATGTGGATCTTGTTGCGATGGCCAAAAATGAACGGGGCCATCTTGGGGTTCCAGAAACGCGTCTGGTGGCCAAAATGGACACCCGCTTCCAGCATTTCGCGCATGGTTACTGACATAGTCAACTCCAAAGGTTAGGTCTAAAATCCAGTTTGTTTTGCAATCCTGAAGACGAAAGCGCCCTCAGTTGTCGCAACACCTTGAATAAACTGGTTTGCTGATTTGTTCGGCAAGCAGCCACTTCGGCCCCTCCGCAGAACCCAAGGACTATAGCACAGACCGACCGCTTTTCATGTTGCCAGACCTTCACTCCTCCTTGCAGAAACAGCGTATCAGCCAGATAGACCCCATTGCCGAAATGGAGCGGTCGATTGCCGCGGCGCAGTCCGAACGGTGCAAGCATGTGTTTCTCAGCACGGACTTTGACCAGGCGCGCGCGGTTGCCGCTGACCCCGGCTCGGCACGAAAGCCATTAGCCGGGCTTGCGGTCTCAGTCAAGGACCTGTTTGACGTGGCAGGACAAACCACCCGCGCCGGGTCACTGGTTCTGCGCGACGCTTTGCCCGCGCTCAAGGACAGTACGGCGGTGGAGCGACTCCGCCGGGCGGGTGCAGCTTTCATAGGACGCACCAATATGGCGGAGTTTGCGTTCTCGGGAGTCGGCATCAACCCCCACTTTGGCACTCCACTGAACCCAGGCGCCAGCGACGCAGCCCGCGTGCCTGGCGGATCATCTTCCGGCGCCGCTGTGTCGGTCGCAACCGGCGCTGCGTTCGTCGGTCTGGGATCCGATACTGGTGGCTCGATCCGGATTCCGGCGGCGCTCTGCGGTGTTGTCGGCTTCAAGAGTAGCGCCAGATTGGTTCCAGCAGACGGCGTGCTGCCCCTGTCCACCACGCTGGATACGGTCTGCGCCCTCACCCGCTCCGTGCATGACGCCATGCTGACCCACGAGATCCTGGCGCAGAGGCGTGTCGTGCGCAGTCCCGCGCCCCTGTCAGCCTACCGCCTGGGTATTGCCAATACCGTCATGCTGGACGGCCTGGACCGAACGGTCTCTCAGGCCTGGCACCGGACTCTGACGTTACTGCGCCGCGCCGGCGCCCGCATCGAGGATATCGCGCTGACGGAGATCAATGAACTGCAGCAGATTCAAGCCAGTGGCGGTTTTTCCGCCGCCGAGAGCTACGCCTGGCACCACCAACTTCTGGCCAACCGGAGGGCATCCTACGATCCCCGCGTTGCCGCACGGATCGAACGGGGCGCCAGCATGAGCGCGCGTGACTACATTGAGTTGCTGCGCGCGCGTCGCAACTGGATTGACAGGATGGAGCATCGTCTGCAAGGTTTTGATGCAGTGTTATCGCCCACCGTTGCAGTGGTGGCACCACCGATATCGGATATAGCCCCTGGCGTTCAACGTGATGATGCGTTTTTTCGTACCAATTCCCTGTTACTGAGAAACACCAGTGTTATCAATATGCTCGATGGCTGCGCCATTTCTATCCCATGCCACGCCAGTGGCGAATTACCGGTTGGCTTGATGGTTTGGGCTGGCGCCCTGCAAGACGACCAGGTGCTCAATATAGCGCTTGAAATTGAACACCTGCTTCGACAGCCCTGACTTCGGTGGCGTCGGGTGTGGCAGGTTTGAACAGAGGAATTCATGAAGATTGCAGTCATTGGCGCCGGCATTATTGGCGTAACGACGGCCTACGAGCTAGCCTGCGACGGCCATCAAGTCTGTGTACTGGAGCGTCGGGGTGCTGCCGCCGAAGAAGCCAGCTTTGCCAACGCGGGCCTGGTCGCACCGGGATATGTCACGCCATGGGCAGCGCCCGGTATGCCGGGCAAGGTCTTGGGGCACTTGTTGAGTCGTTACGCACCGGTCAAGGTCAGCTTGCCGCTGTCCCGT
Organism: uncultured beta proteobacterium; assembly: GCA_903897005.1. GTDB lineage: Bacteria > Pseudomonadota > Gammaproteobacteria > Burkholderiales > Burkholderiaceae_C > Rhodoferax. Next base: position 26,137 of record CAITZZ010000029.1, on the reverse strand, counting down.
CGCGATCTGATCTGGATGTGGAAGTTTTATCGTGCCTGCAAACTTGATACCTATCTGGCGCATCGCTCGCAACTTCAACGTCTGGCGTTCTACAGCCGGGAGCGGCTGCACGACATTACCTCTGCTCTGAAACTTGACTATGAACGCAGCGATGGCTACATGGTGTTGTTGCGCTCGGCCAGGGACAGCAAGATGGTGCAGCCCGGTCTGCAGGTACTGCGTGATGCTGGTGTGACCTTCAAGGAAATCAGCGCGGCCGACGCCCGAAAAATTGAACCAGCGCTCAATCCGGACATGGTCTTTCATGGTGCCATACATTTGCCCGACGACGAGGTAGGAAACTGTCGGCAGTTCGCACTGATGTTGAAGAGTGAAGCACAGCGCCGTGGCGTCGAGTTTTCCTTCAACACCGACGTCACAAACGTCAGCAGCAACATGGGCGTCGCAATCAACATCGCGGGAGAAAGCCTGCCTCGGTCCTTCGCCGCAGTCGTGGTTTGCGCCGGCATCGACTCGGTCCGGCTCTTGAAACCCCTGGGTCTGAATATTCCTTTGACGGCAGTCCACGGCTACTCGATCAGTGCAGCCATACGAGAACCAATCAACTCACCCATCAGCGCCGTTATGGACGAGCGCTACAAGGTCGCAATTTCGCGCCTTGGCAACCGCGTCAGAGTGGCTGGCAGCGCAGAGATTGGCGGCTCGATCGACAAGAAACGACCGGGTTCACTGCAAACCCTGTACAAGGTTTTGCATGACTGGTTTCCTGGCGCTGCCAACCTCTCGAGCGGCGTACAGGAGTGGAAGGGCGCACGACCCATGCTGCCCGATGGCCCACCGATGGTGGGTGCGAGCGGCATTACTGGAATCTGGCTCAATCTTGGACACGGCTCCAGCGGTTGGGCGCTGAGTTGCGGCTCAGCCAGGATCCTGTCCGACCTGATTGGCGGAAAGAAACCGGATTTGGATCCGACCGACTACGCAGCGCAACGACTACGCGCATAATCCTGTCAAGGTTCGCAGTCGCGCCCAGACAACCCCATCATTGTTGCTTGACTTCTTTTTTTGAGATGCCCCGCTATTTTCATAATTTTCAGGACAGGCTATGAAGGTCAAATTCTGGGGCGTGCGCGGTTCCATCGCTTCTCCCGGCCCGGCCACCGCATATTACGGTGGCAACACAACCTGCATCGAAGTACGCACCGACAGCAATGAACTGATCATCATCGACGCGGGTACCGGCATCTTTCCGCTGTCCCAAACCCTGCTGGGCGAAATGCCTCTGACCGCCAACGTACTTATTTCTCATACACACTGGGACCATATTCAGGGTTTGCCGTTTTTTGCGCCCAACTTTATTCCCGGCAACCTGATGCGCCTGCATGGCGCCTACGACCCGGTCGCCGGCAAAGGCGTCGAGCAGGTCATGTCGGTTCAGTTGCAGTACAGCTATTTCCCGGTGCGCGAAGCGGAGATGAAAGCACGCATTGAATATGTGACGCTCGCCCCAGAAGAAAGTATTCGTATCGGTTCGGCCACCATCACGCCCTATTTGATGAACCACCCCGTCGTCAATTTTGGATACCGAATTGAGGCCAACGGAAAGTCGATTTTCTTTACCGGCGATCACGAACCCCCGCAAAATATTTACGAACCAACTGACAAGGAATATGCCGAGTACCAGATTCTGGTTGACCAACGACACGATGCCATTCTTAACGCCATGCGCGGGGTCAATGTACTGATCGCAGACTGCTCTTACACGGAACAGGAATATCCTGCCAAGAAGGGTTGGGGCCACGGCACTTTCAGCTCAAGCATTCAATATGCCCTGCATGCCGGGGCACAGGTTCTGTTTTGCACTCACCATGAACCCACTCGAAGTGACGCAGCGCTGGATGCCGTCTTTCAGAAAGTTCTGGCCGACCATCCTCCGCACCCGGGCGGGCCGGACTATCGACTGGCTCGGGAAGGGGAAAGTTACGAGTTTTGAGTCCTGTGCAAAAAGTTGACTTCCGCCAGCGCCACGCCTTGTACGGCGTTGAGGCAACGCGCCGTATGGAAAGTTTGGCGCAAACGGCCTTGCCACTTCACTCACTGATGGAGCGCGCAGGAATGGCGGTGGCCCAACTCGCCATGGCGATTGCCCCGCACAGCAGACGCATCTGGATTGCCTGTGGTCCCGGAAACAATGGTGGTGATGGGATGGAAGCGGCGCTTCACCTCACGCGCTGGGGCAAGTCGGTCCTTGTCACTTGGCTGGGCAAACCTGACACTGTGCCACCGGACACTGCGGCATCCTATGCACGCGCCTGCGCTGCAGGGATCGATTTCGCCGAAGGACCTCCGTCCGACTTTGATTGTTGTATCGACGCCCTGTTGGGTGTTGGTGGCACCCGTGCTCCGCAAGGGATCATGGCGGCATGGATCGAACACCTCAATAGCAGTTCTGCAACCATCCTGGCAGTGGACATTCCCACCGGGCTAATGGCGGATTCTGGCGCGCTGATGCAACATTGCGTTCAGGCCGATCACACACTGAGCCTGCTCACACTCAAGCCAGGACTGTTCACGGCCCATGGGCGAGACTGTTCGGGGACGGTTTGGCTCGATGACCTTGACGTCACTCAAGGTAACACCACCGATGAGGCAGTCGTCACTCCAACAGCCTGGCTGGCAGGTGCGCCGGGCGAGACACTGCGCCTTCACGCTTCACACAAGGGAAGCTATGGCGACGTTGCCGTGATTGGAGGAGCAACCGGTATGACCGGCGCAGCCCTGTTGGCTGCGTCTGCGGCCCTACACGCGGGCGCAGGACGGGTTTTTGTTGGACTGCTTCAGCACAGTGCGACTGCTCTTGACACGCAGCGACCAGAATTGATGTTCAGGCCAATCGAATCACTCGATTTCAGAGCGATGACCGTCGTCGCAGGCTGTGGTGGTGGTGACGCCGTGCGTGAACCGCTGGCAAGGATACTGGCAAGCTCTGCTCGCCTCGTGATTGATGCAGATGCCCTCAACGCAATCGCCAATGACACCCAGTTGCAGACTTTGCTGTGCCAGCGCGCTGCTCGCCAGCTGAGCACGGTACTCACCCCGCATCCCCTGGAAGCCGCCCGATTGATGGACAGCAGTGCACAACATGTGCAGGCCAATCGACTGCCAGTCGCCGAGGACTTGTCACGACGCTTTAACTGCACGGTCGTTCTCAAGGGCTCGGGCACCATCATCGCATCACCTGGTCAAACACCAGTCATCAATCCGACGGGTAACGCCAGATTGGCCACTGCAGGCACCGGTGATGTCCTTGCCGGAATGATAGGCGCGCGGCTGGCCACTCGACGGACCTCTTTTCTGGCTGCCTGCGACGCGGTCTATTGGCATGGCCTGTCGGCGGACCGATGGCCCGCGCAAATCCCGTTGACAGCTGGAGCGCTTTCGAACTGCGCCTAGTCAATCTGTACTGGCAATCGCCATCGCGCCTTGCCAGACCGAAAGCGACGGAGTTCAGCCTCGACCTGCAAACGGCATCTTGGTCGCCATCACCGTGTGGAACATGACGTTCGCCTCCAACGGCAAATTGGCCATGTACAGCACGGATTGGCCCACGATGTTGACATCCATCAAAGGCTCAACGGCAATTGCGCCGTTGGCCTGTTCAATGCCCGCTGCCATTCGCTGCACCATCTCGGTAGCTGCATTGCCTACGTCGATCTGACCGACCGCGATATCGTACTTGCGACCGTCCAGGGACGCAGTCTTTGTCAGGCCTTTGACCGCGTGCTTGGTTGCGGTGTAGGCGATCGAGTTCGGGCGCGGCGTGGTTGCCGAAATAGAACCGTTGTTGATGATCCGTCCGCCACGCGGTGTTTGCGACTTCATCACCCTGAAAGCCTGCTGCAGACAAAGAAACATACCCGTCAGATTGATATCAACGACGTACTTCCACTGCGCCAGCGTCAACTCTTCCAGTGGGATGGCGGGGGCACCAACCCCGGCGTTGTTGAACAAAACATCAACGCGGCCAAACCGTGCCACAGTCGCATCAAACAAAGCCCTCACCGAGTCCGGATCCGAAACGTCGGTCGGCACCGACAGGCAGCGCTCAATTGCACCGCCAGCTGCAACAACCTCGGCCAATGGCTCCGGACGTCGCCCTGCGAGCACCACCTGATACCCATCATTGAGCAAGGCCAGGGCCGCAGCCTTGCCAATGCCGGTGCCAGCACCCGTCACAATCGCGACTTTTGAACTTGAAATCATGATCTTTCCTGAAAATGGATGCCTCGTCGGCTCAAGACCGGCGACGTGATTTGTGGCCTTTGTCCTTGCCCTTGACGCCAACCGGTCTGGTACCTGTTTTGGATGTGCTGCCACCGGATCTTGAAACACGAGCCAGAGGCTCGGAAATCTTTCTGGCCGCACGTTTGATGGCAGATCGGTCCTGCTTGTCACCGCCGTCATCCGGACCGCGGTCCACACGCAGCGCCTCTTTGTCTTTCATGGCCCGCGCTACCAGACTCTCGCCTTCATGCACCAGAAGAAAATCAATCCGGCGACCATCGAGATCAACCCGACTTACCTGCACTTTGACCCGCGAACCGATTGCGTAACGCATGCCAGTACGTTCGCCACGCAACTCTTGTCGCGCTTCGTCAAAGCGATAGTACTCACCACCCAACTCGGTGATGTGCACCAATCCTTCCACGTACATGGCGTCGAGGGTGACAAATATGCCGAAACTCGTCACCGAACTCACCACCCCGGCGTACTCCTCGCCAAGGTGCTCACGCATGTACTTGCACTTGAGCCAGGCCTCTACATCCCGACTGGCCTCGTCGGCACGGCGCTCGTTGGCACTGCAATGCAGGCCGGCTGCCAGCCAGCCCTGGGCTTCGTGACTGAGTTTTTTGGTTTTTTGTCCTGGCTCGGCAACACGCGAGGCCAGTCCTTTTTCAAGGCGCCGTGCCAGCTTCGCGTGCGCTTCACCTGGAATCGGAAGTTCTGGCAGTTGGTACTTGGTCTTCGCCAAAATAGCTTTGATGACCCGGTGTACCAGCAAATCAGGATAGCGTCGAATAGGGCTTGTGAAATGGGTGTAGGCGTCAAACGCCAATCCAAAATGCCCCTTGTTGACAGGCGTGTAGATCGCCTGCTGCATCGAGCGCAATAGCATGGAATGAATCTGTTGCGCGTCCGGCCTGTCCTTTGTTGCACCGGCTATGGCTTGAAATTCGCCGGGGCTGGGGTTGTCACTGATGCTTAGTGCGATGCCTGTCGCTTTCAGATAATTTCGAAGAAGTTCGATCTTTTCGGGTGTCGGACCTTCATGCACCCTGAACAGGCCAGCATGCTTGCTCTGACCGATGTAGTCGGCACTGCAGACGTTAGCCGCCAGCATGGCCTCTTCAATCAGCTTGTGCGCATCGTTGCGTGTACGCGGCACGATCTTCTCAATGCGGCCCGTCTCGTCACACACGATCTGCGTCTCAACGGTCTCAAAGTCGACCGCTCCGCGGCGCACGCGCGACTTGTGCAGTGCCTCATAGACACCGTGCAAATTGATCAGGTCCGTCACCCTGTCCTGATGCTTGACAGCCTCCAGGCCGCGCGTATTAGCCAGGATGGCTGCAACCTCGGTATAGGTAAAGCGTGCGTGACTCCAGATGACAGCCGGGTAAAACTGGTATGCCGACACCTCGCCCTCAGCACTCACCATCATGTCGCAAACCATGCACAGACGTTCGACTTCCGGATTGAGCGAACACAGCCCGTTGGATAACTTCTCGGGCAGCATCGGGATCACGCGGCGTGGAAAGTAGACACTGGTCGCGCGGTCATAGGCTTCAACATCAATAGCCGATCCGTTCTCCACGTAATGGCTGACATCGGCAATCGCGACCAGCAAACGCCAGCCCTGCACGGCAGACTTTCCTTTGCCAATCTTCACCGGCTCACAATAGACGGCATCGTCAAAATCACGCGCATCTTCCCCATCGATGGTGACAAGTGGCACGTCTGTCAGATCGACACGATGCGACTTGTCGCTCGCTCGCACCTTCTCCGGCAGGGTGCGGGCCAGCGCAATGCAGGCGGGAGAGAATTCATGCGGCACACCATACTTGCGCACCGCTATTTCGATCTCCATACCCGGATCATCCACTTCGCCAAGCACCTCAGTCACACGCCCTACCGGCTGACCATACAGCGAAGGGGCTTCGGTCAGTTCAACGACAACGACTTGCCCCGCCTTGCCAGCTCCGGTTGCAGCCTTCGGAATCAGTACATCTTGGCCGTAACGCTTGTCCTCCGGAACCATGATCCAAATGCCACTCTCCAGCAACAGGCGGCCAATGATCGAATCATTGGTGCGTTCGACGATTTCCAGCACACGCCCTTCAGGGCGTCCCTTGCGATCGCTGCGCACGATACGGACCCTGACGCGGTCCTTGTGCAAGACTGCACGCATTTCGTTGGGTGGCAAATAGATATCGGACTCACCGTCATCACGGGACACAAACCCGTGACCGTCACGATGCCCCTGAACCGTTCCTTCAACTTCGTCCAGCAGGCCGCTGGTTTGGCTGGTATTTTTGATACAATCACTCACTTTCCTGAGATGCCCAGGTGGCGGAATTGGTAGACGCACTAGTTTCAGGTACTAGCGAGTAACTTCGTGGGGGTTCGAGTCCCTTCCTGGGCACCAATATAATTGAAATCCGGTAGACTTTGACAAGCTTTCCGGGATGTTTTTTCCTTAGAAGCCGCTTGACTACAAGCGGCTTTTTTGTTGTCCTGAATCCTGCTGAAACAGCAAGGCTTCAAAAGGGCTGAGCCACAAGGTCATGACCTTCAGTTCCAACCACCCTGGCTCGGGTAAATTCACCCACCTTCAGAGTTTTGCTGATTTTCTCCGGTGGCAGCAACTTCACAACGCCATCAATCTCCGGGGCGTCGGCGTAGCTCCGTCCCAAGCCACCCTTCTTGCCAAGGCCTGGCGCAGCGTCTACCAAGACTTGCATCGTAGAACCAAGCCGCTGCCTCAGTTTGGCCACTGAAACAGCCTCGGCGACCGCCATGAAACGAGCACGCCGCTCCTCCCTAAGTTCAGGCGGCAGCATACCTGGGAGATCGTTGGCCGCTGCGCCTTGCACGGAACTATAGGCAAAACAGCCAGCACGATCAATTCTCGCCTCCTGCATAAAGTCCAATAAATGGGAAAACTCTTGCTCGGTCTCGCCCGGAAAGCCAGCGATGAAAGTGCTGCGAACCACGATTTGCGGACAAATCTCGCGCCAGCGCTGGATGCGTTCGATATTTTTTTCGCCACTGGCGGGTCGCTTCATGCGCTTGAGTACATCCGGGTGACTGTGCTGAAAGGGAACATCCAGATAAGGCAATACCTTGCCCTCGGCCATCAGCGGTATCAGCTCATCAACACTGGGATAGGGATAGACGTAGTGCAAGCGTACCCAGGCAGAAAATGGCTCAGCCATTTCGCCAAGAGCCTGCACCAGTTCCAGCAATCGCGTCTTGATCGGCCTACCCTCATGGAAGCCTGTTCGGTATTGAACGTCGACTCCATAAGCTGAAGTATCCTGACTGATCACCAGCAACTCCTTGACACCGCCCTCAAACAAGGCCCTAGCCTCCCGCAGCACTTCGCCAATCGGTCGAGATACGAGATCACCCCTCATTGACGGGATGATACAAAAGGAGCATCGGTGGTTGCACCCCTCGCTGATCTTGATATAGGCGTAGTGTCGGGGTGTGAGTTTCACACCCGCAATACCAAACGAGTTTGGAATCAGGTCCAAAAATGGACGATGGGGTCGAGGTAAATGTGCATGCACAGCATCCATCACCTCCCGCGTCGCCTGCGGCCCGGTAACCGCCAGCACCCTTGGGTGCAACTGTCGCACCAAATTGGCTCCATCCGCCAGTGTTTTGGCACCGAGGCAACCCGTCACGATAACTTTGCCGTTGTCTGCCAAGGCATCACCAATCGTGTCCAGACTCTCCTTGACCGCATCATCGATAAAGCCACAGGTATTCACAATGACAAGATCAGCTCCCTGAAATGTCTTGCAGGTCTGGTAACCCTCAGCGGTCAGTTGCGTAAGAATCAGTTCCGAGTCCGTCAGTGCCTTGGCACAACCCAGGCTGACGAAGCCAACCCTCGCTGTGTGATCGCTGCTTTCGATAACTTCATCCATTAACTCAATTTCCCTGCGTTTATTGACGGATCAGCGCTTGATCCCAAAGGCACCCAGCATTTGGCCTGTCTGCTTCTGCATCTGATCCTGCATCTGCTGCAACAAGTTTCTAGATTGCTCCAAACTGCCTCCCATGATTCCCTGTAGCGCAGGAGACTCCGCAGCCAGGAACTGTGTCCACATTTCAGGACTCAATCCTTTGGCTTGCTCAGAGAACTTCGCCTGCACCTCCATCAAAGTCTGAATGTTTTTCTCCAGATAGCCGCCCATAAAACCCTGCATCGCATTTCCGTAAAAGCGGATCACACTGGCCAGCACCGGAGCGGTAAACATGGGAGAGCCATTGGATTCTTCCTCAAGAATAATCTGAAGCAATATGTTGCGCGTCAGATCCTCTCCGGTCTTGACATCACGCACAGCGAAGGGCTCGTTGCCCATCACCAAGCGCTTGACTTCCGCCAAAGTGATGTAACTTGAAGTGGCAGTGTCATACAACCTGCGATTGGGATACTTTTTGATGACACGCTGCGTGACTTTTGCGTCGGGGGCTTTTTTGCTTTGCATGGGAACTCCAGTGGCCTGGATTGAGGCCATCAAAAATGTATTGCACTGCAGCACATTTTAGGGAACACCCCAGCGCAGGGTCCCAAGGTTTACCCTGAGATTGCGTGAAAACGGAATTTGGTAGGCGCGATTGGACTCGAACCAACGACCCCCACCATGTCAAGGTGGTGCTCTAACCAGCTGAGCTACGCGCCTAAGGATTGCCCGAGAGGTGCGAGTATAGCAGCAAGCGCAAAACCACTTTTTGTCCACCGCATCGGCCCTAAACAAATTCCGGATGAGTGATAATTGACGTTTACGTTAACGTCAATTGTTTTTGGAGATCACTATGGACATTGCAGGCAAGGTATTCATCGTTACGGGCGGCGCATCGGGTTTGGGCGAAGGCACCGCCCGTATGCTCGCGAGCAAGGGCGGCCAGGTGCTCATTGCCGATATGCAAGTCGAAAAAGGCGAAGCTGTGGCACGGGAAATTGGTGGTGCTTTCGTCAAATGCGATGTAAGCCAGGAAAGTGATGGGCAAGCTGTCGTGGCCAAGGCCGTGTCCATGGGCAAATTGATGGGTCTGGTCAACTGCGCCGGCATCGCCCCAGCTGAGAAGACAGTGGGCAAGAACGGCGCGCACAATCTTGGCGTATTCAGCAAATGCATTACCGTCAATTTGATCGGCAGCTTCAATATGATTCGCCTCGCAGCTGACGCCATGTGCAAGAACGCTCCAGAGTCGACGGGTGAGCGCGGCGTGATGATTTCTACCGCGTCGGTGGCTGCTTATGACGGTCAGATTGGCCAGGCAGCTTACAGCGCCTCCAAGGGTGGCATTGTCGGCATGACACTTCCGATCGCTCGCGACCTGGCTCGCAACGGAATTCGCAACATGACCATTGCCCCAGGTATCTTCGGCACCCCCATGATGTTCGGCATGCCCAAGGAAGTGCAGGATTCACTGGCCGCCAGCGTGCCCTTCCCATCGCGCCTGGGCACACCACTGGACTATGCGAAGTTGGCCGTGCACATATTTGAAAATGACATGCTCAACGGAGAAGTGATCCGACTGGACGGAGCCATTCGTCTGGCACCGCGCTAGGGACTGCGCGAACACAGCCGTCACCCAACCGATGACGCGCAAGGCGTTGGTTGGCGTGCGACTGCGCCACAATAGGAACTGTGAGCATTCCCCAAACCTTCATTCAAGAACTGATAGCGCGCGCCGACGTGGTCGAAATCGTCGGGCGCTATGTGCAGCTCAAGAAGGGTGGCGCCAACTTCAGCGGTCTGTGCCCATTTCACAGCGAGAAATCACCCTCTTTTTCAGTCAGTCCGACCAAGCAGTTCTACCATTGCTTCGGTTGCGGCAAGAACGGAAATGCCATCAGTTTCCTGATGGATCATACGGGGATGACTTTTGTCGAAGCCGTCAAGGATCTGGCTCAAAAATATGGCTTGCAGGTACCAGAAGAAGATGCCAGTCCTCAGGACCGTGCCCGGGCGGCTGAACAGCGACAGAAGCAGGTCACTCTGAACGACGTGCTTGAGAAGGCGGCACAGGCCTATCGCAAGCATCTGAAGGACTCCGACAGAGCGGTGGACTATTTCAAAAGGCGCGGTTTGTCGGGCGCGGTTGCGCGGCAGTTCGGTCTGGGCTACGCGCCCGAAGGCTGGCGCAGTCTGGCCAGTGTCTTCCCGAATTATGACGATCCCTTGCTGGTCGAAAGCGGATTGGTCATACTGAACGATGAACCCGGCACAGCCGAAAAACGCTACGACCGTTTTCGGGATCGGGTCATGTTTCCAATCCGAAACGTGAAGGGCGAATGCATTGGCTTTGGTGGCCGTGTCCTGGGCGATGAGAAGCCCAAATACCTCAATTCACCTGAAACGCCCGTTTTCAGCAAGGGCCGCGAGCTGTATGGCCTGTTTGAAGCCAGAAGTGCCTTGCGCGACCATGGCTATGCATTGGTGACCGAAGGTTACATGGACGTGGTTGCGCTGGCCCAACTCGGCTTTCCCAATACCGTGGCGACGCTGGGAACCGCCTGCACAACCGAGCACCTGCAAAAATTGTTTCGATTTACGGACTCTGTCATATTCAGCTTCGATGGCGATGATGCAGGGCGACGGGCGGCGCGAAAAGCGCTCGATGGTGCACTTCCCTTTGCCAGCGACGTGCGCAGCGTCAAGTTTCTGTTTCTGCCGTCCGAGCACGACCCTGACAGCTTCATCCGTGAGTTTGGCAAGGAGGCGTTCGCACGTTTCATCAGCGAGGCGGTGCCTTTGAGCCGATTCCTGATCGATGCCGCACGTGAAGGCTGCGAGCTAAGTACTGCAGAAGGTCGCGCCCACCTGGCCAGCCGTGCCCGCCCCCTGTGGACACCCTTGCCCGATGGCGCCCTCAAGAGACAACTCTTGGTCGAAATTGCCGACCACGTACAACTGGCCAGCGCCGAACTGATTGACTTGTGGACCTCCGTTAACGATGCTAATCAGCACGTCATTTCAAGACGTCACTCGGGCGGCATGCCTTTCAGCAGCAGCGATTTGCAGAATCTATCGAAAGGTGCATCGCGGCGCCCCCGATTAACGGGACGAGCGGTGCCAATCAGCCGTGCCGACCACGCCACCCGATTGCTGCTGGGCCACATGGCAGCGCTGGACTTGTTGTCGGCTGAGGACCACTCGATGCTGTGCGACCTACCCGAACCCCACGGCGCGCTGTTTGTCTGGCTGGAGGGTCAATTGCATGAGCATGGAGCGCAGCCGTGGGTGGCATTGCGCGAGGGATTGCGGGGACACGCGCAAGAGCAGATGGCGGTCCACCTGATGACAGATTACGAGCTTGGGCCAGCCGAAGAAGCGGATGCAACGCTTGCCGAATTGCGCAACCTTCTGAATCGAATGCTGGTTGAACGCCTGAAAGTACAGGAAACCCAGGCCATTCAGGACGCCAAAGTGGACCCATCCGCCCTGCTTCGCTACCGCGAATTACAGGCGCGCCGACGTCAGTTGGAAGCAAGCTTGGCCGTAGCGTCAGATCAAGTGGACCCGTCATTGACCTGATGGTATAATCCAACCCTCGATTCTCGGCAAGAGCGACAGCAGCACCTCCGACCCGGCCAAACGCTGACATGGTTCACAACTGGCTAATTTTCGCAAGGACTGCACACCAAATGTTCGCCCGCACATCTTGCCTTCGGAAACAATTTTTTCGCCACTCGGACAACGCTCCAAACGTAGTGCGTTGATTCGGTTTGTTGAATGCGTCTGTTGTCTAAATTCTGAGGTTTTTCATGCCTGCTCAAAACTCCAAGAAGCCCGTCCAATCCAGCACACGGCCTGGCGCCAAAATCAAGCCCAAGAGCGTCGCCAAATCCGTTGCCGCCAAAGCCTTGCCAAAAGCGACGACCAAACAAGCCCCAAAGATGTCTGAATCAAAAGTCAAGGTGGCACACCCGTCCAAGCCCGCCACCAAAACTGTCGCCTCCGAAGTAAAAAGGGCTGCTGCTCCGGCACCAACCGGCGAGCTGGTCCTGAAGAAGAAGCCAGGTCGGCCGCCGAAAGCCCCCTTGGCTCAGATCGGCGCAACCGGTACGACCGGCGCCAAACGCGGCCGCAAGCCCAAGCTGGCGACAACGACCAGCGCAGCAGACAGCCAGGACATGGCCGATATCGAAGCCGACCTGGTGGGGGAGCCGATCACGACCGGCGAGAAGGTCAAACCCCTTCGCATGAAGATCAGCAAAGCCAAAGAGCGCGCGCTGATGAAAGAGTTTGGCCTGGATGAGACCGTGCTGTCAGAGGAGGATATCGCCAAGCGTCGTCTGCGTCTGAAGGCCCTGATCAAACTGGGTAAGACCCGCGGCTACCTGACCCATGGAGAAATTTCAGATCACCTGCCTGACAAGTTGGTCGATGCAGAAACGCTCGAAGTCGTGATCTCCATGCTAAACGACATGGGCGTGGCCGTGTATGAACAGACACCCGACGCAGAGACACTGTTGCTCAACAACAATGGTCCGACGGCCGCCACTGAAGAAGAAGCTGAGGAAGAGGCCGAGGCTGCGCTCTCCACTGTAGACAGCGAGTTCGGTCGCACCACCGACCCGGTGCGGATGTACATGCGCGAAATGGGGACCGTGGAACTGTTGACACGCGAGGGCGAAATTGAAATTGCCAAGCGTATTGAAGGCGGACTGATGGCCATGATGGAGGCGATCTCGGCATCTCCCGCCACCATTGCCGAAATTCTGCGTCTGGGCGAAGAGATTCGTGAAGGCAAAGTCGTCATCACCACCGTTGTGGACGGCTTTTCCAATCCCAACGAGGCCGACGACTATGTGGCCGAAGAGGATTTCGACGAATTCGACGCCGCTGACGATGACGACGGCAAAGGTGGCTCCAAGGCGTTGACAAAAAAACTTGAAGAACTCAAGCGCGAGGCACTGAGCCGGTTTGACAAGTTGCGGGACCTGTTCGAGAAGATTCACAAGATCTATGACCGGGAAGGCTACGGCTCACCGAGCTATATCAAGACGCAGAAGCTATTGAGCGAAGAGCTCATGTCAATTCGCTTTACTGCCAAGGCGATTGAGAAATTGTGCGACATGGTGCGTGCTCAAGTCGACGACATCCGCAAGAAGGAGCGGGAATTGCGTCGCATCATCGTTGATAAATGCGGGTACCCCCAAGAACACTTTATCGCCAATTTCAGTGGTCGCGACAAGCATGGCAACCGGGTTGCAAGCCAACTGCTTAACCTCAAATGGATTGAAAAGCAAACCACGCTGGGCAAGCCCTGGAGCGCCATCATGGGGCGCAACATCCCGCCGGTGCAGGACCTGCAACAAAAATTGACCGACTTGCAAGCCCGCGTGGTGGTGCCGCTGGATCAACTCAAGGACATCAACAAGCGCATGAATGAGGGCGAGTCGTCCTCACGCGCTGCCAAGAAGGAAATGATCGAAGCCAACTTGCGCCTGGTCATTTCGATTGCCAAGAAATACACCAATCGCGGTCTGCAATTTCTGGACCTGATCCAGGAAGGCAATATCGGCCTGATGAAGGCAGTGGACAAATTCGAATACCGCCGTGGCTACAAGTTCTCCACTTATGCCACTTGGTGGATTCGCCAAGCCATCACGCGCTCGATCGCAGACCAGGCCCGTACCATCCGTATTCCTGTGCACATGATCGAAACCATCAACAAGATGAACCGCATCAGCCGCCAGCATCTGCAGGAGTTTGGTTTTGAGCCTGATGCGAGCGTGCTGGCGGAACGGATGGAGATCCCGGAAGACAAGATCCGCAAGATCATGAAGATCGCCAAGGAGCCGATCTCCATGGAGACGCCGATCGGCGACGACGACGATTCGCACCTGGGCGACTTCATTGAAGACAGCGCCAACACGGCGCCAATGGAGGCGGCCATGCAGGCGGGTCTGCGCGATGTCGTGAAAGACATTCTGGACAGCCTGACGCCACGCGAAGCCAAAGTGCTGCGCATGCGTTTTGGCATTGAAATGACGAGCGACCACACACTGGAAGAAGTAGGCAAGCAATTCGACGTCACGCGCGAGCGCATCCGCCAGATTGAAGCCAAGGCGTTGCGCAAGCTAAAACACCCGTCGCGATCCGACAAATTGCGCAGCTTTACTGACAATCTGTAGGCCTTGCCGGCACGCCCTGCCCTATGTGGGTGGGGTCGCGCGCCCTAGTCCAGCAGCGTGGCGTAAACCAGGTTTCTAAACAGCCTGCGGTAGTACTCGCGTTGATTGGGTGCCTGCAACATCAGGCAGGCAAATAGATCTTCCGCCGGGTCAACAAAGAAAGTGGTCCCGGCCATCCCGCCCCAGTAGTAGGCACCGACAGACCCAGGCTCGGTAGCCAAGCCTGTTTCCTTGCGAACCGCAATGCCCAGACCGAAGCCATAGCCTAGGGGAAGCAATTCGCGCGAAGCACCACTGTTTACTGGAATTGATCCAAGATGATCTGTGGTCATGTAGGCCACGGTTCGCGATCCGAGCAAACGTACACCATCGAGTTCACCCCGATTCAACATGAACTGCATGAAGCGTGCGTAATCAAGCGCGGTTGACGCCAGCCCCCCGCCACCCGACTCCATAGCGGGATCCTCACGCAAGTCAACCAAGCGCATCTGCATGGCACCGTCGGGATCACGGGGGAAAGGTTCGGCAATTCGGTATTGATGCTGCTGCGGCACAGAAAACCAGGTCTCATCCATGCCCAAGGGAGCGAAGATGTTTTCTCGCAAGTAGGCACCGAGCGTGGTCCCGCTGATCACCTCAATCAGGCGACCCAAGACGTCGGTCGAGCGCCCATATTCCCATGCCGTGCCAGGCTCAAACATCAGTGGCAATGCAGCAAGTTGCAAGGAGAACTCGGCGTTGCTTCGCTCACGTGAGCCGATCCGGTTCTGCGCATACTGCCGCTGTACCGAGCTGTTGCCCATGAATTCATAGGTCAGGCCGGCAGTGTGCCGCAACAAGTCCTGAACCGTCGCCATCTGCCGTACTTCCTGCAATTGGAGTACGCCCTCCACCTGACGCGCGACTTTTTGATTGGCGTACTCCGGCAGGTACCTGGCGACCGGGTCGCTCAGCAACAGTTTTCCCTGCTCCATCAGCATCATGGCGGCCACTGAAACCACAGGCTTTGTCATGGAGTAAATGCGAAAGATCGCATCCCGCTCCATAGGCGTGCCCGTCGCCGGGTCGAGCACACCCAGGCTTTCAAACAATGCCAATTTTCCGTGGCGTGCGATCAGCACCACGGCACCGGGCAGGCGCTGACGGTCCACCTCCGCCTGCAGAGCGTCAACCAAGCGTCGAATGCGTTGTGGACAAATCCCAATACTGTCAGGCGGCACCACGCCAAAATTGTCCTCCTGAAAACGGTGGCGATTCATAATACATTCCAACAAATGACACAAGAGGTAAATTGTGCTCCCGAAAATTCATTAATCGGAAAGGCGAGCCGAAAGAATATCTGGTACCCAGAGGCTTGCTACAAGGTGGTTCAATATGCCTTCAATCATATGAAAATAGCTGCCACTTCAAAGACCGTGCTCGCACATATGGGACTGTCTCTGTATGTCATAGCGACCATGGGTTTGACCGTCCCTGCGACATCTGAGTTTTACAGTTGCCTGTCATCAACTCGCTGCGCGATGACCGAATTTCTTTTTAGCCCTTACCTTGACGTCAATGTTCCATTGCCGTCCTTAGCGCCAACCACAAAGTCGTCGTCATCCACCTTCGACATGAACTGGCTTGAACCACCAACGAGACCTGTTCCCGAAGGTATCAAAGCGCTAACGCTGGCATTCGCGACCGGCGAATGCGGCAACGAGCACTGGAACGGGGTTGCTGGTCAGGCAATCGCTGACTCGAACATCAAGTTATTTCAGCGCAATGGCATCGACTACGTTATTTCAACGGGTGGCACGGCTGGCATCTTTACTTGCAGCAGCGAGCAAGGCATGGAGAAGTTCATCGCTCGCTATGGATCCCGCCATTTGCTGGGAGTTGACTTCGATATCGAATCCGGTCAATCTGAAATGGACATCAAGAACCTGCTTACCCAGGCGCAACACGCGACTCGACTGCACCCCCACCTACGCCTAAGTTTCACTCTGGCAACGCAGGTATCGGCGGAGGATGGCAAGGCCACCTTGAACTCGCTCGGCAAACAGGTGATGAAAGCAATTTCCGAGGTTGGCCTCAAGAACTACTTTATCAATCTGATGGTCATGAACTACGGTGAAGCCAAGCCTGACAATTGCGTTGTCGAATTCAGCAGGTGCAATATGGCAGCATCCGCTATCCTGGTGGCCGAAAATTTCAGCCGTGAATTCAGTGTGCCCTTGCGGCGCATTGAGCTAACGCCGATGATTGGCGTCAATGACGTGACAGACAACATTTTTTCCTTGAACGACGCGCGCACGCTGGGGCGATTTGTCGCGACAAACGGACTTGGAGGCCTGCACTATTGGTCTCTCAATCGAGACCAACCGTGCCTTTCAGGCTTGACGGCCGTGTCTCCCACCTGCAGTAGTCTCGCCGGAACGAACGGACTAGAGTTTGGCTTGATATTCGCCAACAATTTCCGATGACAGGGAGCAAATGCACGATAGATTTTTGATTTTTCAGGAAATGTTGGTGTTCCGTCTTGCACCTTAGACACCACAAGGTCCTTGCCGCAACTGCCCGCAGGCCTGGTCCGCCCACTGCACCCCGGCACCACGGCCCGCAACGATGGTGCGCACGACAGGTGGGCTTGACGCCCAAAGTTGGGGCGCTGGAAGCCCGATTGGCAAGATGCTCCATTCCCGGGAACCAGAGGCACTTGCAATTGTTGGCACAATACGTGCTTGATCTCACCTTGCATAATCGCCAAGGATGCACCTACCGCTGAAGTTTTTGCATTTGCTGCAAGAGTAAACCCCGATGCGTGCCCCTTACGGCGGCTGTTAAAGTGGGCGTCTGGGATAACTCTCGTCGCGTGCTTGCGCGCCAATTTTGTTGATTCAACTTTTATCTGGAGTAACGTAAATGCATCTGAACAATCTTAAGACCATCGTCGCCGTCGTAGCCGCCATGGGTGCCATGGTAGCGACCCCGGCGCAGGCAGGCAAAACGCTTGATGGAATCAAGGCGCGTGGCCAGGTGATATGTGGCGTACATACTGGCTTGGCTGGTTTCAGTGCCGCAGACTCTGGTGGAAAATGGGCCGGCATTGACGTTGATGTGTGCCGCGCGGTGGCTGCTGCCACTTTGGGTGACAGCGAAAAAGTGAAGTATGTTCCACTGGTTGCCCAGGCCCGCTTTACCGCACTGCAGTCGGGGGAAATTGACGTTCTCTCGCGCAACACCACCTTCACCTTGACACGAGACGCGTCGCTCGGGTTGAGCCAGACCGCCGTTACCTACTATGACGGCCAGGGCTTCATGGTGCCAGTCAAGAGCAAGATCAAGAATGCCAAACAGCTCAAGGGCCAAACCATTTGCGTCCAGTCCGGCACAACGACCGAGAAGAACCTGACCGATTTTTCCAAGGCCAACGGATTGAATGTCAAACCTGTTGTTTTTGAAAAACTTGACGCAGTGGAAGGTGCCTATTTCTCCGGTCGCTGTGTGGCGTACACCACGGACGCTTCCGGCCTGGCTTCGGTGCGGAACAAGTCGGCCAAAAATCCGGCTGACCACCTGATATTGCCGGAATTGATTTCCAAGGAACCGCTCGGGCCACTGGTGCGTCGTGGCGACGACGAGTGGGCGGCCATTGTCAAGTGGGTAATCTATGGCCTGCTTGAAGCCGAAGAATACGGCGTTACCGCAGCCAATGTCGATGAGCTCAAAGCCAATAGCAAGGACCCGGTAATAGGTCGCATCCTCGGAACGACAGAAGACACCGGGAAACTGCTGGGTCTGGACAAGGAATGGATGGCACGTGCGGTTAAGGCAACCGGCAACTACGGCGAAATCTTCGAGCGCAATGTCGGCCCCAAGTCGGCACTGCAATTGCCCCGTGGCTTGAACAACCAGTGGAACAAGGGTGGCATCCAGTACGCTCCGCCGATCCGTTAAGCTGCACCTGAACAGGGTGCAGGCTAGGCCAGTACCCTGTTCACTATTCAAGGGCAGATGCATCTTGCGCTGCCCTTTTCCATTTAAAAAGTATCGCAACTCAAATCAAGAGACCCCATGACCGCGACTTCTCACTCACCGCCAAAAAAGCCCTGGTCGTGGCGCAGCCAGGCGTTTCGTGCCCTGGTTTACCAGATCGTCGCAGTCGCCGTCATTGGCATCATGGTCTTGTACCTCGCGAACAATACCGCGACCAATATGCGGGCACGCGGTATTCAGAGTGGTTTTGATTTTTTAACCGGCTCGGCCGGCTTTGACATAGGCGAGAGCCTGTTCGCCTTTGATTCCGGCGAACCCTACTGGCGTGCCTACCTGGTCGGCATGGTCAACACGCTACGAGTTGCTGTCGTTGGCATCGTCTTCACGACAATCCTGGGGACGCTGATAGGTGTCGGACGTTTTTCACGAAATGCCTTGGTCCGCGGCCTGTGCGTCGCGTACGTCGAATTCTTCCGCAATATTCCGGTCCTGCTGCAACTGCTCATGTGGTACCTGATGTTTACCGAAGTTCTTCCGGCCGCCAACCAGCCGTGGATCGTGGGACCGGTATTCCTCAGCAAGGGCGGACTCAATTTTCCGATTCCAGTCTGGGCTAACGGTCATGTATGGGCTGCCATTGGCATGCTGGTTGGTCTGATCGCCGCCTGGGCCTACCGCCGCTCTGCGCGACGCAGATTTGAACAGACGGGGCAGCCTCAGAGCATGTTCCTGTTGCCGCTCGCGATTGTCCTTGCAGTCGGCGTGATGGGCTGGCTTTTCGGTGGCGCACCGACCGCAATGGACAAACCCATGCAAGGCGAATTTGCGGTCGAACATGGCGGATCACTGACACCTGAGTTCCTGTCGATGCTGTTGGGGCTGACCATCTATACGGCAGCCTTTGTTGCAGAAGTCGTGCGAAGCGGCATCCAATCGGTTGCGGCAGGTCAGGCCGAGGCGGCCAGCGCTCTTGGGTTGACCCGTGGCCAGACGATGCGCCTGGTGATGCTGCCACAGGCCTTGCGCGTCATCATTCCTCCGATGACCAATCAGTTCTTGAACCTTACCAAAAATTCTTCACTGGCTGTGGCTATCGGCTACCCGGATGTGGTTTCTATTGCCAACACGGCCATCAACCAGACGGGCCGCGCTGTAGAGTGCATCGCCATCATCATGCTGGTCTATCTGAGCACCTCCCTGTTCACCTCCTTACTCATGAACTGGTACAACGCACGTGCCGCCATCAAAGAACGTTAAGGACAGACCATGAGTGTGCAAACGTTTCAATCCGTCGGCGCCCGCCCTGCTCCCATCTCGACCGAGGGATGGATCGCCTGGTGCCGGATCAATCTGTTCAACGACTGGAAGACCGGGCTAGGCACGCTTGCCATCGGTGCGGTCCTGCTGGCCCTGTTGCCACCTCTCTTTCGATGGGCCCTTGTGGATTCAGTCTGGGTGGCCGACTACACAGTCTGCCACGAAGCCAGTGGTGCCTGCTGGGGCGTCGTTCGCGAAAAATTCCGTTTCATCATTTTTGGCCGCTATCCCTTTGCAGAGCACTGGCGGGCACTGATCTGTACCGTGGTCTTGCTGGCGCTGATCATTGCCAGTTGCATGCGTGCCTGCTGGAAGCCCTGGCTGGCCGCAGTATGGGTGGTTGGCCTGTCGTTCTACTTTATGCTGATGCGCGGTGGCGTATTGGGCTTGTCCAAGGTAGATACCGATCTGTGGAGCGGCCTGCCACTGACGATCTTGCTGGCGGCCCTGAGCATGACGATGGCCTTCCCGCTTGCCTTGTTTATTGCCTTGGGTCGCCGTTCCGGCATGCCAGCCATTCGCAGTTTGTGCACCATTTATGTCGAACTCATTCGTGGCGTACCGCTGATCTCGGTCCTGTTCATGGCTTCCTTCATGTTTCCCCTCTTGATGCCTCAGGGATTCTCGATTGACGTACTGGTGCGTGTGCTGGCGGGTATCACTCTGTTTGCTGCAGCCTACATGGCAGAAGTCATCCGCGGCGGCTTGCAGGCGATCCCGAAAGGTCAGATCGAGGCGGCCGCCACATTGGGTCTGTCGTACTGGCAGACACAACGCAAGATTGTTCTGCCGCAGGCCCTGGCCATGGTGGTACCAGGAATCATGAACAACTTCATTTCGACTTTCAAGGACACATCGCTGGTGGCTATTGTCAGTTTGTACGAACTGACGGGTGCCATGGGCATGGCCATGAATTCCGATGCCAACTGGCGCCCGTTCCGGATCGAGGGCTATCTTTTCATCGCGATGATCTATTTCATCTTCTGTTTTTCCATGTCGCGCTACAGCCTGTGGATCGAGAAGCAGGTCAACCGCGGCACGCAGCGCTGAAGCAGCGCTGTTCAAAAAGAACCGAATCAACGAGACCTAATTCAAGAGTTCATCATGGCAGAACCCATTATCAAATTCGAAAAACTGAACAAGTGGTACGGCAACAATTTCCACGTCTTGCGCGATATTGATTTGAGCGTGGCGCAGGGTGAACGTATCGTCATCTGCGGGCCATCGGGTTCCGGCAAATCAACACTGATTCGCTGCATCAACCGACTTGAAGAACACCAGGAGGGCCACCTCTTTGTCGATGGCGCTGAAGTGACCGACGATGTCAAGGTGATTGATGACATCCGAAAAAAGGTCGGCATGGTCTTTCAGCAATTCAATCTGTTCCCGCACCTGACGGTTCTTGAGAACCTGACCCTGTCACCCATGTGGGTGGGCAAGATGCCGAAAAAGGACGCCGAGGAAAAGGCGATGATCCAATTACAACGTGTGCGCATTGCGGAGCAGGCTGGAAAGTACCCGCTGCAACTCTCCGGTGGGCAACAACAGCGTGTCGCCATCGCGCGGGCGCTTTGCCTGAAACCCAAGATCATGCTGTTTGACGAGCCAACTTCGGCGCTGGATCCCGAAATGATCAAGGAAGTACTTGACGTGATGGTTGAAATGGCGAGCCAGGGCATCACCATGCTTTGTGTTACTCATGAAATGGGTTTTGCCAAGGCTGTGGCCGACCGTGTGATCTTTATGGACCAGGGTCAGATCGTCGAGCAGAACAATCCAAACGACTTTTTTAACAACCCGCAGAACGAACGCAGCAAGGACTTCCTGTCCAAGATTCTGGGCCATTGACGCAAGTGCCCGACATGTGGACCGCAAACAGTCAGCCAGGCTCGATCACGGACGTGGCGGGCCTGGCAGTCGGTCACTTCACCGACACACGTCGCCCGACTGGCTGTACCGTGATCATCACGCCAGACGGCTCTGTGGCCGGCGTCGACGTGCGTGGCGCAGCGCCGGGCACGCGGGAGACCGACCTGCTGCACCCTTCCAACCTGGTAGACCGTGTACATGCCATCGTGCTGGCCGGCGGCAGTGCCTGGGGGCTGGATGCGGCCAGTGGCGTCATGCAGTGGCTGGAGGAGCAGCAGATCGGCCTGCCCGTGGGGTTCGGTCTGGTACCGATCGTGCCGGCAGCGGTTCTGTTTGATTTGCCCGTCGGCAACGCCAGGATCCGACCGGATGCCCAGGCCGGCTACGCGGCCTGTGTTGCAGCCAGTCGCCAACGACCGTTGGAAGGAAATGTCGGCGCCGGGGCTGGTGCCCTGGTAGGCAAGATTTTCGGATTGAGACGCGCCATGAAGGGTGGTATAGGCAGTGCGTCAATGACGGTAAACGGTATTACCGTGGGGGCCATCATTGCCTGTAACGCCTTGGGCGACATCATCAACCCTGCCACCGGACTGCTGCTGGCCGGCGCCAGAACCGCTGACGGCGCCGCTATGGTCGATAGCCGCGCTGCCCTCATTGCTGGCGACTCACCCAAGCCGGTGATGGCCGGGACCAACACAACCATTGGCGTCATTGCGACCGATGCGGTATTGACCAAGGCCCAGGCACACCGTTTGGCGCTGGTGGCGCATGACGGACTGGCCCGCAGCATCAACCCGGTCCATACCCTCTCCGATGGCGATACTTTGTTTGCGCTGGGAACCGGCAAAGCCGGCAAGCCAGCCGACATGATGCTGCTCAGTACTCTGGCCGCTGAAGTGACGGCCATGGCTGTTGTGCGCGCCGTCATGGCGGCGAGCGGCATCACCTGCGATGGTCTGCACTGGCCATCAGCAACAGATCTGCGGCCGACGTCTACTTCAGCGCCTTGAACCGCATGCGCTTGGGTTTGGCTCCTTCTTCGCCCAGACGCCTTTTCTTGTCGGCTTCGTATTCCTGATAATTGCCGTCAAAAAACGTCCATTGACTGTCGCCCTCGCAGGCCAGGATGTGGGTGGCAATGCGGTCAAGGAACCAGCGATCATGACTGATCACCATGATGGAACCGGCAAATTCAAGCAAAGCGTCTTCCAGGGCGCGCAGGGTTTCCACGTCCAGATCGTTCGACGGCTCGTCAAGCATCAGCACGTTGCCTCCTGCGATGAGGGTCTTGGCAAGATGCAGCCGGCCGCGCTCGCCGCCTGAAAGGGTGCCAACACGTTTTTGCTGATCCGCACCGTTGAAATTGAAGCGACCGCAATAGGCACGGCTGGCCATCTGGAACTTGCCAACATTGAGAATGTCAAGTCCATCCGACACATCTTCCCAGACCGTCTTTTCGTTGGCAAGACTGTCACGGTTCTGATCGACAAACGCCATCTTGACCGTGGAACCCACCTTGACCTCACCGCTATCAGGCTTTTGCTGACCAGCAATCATCCGGAACAAGGTTGACTTGCCGGCGCCATTGGGCCCGATGATGCCGACGATGGCACCCGCGGGAACCTTAAAGCTAAGGTTGTCAATCAGCAACCTGTCCCCAAACGACTTGCTGACATTGACGAACTCGATCACTTCATTGCCAAGGCGCTCGGCCACCGGAATGAAGATCTCATTGGTCTCATTGCGCTTTTGATACTCGAAGTCGGACAGTTCCTCAAACCGTGCCAGTCGGGCCTTGCTCTTGGCCTGTCGCGCCTTCGGGTTTTGGCGCGACCATTCGAGTTCCTTCTTGAGCGCCTTGGCGCGTGACTCTTCGCCCTTTTGTTCCTGCGTCAGGCGCTCCTGCTTTTGCTCCAGCCAGGCACTGTAATTGCCCTTGTAAGGCATTCCAGCGCCACGATCGAGTTCCAGGATCCACTCAGCGGCGTTGTCGAGAAAATAGCGATCGTGGGTGATCGCCACCACCGTCCCCGGATAGCGCAGCAAGAACTGCTCGAGCCAGTCGACCGATTCAGCGTCCAGGTGATTGGTAGGCTCGTCCAGCAAAAGCATATCAGGCTTGGACAACAGCAAGCGACACAGGGCGACGCGACGTTTTTCTCCCCCTGACAGCACACCAATCGTGGCATCCCACGGCGGCAGGCGCAGCGCGTCAGCCGCAATTTCGAGTTGATGCTCTGAATCGGCTCCGGCACTGCCTATGATGGCCTCCATCTTGGCCTGTTCTTCGGCCAAGGCATCAAAATCGGCGTCTTCCTCACCATAGGCTGCATAAATCTCTTCCAGACGGTTCTTTGCTGCCAGCAGGTCCCCCATGCCCGCTTCCACGCTTTCACGCACGGTCTGCGTGGGGTCCAACTGCGGTTCCTGAGGCAAATAGCCAATATTCAAACCGGCCATCGGAATCGCTTCACCTTCAAATTCCTTGTCAACACCTGCCATGATCTTGAGCAGTGTCGACTTACCAGATCCATTGGTTCCCAACACGCCAATCTTGGCACCCGGAAAGAAACTAAGCGAGATGTCTTTGAGAATGAAACGCTTCGGCGGAATGATCTTGCCGAGGCGATTCATGGAAAATACGTATTGAGCCATTGAATTTGCGGGGAATCGCGGTATGTAAAACCAGCATTATCGACGCATCGACCGGCACAACTTGTCCGCAGCGCGTTTAAGTCACAACGCGGCAAAAGCCGGCGGGACGCTTTGGAGCCTATCCTGAAGTCTGCGCAGCGCCGTGGCAAAACCGGCGGCATCAGTGGCTGAACTTTTCAAGCCATCAATGGCGATTGAGACGGATCGCAGGAACGGCTCCAACCCTGGGTCATCGTCCGACTCGAAGCACCGAGCCCGACCAACAAGCCAGTCCAGAACCTGCCGGGCGGGGTGTTGATGATCAGTGAAGTAGCGAGGATCCGAGCCGGCTATTGCCAGCAGCACCGGCTCCAGTTCGGCGGCGAGACCGCGCACCCTGGGCAGCAGTCGCTCGTCCTGAGCAAGCATGTCCAACATAAGACGAACCACCTCCTCACCCAACTGCCTGCTCAATTGCCTGAGCCTGGCCTGTTCTGCCAATATCTGCGCGCCGAGTTCTTCGTGGGTAACGGCAACTTCATCCAAGCGGTTTTCACGTTGCCGCAACCGTCGCATCATCGGTTTGATCAACTTCAACTCTTCCAGCGCCACATAAGAGAACGGCACCGTGGGCAAAAAGTCCTGCCCGTGGCCGGCCATACCACTCTGAGCCCCACCAGATAACAACCTTCGCAGCCGGTCAAACGTCGTGACGGTGCGGCTTACCGAACTGTTGCGTCCTCTCGCGACCACGGCATTTTCACCGCCCAGACTGGTCCCAACCGAGAACGACGGCTCTACGCCATGCGATCGCAACCAGTCACAAATTTCAAGATAGAACTGTTGCAGTTTGACACCAAGCAGACCTGCGCTGGGGATAAGCAATGCAGCCCGGACATCCGGGTCGGGCACAAACTGCTTCAAACACGCCACCAAAGCCTGAACAAAAACCTCGACCTTCAGCGGATTAAGCAAGGGCTGAACCGTAGTCCAGCCGGAGATGCTACTGACCAGGGCGTCAAGCGCCGGCAGCACATCTTCAACGCCGCGTGACACTTCCTGCAGCGCCAGGGCAAACTCGATACTGGCATCAATCTGCTCACTACTGAGGAGTTCCAGATCGGCAAAACTTCCCAGGGGTCTGCTCGCAAAGTCTCTTGAATTGCTGCCGTAGACAGCAAGTTTCAATTGGACAACAAAGGTCTCGGTCACCAGGGGCGCCTCACAGCACAGCAAATCCGCCATTGCCTGACTTAACGGGACCGGGCCAGAAAACGCACTATTGAACGTCGTCCTGCTTGCAGCACTGGCAAGGCCATCAAGCACATCGCGCATCAAAATATCTGCTAGCGGCAGCACTGCTTCGAGGCAATCATGCAAGCTCGGCCGGGAACTGTTCTGTTCACTGGCAACGCCGATCCGGCGAAACTCAAATCTTTTCATCCAGCGCCTTCCACACGATTACAAGTTCACGATCGTCGGCGTCATTCTCCCAGTTGAAATCTCTGCTGGACAGCTTGCTAACACATTGTTTCCAATGCCTATAAACAGACTTGAAATCTTACAACTCAGAGCCGGTTTTTCCAGTAGGGAAAGTGTGGAACCAGGCTCTAGAACTCGAGGCTATAGGCATAGCGGCCTGCTTTGAGTTCCTGCCGGAAAATCAGAGCCGAATGGTAGGCGTCAACCCGTTTGAGTTCGGGAATCGGCAAGTTTCCCTCGATCGCCTTGATTGATTTTGGAGGCATATCCATCGCGTGGTGCGTCACAAAAAATGTGATGCCCTTCACGTTGCCAGGGGAACGTACATCAAAGGCAAGACTCCTGCCGCCGCCTTTGACCGGTCTGTAAGCCACCCGATCACGGGTCCGCCACCAGTCGGCTATTTCGTTGCCG